>NZ_JALXBJ010000064.1 GCF_026991495.1 Thermococcus sp. | reverse complement strand
CTTGGCGAGGGGTTAAACCGTTGGAACCCTCGCCTTTCAAGGCGGGGAGGAGGTCAGTTCTGTACAGCCCGCTATCAGCTTGTCCACGCGCTTTTCCAGCCTTTTCACGATCTTCAGCAAGAGCTCCCTGCTCAGTTTAAGGTTTCCAGCCTTGGCCCTCCGGTAGATTGCCTTCATCACATCCTCCTGCCCCTCTTTCCTGGAACCGTTATCTGGACGCCGTACTTGAGCAGCGCCCTGAGGTAAAACGCGTCCCTTTATCGTCCCGTCCGTCGCGAGAAGGCCGGCCTTTCTGAGACCCATCTCCCCCCACCCTCTCGACCGTTTCCTTGGTAATGCTGATGCGGAATCCCCGTACTCCTCTGTCTCGGCGAAGAAGTGGGCCGTGTTGCCAAAGGCAAATTGGATAAGCATCATGATGCTAACACTAACGGCTGCTGTGAAAGCTGCCCTTAAAGCCGGTCTTGAAGTGCTTAAGATGGAAAATGCGTTATGGGCCGAAAACTATAACTTTACCTTTCCCTAATTTCCGCAAGGGTGGAAGAGATGCGCGTCGTTGTTCTTGTCGAGGACTACTCCGGCTATGAAAGTCCATTTCTTGCCCAGCACGGGGTGAGCTTCCTGATAGAGAAGAACGGCAGGAGGCTACTGTTTGATACGGGTCAAAGCGCTTATCCAGTTCTCCACAACATGGGACTGCTCGGGATAAAACCCGGGAGCATAGACTACGTCTTCCTGAGCCACTGCCACTACGACCACACGGGCGGGCTCCTTGAAATCCTTAAGGCAATCGGAAGGCGTGTTCCGGTCATAGCGCATCCCACGCTATTCAGGAGGCACTTCGTAACGAGGCCCTACCTGCGGGACGTTGGGATTCCCTTCAGGAGGGAAGATGTTGAGAAACTGGCGGAGCTTTACCTGACGGCAGAGCCGGTTGAGATAGTTGAGGGTCTCTGGTCAACGGGCGAGATTAGGGACCGGGAAGACTTCGAGAGGGCGGGTATAGGGGTTTACACGCTGAAGGACGGGAAGGTCGTGGAGGATGAACTCCTCGATGACATGAGCATCGTTGCAAAAACCGAAGAAGGCCTTGTCGTCGTGAGCGGTTGCAGTCACGCGGGCATAGTGGGCATAGTGAAGCACGCTGTAAGGCTCACCGGGGAGGAGAAAGTTGGGGCAGTTATAGGGGGTTTCCACCTCATAGACGCGAGCGAAGGGCGGATAAAGAGAACGGTTGAGGAGTTCAAAAAACTGGGTGTTGAGGAAGTATACACCGGCCACTGCACCGGACTGAGGGCTGAATCCGAGTTCATGAATGCCTATGGCGAGAACTTCCACAAGCTCCATTCGGGGATGGTCATTGAGCTCAGGGGATGAGTGAATGAAGGGAACGGGGGAGAGGCCAAGGATAACCGTGATGGCGTACTCCAAAGATCGGTTCCTCAGCAGGAAAGCGGAGACCCTAAGGGATGCACTCTCTATAGGAGACTACAACGTTGTGTGGGTGAACGTCGAGGGACCGGTCTCCACGGAAGAGCTGAAGGGCGAACTGGGGTTCTCCGATTCAGTAGCCCGGAGCTTGGCCAGAGGTTCTGGAAGGCCGAGGGTCATGGTGTTCAAGGATCACCTGTTTCTGCTCCTCCACCAGGTCTATGAGAAAGAGGGTAGCCTGAAGAGGGAGAAGATAGGGATTTTCCTCAGGGGGAACCTCCTCGTAACGGTTCAGGAGATAAGGGGCGATGTATTCGACCAGATAAGGGAGAGCATCCGCGAGGGTGAGGGGCTCTTCCGCGAGCGCGGTGCTGACTACCTGCTCTTTGCGCTCCTTGAGGCGATAGTCGAGAACTACGTGCCCATAATAGAGCGCATAAGCTCTAAGATGGAGGAACTTGAGGCGAGGATACTATCTAAGGGCGACGAGAGCGTCCTCCACAGGCTACATGGCATAAGGCAGGAGATACTCTTCATGAGGAGAACTGTCTTTCCGCTCCTTGAGGCCTTCAGGAGGCTGGGAATCGAAGGTTCGCGGTTCTTCGGGGAGGAGTCCCTGCCCTTGATAGGGGAGCTCCACGACCACGTCCTTGAGGTTCTTGAAATCCTAGAGGGCCAGAGGGACATGGCCAACAGCCTCGTGGAGCTCTACTACTCAACTATATCGATGAAGACGAACGACATAATAAGAATCCTCACGGTCGTCTCGACCATATTCATCCCGCTGACCTTCATAACGGGCCTCTACGGCATGAACTTCCGCTACATGCCGGAACTCTACTGGCACTACGGCTATCCGGCGGTTCTGGTGCTCATGCTCGCCGTAGCCGCCGGCATGCTCGCCTACTTCCGGGGGAAAGGGTGGATTTAGAGGTCTTCAAGGCCAAGGGCCAGCTTCACGGCCTTTTCCGCTATAACATCCATGGGGTCTATGAGGGGAACCTTCAGATCTTCAGGCTTCAAAGCGACGCTGACCTCTGTACAGCCGGCTATTATCCCTTCCGCCCTCTCCTCAAGCTTCCTTGCGACCTTAAGGAGCAACTCCCTTCCCAGCTCAACGTTGCCTGCCTTAACACCCTCGTAGATGCCCTTCATAACCAGCTTCTGGTCGTTCTCATCGGGTAAGACGAGCTTGATTCCCCTCCTCTCAAGCGCCCTGTGGTAAACGCGCCCCCTTATCGTTCCCTCCGTTGCCATAAGGCCGACTCTTTTGATGCCCATCTCCCTAACCCTCTCAGCCGTTTCCTCAACCATACTGACTAGTGGAACCTTTATCGCCCTCTGGATGTCCTCGGCGAAGAAATGAGCGGTATTGCAGGGCATTATTATAAAGTCGGCACCGCACTCCTCAAGCTTTTTCGCGCTGGTTATCAGCTCGGGCCTCGGGTCTTCGCCGTGGCCGAGTATGAACGCCGTCCTGTCCGGTATCTTCGGGTTGTTGTAGATGATTATCCTCGGGTGATCCTGATCCCTCTTGGCTGGAGTTTTCTCGACTATCCTCCTGAAGAGGTCGGCCGTAGCCAAAGGCCCCATACCGCCGAGGATTCCTATAATTCTTTCCACCATGCCGTCACCCCCTACTCATCCAGCCACACCGAGTCGTCGCCGTGATAGTTCAGCTTCACCACGAAGAGCCTGAACGGCTCGTTTCGCTCGTTGACGACCCAGTGGACGGTTTTTGGCTTTACCAGAAAGATATCGCCGGGCTTTGCTAAATACTCGGTCTCCCCTATACCCAGCCTTGCCTCACCGCTTATTATGTAGAACAGCTCGTACTGGTGAAGATGGTAGTGCTTTCTGACGGTCTGTTCCGGTTTAACCTCGACGATCTGGGCGTAAGAGCCTTCAGGAACTTCGCCCTCGAAGAGAGGGAGCTTCCTGTAAGTTCCCCTGTCTATAAGGTTTTTGATTTCGGCCTTCATAGGATGAGGTTGAAGAAATCAAAAATAAAGCTTTCTCTGCGGAAACTGCTCAAGAAGGAGCGGGCTCGACAACTACCTCGTCAACGACTTCAATCTCTGAACTCCAGACATTTCCCTATCCCCTGGCTTCAATCTGAACTGAGGATAAAAATGGGCCCGTAAGGAGGTTTTCGGCTTTTCCCCGGAATATAAGCAACACCGCGGGACTGCAACCTTTTGAAGATAAATCCAAAGTTATCTTCCTGCTTGAATTCCCAGAGAAATCCGCTTCAAAGCATGCTCCATCACTATAGAGAGATGACTCGTCGAGAGGGCGCTGTGTATATATCAAATCTCCCGGGGCGGAAAGCTCGGCACAGTAACTATTGGGCGGTTCCGGCTCTGAAATGTTTGGCCTTTTCAGGGAGTCAAGGGAGAAGATTCCCTTCTGCAGGGGAGAGAGGAGAGCGTTCATATAATTCTTAAGCTCTCTGGCATAGGTAGGCTCCCTTCCAAGCCTCCGGGGAACCAGCACCGACAGCGACCAGTTGCCGTAATCCCATGGAACCCAAACTTCAAGCCTCTGACCTCCTCCCCGCCGTGAACGGCGAGGGTTCCAACGAGGAACCCCTAACCCAAAGGCGGAGAGGTTCGAGGGGTCTCATTAAAACCCGCTAAAAAGCGGGTCTTCGACCCCTCTGGCCCGGTCTTAGGCCAATTACCCCTCCCCTGAGCGTAAAACCCGCTCAGATTCAGGGTTATGGTTTTAGCAACCTTCTTCAAGATATTGAAAGCACCAACCAAGTCAGCATTAAACACAAGCCCCGTCACGGGACACTTAAACAAACCACGAACAAAACGAGCCCCATAGTGAAGCTTCCCGCAAACGGGACAAGTTTTCGAAGTGAAAGCCTCATCAACGACCTCAACTTGAATACCATACTCTCCCGCAACTTCCTTCAAGCGTTGAATCATCG
>NZ_JALXBJ010000063.1 GCF_026991495.1 Thermococcus sp. | reverse complement strand
GCCAGGGACTGCTCGTTTTAGAGGCCATGAAGATGGAGAATGAGATACCCTCGCCGAGGGATGGTGTTGTGAAGAAAATCCACGTTAAGGAAGGCGACACCGTGAACACCGGCGACCCACTAATAGAAATCGGGTGATGGCCATGACGAGCTTCATAGACTTCCTCAGCACCCTCGGCTTCCTCCAGCTCAGCGTCGGCAATCTGATAATGATAGCCGTGGGCCTCACCCTGGTCTACCTCGCCATAAGGTACGAGATGGAGCCCCTGCTCCTCTTGCCCATAGGCATCACGGCAGTCCTTGTCAACCTCCCCCTCAACAACATAGCCAACTGGCCTGTGGCGATAAACCCGCCGGCAAACATTGGGGACAACATATTCAAGCTCGTTTCCTACATGAACCAGAACTACGGCCCGCCCGGTCTGCTGGACATCATCTACTACCTCCTCGTGAAGACCGAGATAGTGCCGCTACTCATCTTCTTCGGCCTTGGTGCGATGACTGACTTCGGGCCGATGATAGCAGATCCGAAGACGGCCCTCCTCGGTGCTGCAGCCCAGATAGGCGTCTTCGTGGCAATGCTGACGGCTTTGGCTCTGGGCTTCAACCTCCATCAGTCAGCCTCCATAGGCATCATAGGGGGTGCGGACGGCCCTACGACGATTTACCTGACGACGAAGCTCGCGCCTGAGATCTTGGCGGCAACGGCGGTCGCAGCCTACAGCTACATGAGTCTCGTCCCGATAATCCAGCCACCGATAATCAAGGCCCTCACCAGTCCGGAAGAAAGAAAGATAAGGATGAAGCAGCTCAGACCGGTCTCCAAGAGGGAGAAGATGCTCTTCCCGATAATCACCATGATAGTCATCGGCCTCCTCGTTCCGAGCGCGGCACCACTAATAGGCATGCTAATGATAGGCAACCTCTTCCGCGAGAGCGGGGTCGTCGAGAGGCTCAGCAAGGCGGCCCAGGAGGAGCTCATGAACATAGTTACCATCTTCCTCGGCCTCGGTGTTGGGTCGACCATGAGGGCGGAGAGCTTCCTCACGGCGCAGACCCTTGAGATACTCGGGCTTGGCGTTGTCGCCTTCGCCAGCGCCACCGCGGGTGGGGTTCTCTTCGGAAAGCTCATGATGAAGGTCTCGGGAGGGGAGATAAACCCCATGATCGGCGCAGCGGGGGTTTCGGCGGTTCCGATGTCCGCTAGGGTCGTCCAGAGGATGGCCAGCGAGGAGGATCCGGGCAACTTCATCCTGATGCACGCGATGGGCCCGAACGTCGCCGGGGTTATAGGGACGGCCGTCGTGGCAGGCGTTTTCCTGGCCCTGCTTGGCTGACCGTCTTCCCTTTTTCTTCCGAGAGCATTCCCTCAGCTCATCGGCCGGTCCAATGGAAAACTTAAAATAGATGTGGGGATTCTTACCCTAAAGCGGTGATAGGGATGAGGGTAAAGACCATCATGACGAAGGAACCTGTTGTGATTGAGTTGCCCGCCACGAGGGGATATGCTCTTGAGCTTTTCAAGAGGCACAAAGTACGGTCATTCCCGGTCGTTAACAAAAAGACGGGTCAGCTCGCGGGTATCATAAGCATAAAGAGGGTTCTCCTGCACCCCGACGAGGATCAACTGGCGATGCTCATCCGGCGTGAAGTCCCTGTGGTCAGACCGAACGACGACCTCAAGAAAGCCGTCAGAAGGATGCTGGAGATGGACTACAGAAGGGTAATCGTGGTGGACGATGATGGGAGCGTTGTGGGCATACTCACAGTTGGGGACATAATCAGGAGGTACCTCTCAAAGAACGAGAGGCTCAAGGAGGTGAGCATCGAGCCCTACTACCAGAAGAACGTCAGCGTCGTATGGCAGGGGACACCCCTCAAAGCGGCCCTCAAAGCCCTCCTGCTCTGCAACGCAATGGCGATACCTGTGATAGACGACGACGGAAAGCTCGTTGGCATGGTGGACGAGACGGATCTGCTCAGGGACGGGGAAGTCGTCAGGATAATAAAACAGACCGCCCTCTCCGCTTCGAGCGAGGAGGACTGGATAATAGAGGCCAACCCGACGCTCATCTTCGAGAAGACGGAGCTTCAGCTGCCAAAGAAGCCCGTGGGGGAGATCATGAACCCCCATGTTGTCGTCGCAACGCCGCACATGAGCGTCTACGATGTGGCAAGGAAGATGGTCAAGTACAGGATCGAGCAACTGCCCGTGATAAAGGGGGACGACGACCTCGTCGGCATAGTCAGGGACATGAACATCATAAAGGTCATCCTCGGGAGGTAAGGCCTTTAAGCCCTCCCCCAACTTTTCTGCGGTGGTTCCGTGAAGGAGATAACCCTCTCCATCTTCGGCTTTGGGAACGTGGGAAGAGCTGTGGCAAGGACTCTCCTCGAAAAGGCTGGGTTCTTCAGGGAGAGGTATGGACTGAGCTTTAAGGTTCTCAGCGTGGCCGATACGAGCGGTCTCGTGTGGCTGCCCGAGGGCCTCGACCTCGGGGAGGCGCTCCTCGTGAAGGAGAACTTCGGGAGGCTCTCGGCCTGGACGAACGACTACGAGGTCTACGACATGAGGCCCGGAGAGGCAATCGAGGAGGTAAACCCGGACATCGTCGTTGACGTCACCAACGATGCCAACGCCTTTCCCTGGCACCTCAGGGCGATAAGGAACGGGAGCGCTCTCGTTACGAGCAACAAGCCACCCTTGGCGTTCCACTACTCCGAGCTCGTTGGCGAGGCAGGGAGGAGGGGAATTCCTTACCTCTTCGAGGCAACGGCCATGGCGGGGACGCCGGTGATAGCTCTCCTGCGGGAGAACCTGCTGGGGGACAGTGTGGAGAGAATCGAGGCAGTTCTAAACGCGACGACAACTTTTATACTGTCTAAAATGGAGGAGGGAAAGACCTTCGAGGAGGCGCTGAGGGAAGCCCAGTCCCTCGGTATGGCTGAGAGGGACCCGAGAGGGGACGTGCTCGGGATAGATGCGGGTTACAAGGCAACGATCCTGCACTGCGTCGCCTTCCACCCGATGACGTTCGAGGAGGCCGAGGTGAAGGGAATAGAGGGCATAACGCCCGAGCTTGTGAGGGAGGCAACCTCCCACGGGAAGACGATAAGGCTCGTCGCGACCGTTGAGAGGGGGAAGGTAAAGGTCGAGCCCAGGGAGATACCCCTCGAAAGTCCGCTGGCCGTTTCGAGCAACGAGAACGTCGCCCTGATAAGGACAGACCTCCTCGGGGAGCTACTCGTTAAGGGAGCGGGAGCAGGGCCCAAAGAGACGGCAAGCGGAGTCGTGAGCGATATCGTTAAGGCAGGCTTAAGGCCCGTTTAACGACCCAAATCCTTTTTAAACGGTTTCCCGACCTCTCGGGCGGTGAAAGCATGGAGCACGTCATAGCACTCCATCAGGTTTACGCCGAACTGCTCTTCCGAGGGCTGAAAACGGTGGAGCTGAGGAAGTCGAGGGCCTTCAACGAGGGGGACGTGGTGTTCCTCTACGTGGCGAGGGGCAACCCCTACGAGCTTCGCGATACGCTCAGGAGGCTCGGCCTCCACGAGGAGCAGACGCTGACGAAGAGGGGGACAATTGCAGGTGGTTTCGAGGTTGGCGAGGTGATAAAGGCCGACCCCGAGACGCTCTGGGAGATGACCAAAGAAACGAGCGGTTTAAGCCTCGTCCACGGCGAGAACGGCAGGAGGTGGCTTGAGAGTTACATCAAAGACTACGGCTACGCGTTCACGATTGAGAAGCCCTTCCTCTTCAAGGAACCGCTGAGCAGGGAGGAGATGAAGGAAAGGTACGGCGTCCACGTCGAGGGGATAGTCCACCTGTCGAGAAAAACCAGAAAGCCCTGGGTCAGGACCCTCATAGAAGACCTTCTCTCAAGGGACGTTCTCTACCTTTAGCCCTCCTCAGGCTCCTCGGCCGGAACGAGCTTATACGGCCCGAGGCTCAGCTTCTTAATTTCCTCCTCGGTAAGAAGTCTGCTCTTAACCTTCTCGCCTATCAGAGCGCTGTTTCCGAGGGGGTCGGCTATTCTGACAGTTAGGGGCTTTTTGCCCTCCTTGACCTCCTCGATGTACTCCAGTATCTCGTCGGCCTTCTTTACAGCATCTTCGTCCCCCTCCTGCTTCCTGAACTCCCTCGCCATCAGGAGGGTCTCGCGAACCCTCTCAAGGACGCCCTCGATGTTGGTTATGAAGCCTTCCGCTGCCGGCCCCGGCTCTATCTTCACCCCTATCTCCTCAAGCTCTATCGTCCCGCTCTTGCTCCTCACGACCCTCGTGAAGAGGTCTTTTTCATTCTCAACCCTCACCGTGTAGAGCTTCGGCGGTCTGTCTTCGAGTATCATAACGTCGGCGTTTCTGTAGCCACACCTCTCGCAGTATATCGTGCTCTCCATGACCTTGCCGAAGTAGGGTATCTCGTGGATGTGCTGTATGGCTTTGAGCGTTCCCTTCCCCCCGCATATGGGGCAGTCCCCAAGGCTTATGACCTGGACCTCGCCGAGCTCCGGTTTGACCTTGACTTTCTCCTTCTCTCCCATCTTCGACCACCAAAAAAGACCCGGAGGCGTTTATAAAATCCATGCTAATAAGGAAAATCCACCGGGAATCGGCAGATACCTCAAAAATTAGATTACTTCGCGAACTTTATGTCCTCGGGGGTTATGAGTAGTTTTATCTCCGTCTTGCATATCTTCGCTACCTGACCGCCCAGGGCGCTCGTCATTCCTTTTATCTGCTCCGCGACCTTCTCAAGGATGTCCGGCTTGACCTCAAGGGGGCTCAGGTCAACTATGACGAGGTTGCCGTTTTGGAGCTCCTCCGAGATGCGTTCGAGGTCGGAGTAGCTCGTAACGACCACCTTCTTTATGAGCCTTATCTGGGGCTTGACGATCTCGGCCGCGAGCTCGTCCTCCTCCAGGGGGATAACCTCAACTTCCTTCGGCTGGACCTGCTTTTTCTCGGGCTTTTCCACAACTTCCTTAACGGGAACCGTCCTCTTGGCCTTGGCACCCTCGGGTTTTTTCTTGATGATACCATCAAAGAGTCCCATCATCCTTCACCCCTGACAGACGGTAAGAGACTGGGCTAATTTGATTGCCAATGTTTATATCTCTTTCCCATGAAAAAGAAAGCATCAGGGGAGCCCCCTGTCAACGCTGGAGAGGAGCATCTCCCTGAGTTCGCTGGACTTCCTCATGGCTGTGTCCACGGCGTACATGACCTCCTCGAGTTTGAAACTGCCGCCCTCTCCCTTCTGCACCGCGGAGACGTGGCCGGTCTCGTCAAAGGTCACCGTTATCCTGCTCTCCATTACCCGCTCCTCGTCGAGGCTCGGGTCTACCACCATGTTGCCCCCGATCTTGGCGAAGGTCACTGGGAGGGGTACGTGCCTCACGGGGAGGGGTTCGTACTCGTCGAGCCTGACGAGCTCGCCTGTTTCCCCGTTGTATTCGAGTTTCGGAATCCGGGCCGTCAGCAGGGCGGCCATCGCCCCGAGCCCGGTCGCGTCTATGAGGTTCCCGTCGTGGTCGAGAACGTGGACGTCTATGAAGATGACCCTTACGAGCTTGCCCGGGACTATGACGAGCTTCTCAAGCTCGACGGCCTGGCTCTCCCTAATGCCTCTGTCAACAATGCGGGCGAGTTCGATTGCGTTCTCATCGGGCGGGCCTGGCTCGAAGGTGGGGGACGCGAGGGGAACGAGCTCGACGTTGGTCGTCATGACGCCCCTGTCGGGAAGGTCGGGAAACGGCTCCCCGACGTCGACTTTTATTCCCACCAAGACGCGGGTCTCGCCCAGTCTCACCCACGCTGAGCCCTCCGCCTTCTCTATGACGTTAGTCTTTATCTCAACGTCCCTGTAATCCTCGAAGCCCCTTCCGTCTATCCTCTTGCCCTTCTTCAGGAGGTTGAGTATCCTGTCGCGCATTATCCCAGCCATGACAGGTGCGTCACTCATTTCCCGCCACCTCCTGGGCTATCTGCAGGTACTTCTCCTTCAGGGCCTCGCGCTGCTTCTGGTAGACTGCCTTCGCGCCTTTTATGGCGAGTTTGACCGCCTCGAGGAGTTCGTCCCTCGTAAGGTAGCCGTCCATTTGAAGGAGGGTTATGTCGTTCTTGAGCGGCATTATGGCGACTGGAACGTCCGCTTCGCCGTAGTTGTCCTCGTCCTTGTTCAGGTCGAGTACTATCTCGCCGTCTATCTTACCTGCGGCACACGCCGCGACGAGATCCCTCATAGGTATGCCGGCGTCTGCAAGGGCTAAAGAGGCCGCGGTTATGCCGGCGACCCTCGTCCCCGCGTCCGCTTGGAGAACCTCTATGAACACGTCTATTACCGTCCTCGGGAACATCTCTAAGAGCAGCGCTGGCTCAAGGGCCCCCCTTATGACCTTGCTTATCTCGACGCTCCTCCTGTCGGGACCGGGTTTCTTCCTCTCCTCAACGCTGAAGGGGGCCATGTTGTACCGCACCCGGAGAACCGCCATGTCCGGCCGCTGGAGGTGCTTGGGGTGGATCTCCCTGGGGCCGTAGACCGCGGCGAGTATCTTGTTCTTGCCCCATTCGACGTAAGCCGAGCCGTCGGCGTTCTTCAGGATGCCTACCTCCATGTCTATCTTCCTGAGCTCGTACTTCTTCCTGCCGTCCACCCTCTTCCCGTTCTCATCGATGAGCTTTAACCCTTCAGGTCTTCCCATCATTGCCTCCACCCTCTTTACCTTCATCAATCTTAGGAAGCTCGGTTATGACACCGCGCTCTTTTAGCTCCCTCAGCTTCTCAAGGAGGAACTCCTTAACCCTGTCAGTCAGGCCCTGGGTGTGGCTCTCGCGGTCGACCTTGAGTATGGCTTCAATGGCCAGCCTCTCAAGCTCGCCGTTCCTTCCGCTGACCCATACCCATCCGTTCTGGCCGACTATTATCCTCGTGTTGGTCAGCTTCTTTATCATGTTTATCATGGAGCCGCCCTTGCCTATCACCCTCGGCACCTTGGACGGGGTTATGGTGACCAGCTGACCGCCCCTGAGGGGTCCCCCTTTAAAGGGCATGCCCCTCGTCGTTAGATCTATCTGGTTCACCTCGTTGTAGGCCTTTATCTTGGCGTAGATCACGTCCCCGATGTCAAAAATCCTCCTCAGGTCTGTCTTCATTATGTCGATGCGCTCCTCCGTCGCGTCCTGAACCCTGAGACTGGCCTCGTAGGGCGCCCCTATGTCAACCACCCAGTTGGAGAACCTGACGTCCACGATCTTGCCGAGGACGTTGTCGCCAACCTCCGGCATGTAGGGTCCTTCGAGTGGGATCACCCTTACGAGATCCCCCCTGATCTCAACCAGCCCCACGACCGTGGAGTATATCCTGTTCCCTTCCCTGAAGGTCCCTCTACCATTTTTAAAAGGCCCCTGGACGAGCAGCGTCCCAGGAACCACGAGCTCCCTTGGTTTTACAAAAATACTCCCCTTCTTCATAGTCCCTTCCTCTCTAACAGTTTGGTTACGACGGTGCCCTTTGTAAGGGCGTTGAGCTTTTCATAAAACTCCTCCTCGACTCCACCGGGGATCTCGATGAGGAACATCCACGAACCGTCGCTGCCCCACTCCTCCCGCTTTATGTTCCCGAACTTCCTGACCTCGCCGTAGGCCTTTCCAACGTAGTCGCCCGGTATCTTAACGGCTATGACCTTCATCTCAAGTTTTATCGGCAGGAGGGGGCGGATTGCCTTGATCACGCCGGGAACCTGGGCCTCGGCGTCCTTGAAGAGATCCACGTGCACCCCAGCTTCATCCATAGCCCTGAGGATCCTGTCCACTGGATGCGGGTAGCCGGTTCTCGGGTCAACGGCGTGTCTGTGGATTATCGTGGCTATGTAGCGCCTCTTCTCCTCGATCATCTGCCTCCTCTGCTCCGCCGTAAGCTGAACCTCGCCCTTTCGGAGAATTATCTTGGCGACTTCATAGGGATCGCTCGTTCCGAAGATCTTCTCCATCTCGTGCTCGCTCGCTTTGTCGCCCTTATGGGCGTCTTTGAAGACGTATGGAGTCGCGAGGATCTCCTCCACCGGAACGTCCCTGCCCTCCTTGAAGTCCCTCGCAAGGTACGGATCGACGAGTATTTCAAAGGTCTCACCGTGCGTCCTGAGACGGGCGATGACGGCCTTGTCAACGCTAATCGGCACCGCCCGTCACCTCAGTAGTTCTGGTCGAGTTCGGAGTAGTCCTCCTCCCTCTCCTCGACCTGCTCCTCTTTGGCTTCCTTTGCCATCTCCTCGAGGTATCCCTTGAGCTTCTCCTTGGATAGCTTCTTCCAGTGCCTGTCCTCGGTGGTTATGTATGCTACCTCTATCGCCTCCGCGCTGGGCTCCTCGAGGGTCTTCGCGAGGGCTAAGATGGCGAGCTTTATCGCTCCCTCCATGTCTATGTCGTCCTTGTAGTGCTCCTCAAAGATGGCCATCGCGACGTTCCTTCCGCTACCTATCGCGACGGCCTTCCACTCGAAGTAGGCGCCGCTCGGGTCTGTCTCGTAGAGCTCCGGCTTCTCGTTCACCCCGGCGAGGAGGAGGGCCGCGCCGAAAGGCCTCACACCACCGTACTGGGTGTGGGCCTGCTTGAGGTCACAGATCTTCTTCACAAGAACGGTGAGGGGAACCGGCTCGCCGTAGGTGAGGCGGTAGATTTGAGCCTCCAGCCTGGCCCTATCAACGAGAACCCTCGCGTCCGCTATTATGCCGCTCGGAGCCGCGGCTATGTGGTCGTCGATCTGGAAGATCTTCTCATAGCTGCTCGGCTCTATAAGCCTGCTCGTTATCCTCTTCTCAACGGCGAGAACGACACCGTCCTTCCACTTAACGCCGACTGCCGTTGCCCCTCTTTTAACTGCCTCCCTTGCGTAGTTAACCTGGAACAGCCTCCCATCAGGGCTGAACACAGTTATCGCCCTGTCGTAACCGGCCTGCGGTGGTACGAATGCCATCTGTCCATCACCCCTGTTCTGTCCAGAACCAATACCCCGGCCCAATAATTAAGCTTTTCCCTCTTCCCTTATCTCAACGGCTATCTTGGCCGCGACCCTCCTCGCGAGCTCCAGGGGTAGGAAAGAGACTGCAAAGAGAACCGCCCCTAACGCAACGGAAGATGTCCCAGTGGGCTTGAATATTAGGAGGGCAAAGGCCGTTAGGAGGAGCAGAAGGCCCGACATTATCAGCTTCCTGTAGGTTTTCTCAAGTGGCCCCACTTCCATTTCTTCCCCCAAAAGACTGGGGAAATAGGTTTTAAGGATTTTCTTCAAATCCAGGGTGATGAAAATGAAGTGCCCTTTCTGCAACCCGAGAAGGGAGGACGTTGTGCACGAGGACGGCCTCATAAGGATAGTCCTTGACAGCTACCCCGCGGGCAGGGGCCACCTCCTCGTTGTCCCGAAAAGGCACGTGGAGCGCTGGGATGAGCTCACCTGGGAGGAGAAGGCGGCCCTGATCAGGGGAGTGGAGATGGCAATGAAGGCCCTCAAAGAAGCTCTCAAACCGGACGGCTTCAACGTGGGCATGAACCTCGGGGAGGCCGCCGGGCAAACTGTCCCCCACCTGCACGTTCACGTCATCCCGCGGTGGAGGGGAGACTGCAGAAAGCCCAGGGGAGGGATAAGGAAGGCCGTTCTGGATCTGGAAGATGAGAACCTGAGCATGAGAGGGCGCTGGGTCGAGAACAGGCTGAGCGGTGAAGAGGTGGAGGCTATCAAAAGGGCCTTGAGGCTCCGTTCCAGGGATCACTGAATGCTGGAGAGAGGGAGACAATGTAACCTGCCAGTGAGGGAAGCCGGTTTTTAAGGTGAGAGCTCCCCCATGGAGACTAAAACAACGAGTTCGAGTACATCCCCGACCACCACAACACTAAGTTCAAAGACCACTTCAAAACAAGGGGAGGGAAAACCTGCGGGCCCGCGCTGTCGCTTGGGATAGCTTTGATCCCACTACTGAAGAGGTGCTAATGCCATCACCCGCGCGCCAGCTCCTCGCCCCTCTCGAAGGCCCTGAAGTTCGCCCCCCACAGATTCTCGCGGAGGGTGAGCCTTATCCCATCCATCAGACTCTCCCGCCTGAGGGGAACGAGGCCCTTTCCGAAGGCGTAGCCCAGCATCAGGACGCCCAGAGTCCTCGGGTTTATCCTGTCCGCTTCCTCCTGGAAGTTCCTCATGTGGACGGGGCAGATCCGCCCTATAGCTTCCATTATCTCCTCAAGTTCAGGGTAGCGCTCCTTCCCCACGAGGGTTGTCGCGGTGTGAATAGGGTAGGCGTTGATTATCGCGGTGCTCTTCTTGCTCAAAAAGCGCGCGTTCCTCAGGGCCTCGGCCGGCTCAAGGGCGATCATTAGGTTCGCCTCTCCCTCCTCGATGAGGGGTGAATAGACCTCCTCTCCGAAGCGGAGGTAGCTCAGAACGCTGCCGTAGCGCTGGCTCATCCCGAGGGTTTCGCCGATCCTGACCCTGTAGCCCTCGGCCATCGCCGCGTTGCCCACTATCCTCGAAAGGGTCAGACCGCCCTGACCGCCGACGCCGGTTATTATGAGGTTGAACTCCACCTTAACCACCGGAGGGGAGTTGGAAAGGGGGGATAAAAAGCTAAGCTCAAAAAAATTCGGCTAAATGATAAGCTCCTCGAAAATCCTGAGGTTCTCGCGCTCCTTCAGCTTTACCCAGTCAAAGATCGAACCGGAGCTCTCCCTCAGCTTTAAGCTCTCGACGAGCCCTCTGTACTTCCCGCCCGCGATGCCGTTCGCTATTACGGCGCTCCCCTCCGCCGCTTCCTTAGCCCTCGCCCTGCTCTCGAGCTTGAGAACTTTAATTGAGAAGCCGTAGTCTTTGAAGGCCCCTTCGAGCGCCCCCTTCACATCCCTGAAGAACTCCGGGATCCTTGAAAAGCGTCCGCTGATGTAGATGGATTCGGGCTTTGCGGAGGGCAGCAGGGCAAAGACGTCCTTCACAATGGCTTCAATCATCGCGTTGTAGCCCTTCCTGACGTTCTCGTCTTCCCTTGCAAGCTTCACGAACTCCTCCGGTGAAACTGAGATGGGATCTACGCCGGCTATGTAAGAGGCGCCGCCCTGGAAGAGGAGGAGCTTTCCGAAGTCGTCCAGAGCGTTGGCTAAGGCGTAGGCTAACTCGGAGTCCATGAAGCCCATGCCGAGGTAGCCGGGGAAGCCGGCTGTCCCCGCCATCGCGTCAACGATCTGGCCGTTCTTAACCGCCATCGCGGAGGTGTAGGCGAAGCCGACCTCGACCGCTATGAGGTTTGTCTGGGAGTAGGGAATTCCCTTTTTTTCGGATTCTCTGACCATGGCCAAGGCAGCGGTGAAGACCTTATCTGCTGTCCCGAGGTCTATCCTGTTGGCCTTCCTCCACTCCGGGACAGTTGGGAGGTGTACAACACCGGGGGTGAAGTAGACGTTCAGGTCTTTGGCTTCCCTCATCAGGAGCATCAGCTCCCTTAAACCGACTATCTTCAGCCTCCTCCTCACGTCGGCCTCGGTTATGAAGGTGGCGAGGGCTATCTCCTCATCGGTGGCCTCCTTGGCGGGCTTTAGAGGTATCCCGTAGCCGCAGGGGCCGACTATGGCGTCGATCTTTCCATGCTTCCCCTGGATCTCCCTCAGGAGCTCAAGGATTACCGCCGGGTTCTCGGTGATGCGGTTCCTGTCAACCGAGACGTCGGCTATCACCTCATCTGTCTCGTCGTCGAAGCCAAATAAATCCATGCTCTTGGTTCCAGAGTCTATACCCACAGCCTTAACCATCGAACACCACCATCCCGCGGTTGTCCGCTCTCGTTATAAAAACCTCCCCGCCGTCGCCGTTATCGCGGAGGAAAGACTCGATGGCAGATTTGACCTCCTCTGCTCTTTTTTCGCCTTTTACCAGCCCGTAGAAGGTCGGTCCCCAGCTCGTCTGGCAGGCGCAGTAAGCCTTGTCGAGCATCAACTTTATGCCCTCGTTAACGATGTCGCAGCAGTAAACGTTGCCCTGGTAGTCACTCCAGAATCCGCCCAGAAGGTGGTTGAACTGGTACAGTCCTTCGCCAAAGGCCTTGATGTCCTTTTCGACGAAAGCCGGGAGGATCTTCATTAGCACTATCCTTGAAAGTCTGTCCGCTAATTCAGGGGGCATTCTCTTTAGGTTCCAGAGTATCTCGTCCTCCCTCCTTCTAACCTCCTCAATGGCCTTCCTCGGCGTTTCGGGAACCGCTACAACGAAGAGCCAGTCCCCGGGCATTTCCCCCCTAAATATTAGTGGGGGAACGACCTTTTCGCGCTTCTCCACAGGAAAGCCGCCCTCGTAGATGAAGCCGCCGATTTTTAGAGAATAAAAGCCGAGGGCCGTTATCAGGCCGCGTCTCATCGAGAGGGCAACCTCCTCGAAGGAGAGCCCGAGGTTAAAGAGTCTGTTTATACCCTCTCCTATGCTCAAAGCCAAAGTCGTGTGAAAGCCCAGGCCGACCCACTTCGGGATGTGGCTTTTGACCTCAACGCTCACGGGAGGGAAGTCGTGGCTTTCCCTGAAGCGCCGTATGAACTTCATCGCGTCTTCATCGCTGGCGGCGTCTTTCCCCGCGGGCTTAACCTCGATTTCAAGGGAGGGCCTCTCGATGGCGAAGCCGACCGTCCCGTAGAGCCTCCCCATGTCTCCGCTCAGGTCCGGGTTTCCGGTGTGCAGGTGGGCAGGTGCGCGTATTATCATCACTCCACCCCCAAGGGTAGAGGCCGGGACAAATATTTAAGGAATGCGGAGTAACTGGGAACATGACCTTCGAAAAGTACTACGAGGTTTTCAAGGCCTACAGCGACGTTTACTCTGAGGAATACAGGAGGAGGGTGGAGGATTTAGAGCCCCTGCTCCTCAAGTTCATGGCCGGGAGAGGGAGGGTACTCGACCTCGCCTGCGGTGCCGGCGGCTTCTCCTTTCTCCTTGATGAGATGGGCTTTCAGGTGATCGGCCTGGACTCAAGCGAGACAATGCTGAGGAGGGCCAGAAAGTTCGCCGAGGAGAAGCGCTCAAAGGTCGAGTTCGTTAAGGGGGATGCGAGGGAACTGCCCTTCGAGGACGACAGCTTTGACTACGTCCTCTTCATTGACAGCCTCGTGCACTTCGAGCCTTCTGGTCTCAACTCCGTCTTCAGGGAAGCCGCGAGGGTTCTGAAGCCGGGGGGAAGGTTCATAATCCAGTTCACAGATCTGAGGGAGCTCCTTCCTCTTCTCATGGGAGGTCAGGTTGTGGGGCCCGAGTACTGGGTGAGCCGGGTGATGCCGGACAGCGAGGAGAAGACAGTGGTAATCGAGTTCCAGAGCGAGAAGGACAGCTTTAAAGTGCGCTTCAACATATGGGGCAGAGTCGCGGTGGAGCTGCTCGCAAAGCTCTACTTCAAGATGATCCACAGTGAAAAAATGGGGGAGCACACCTACTTCCAGGTTTATGTCCCCAAGAAGTGAAAGGCCATTATCCCCCGGCTTCAGCGGGCCAGAGCCGTTTGCCCCTCACGTATGTGGCGGTTACGTTTCTCTCGTCCCCCAAGATCATGAGCTTGGAGAGGATTATCCACAGGTCATCGTCTGGGGAGGCGAGGGGCTCGGGGTTCACCACCACGAAGTCGGCTTCCTTACCCGCTTCGAGGCTCCCTATCCTGCCATCGAGGCCGAGAACCCTTGCCCCGCCCATGGTCAGCAGGTGAAAGGCCTTGAAGGGATCCATCGGATTGGCGTAGTATGCGTCCCTCATGACCTCAAGCATTGAAACGAAGGGCCCTGCCGCCACATCGGAGCCGAGACCCACCACAATCCCGAACCTCTCATGGGAGGGGAGGCTCATTGTGCCGCTGTGGAGGAAGAAGTTTGAGGACGGGCAGTGGGCAACCTTCGTACCGGTTTCCGCTAAAATCCTCCTCTCGGTATCGGACAGGTGGATGGCGTGGGCGACAACAGTTTTCCGGCCGAGAAGACCTGCCTTCAGGTAGACCTCGGTGTACGAACTCACCCCTGGGAACAGCCTGAGAACCTCCTTTATCTCCTCGGCCTGCTCCGACAGGTGGGTCTGGACGTAGAGGCCCATCTCCTCCGCTACCCTGGCGGCGGTTTTCATCAGGGGCATGCTGCAGGAGACGGCAAAGCGGGGCGTTACCGCGTAGAAAAGCCTGCCGTCGAAGCCGTGCCATCTTGAGGCGACGGCAGCTATTTCCTCTTTGGCCCTCTTTGGGGTGGTCAAGAGCTCCTCCGGCCCGTTTCTGTCCATGAGAACCTGACCTATCACGGCCCTCATGCCGCTCCTCATTGCCTCCTCGAAGGCTATCTCAGTGGCCTCCCTGTGGGATGAGGAGTAGACCATGGCCGTCGTCGTTCCGTTTCTTATGAGGGTGGAGAAGAATTCCCTGGAGGCCTTTCGGGCGAACCCGGGATCGGAGAACTTCATCTCCGCTGGGAATATAAACTTCTCAAGCCAATCGAGGAGGGAAGTGCTGATCATGCCCCTGCTGTAGAACTGGGGCAGGTGAACGTGCGTGTCTACGAAGCCCGGGAGTATGAGACGGTCCGAGTAATCAACCAGCTCCCCCATTATCGAAGG
>NZ_JALXBJ010000062.1 GCF_026991495.1 Thermococcus sp. | reverse complement strand
ACTTTCGTATACCTCAAACCCTGCCCCTTTATCATTTTCAGCCCATCCGTGTAACTGGAGGCTGCCTTCTTCTCTACCTCATAGGCTTTCTTAACGAGGGGTTCTGCCATGGACATCACCGTATCAACATATGCAGTGAACCCTAAAAACGTTTCCGCTGAAAAACGAAAGGTCAGGTCTCCTGGGTCAGAAGCGCCCTTAACTGGGCACTCCTTGCCCCGAGCTCCCTGTCCAGCATGAAGAGACCCTGCGGGCTGTCGCCGATTATCTTGAGCTTGTCAACGATCGCCTTGGTGCTCGCTTCCTCCTCCACCTGCTCCTCGACGAACCACTGGAGGAAGTTGTAGGTCGCGTGGTCGTTCTCCTCCCTGGCCAGGTCAACCAGCTTGAAGATCGACTGGGTAACGCCGACCTCGTGCAGGTAGACCGCCTCAAAGGCCTTCAGCGGGCTCTCAAAGGTCTGCTTCGGCTTCTCAATCCTCTCAAGCTCGACCTTTCCACCGCGGTCGAAGATGTAGTCGTATATCCTAAGGGCGTGCCCGAGCTCCTCCTCTGCCTGGGCCTCCATCCAGCTCGCGAAGCCGTCCAAACTTCTGTCCTTGAAGTAGGCCGCGATTCCAAGGTAGAAGTAGGCCGAGAAGAGCTCCTTGTTGAGCTGTTCGTTCAGGGCACTCAGCATCTTTTCACTCAGCATATGCATCACCTCACTCACTTTTTGTTTTCGAACCTTATAAGTTTATCTATCGAACTCAATTATTCTTTTGTCATCCTGCAGATATCACCGTCGGTGACTGATATTTTGCCAAATATACAGAGTTGAGGTGTCAAAAAGTCAAAAAGATGACTGATATTGGGGAAGATATCGCCACAATGACGGCAAACCGGTTTATTCGGTTAGCAAAAGTTCATTAGGACAACCGAAAAAGTTATATTCCAGGACATCACTGGTCATAATCGAGAACAAACCCACAGAGATGGGAGGTGATGTGAATGGCCAAGACAACTTTTGAGGAGGAGATCTATTTGAGGGCTTTGACAGGGAGGCTCGTCGGAAAGGCTTTAGCAGACCTCGGACTCAACAAGGTCGCGGTGGTTGCGAGCGGGAACGTAATATGCTCCAGCATAGCGACGGCGACGGAAGCGACCTTCATAACCCTGGGTGGAGGGGTTACCTACCACTTCCTCGCGGAGAAGGGCAAGGAGGCTGAGATGGCCGAGCGCGTCAAGGCCTTCGCTCCGCAGGTCACAGTCCTCCAGTTCGGCGGTGAGACGCCGATAGAGGAGACCAAGGAGATATTCGTCGAGACCCTCAGGCAGTTCGCCGGGAAGGAAGTTCCGGGAGCTTTTGTGATTCACGTCAGGATATTCGCCGCCGGCGGATTAGCCAAGGCCCTTGAGGACGAGAGGATACGGGAGTACCTGAGCAAGAAGGATCTCTTCGTCTACACCGTCGGCTTCGACGAGGGGAAAGTTTATCTCAACAAGATAGTCCTCGATGGCGGCGAGATAAAGCTGGAGAAGCTCGCGGAGTACCAGGTTACCCTGGAGCACGCCGACCTGCTCAACCGCTCCCTCAAGGACAGGAGCGTTACCTTCGCTTGAGGCCCTTTCTCCTTTTTTTACCACAGCAGAAGGGCCGAGAGGAGGAGCGCGATTAAAAAGTAGGGCACCGAGATTTTGTGGAAGTCCCCCAGCTTTATCCCGGCTATTCTGACCGCTATGAGGTTTGCGAGGGAGCCGATTATCAGGCCGGTTCCCCCGGCGTTTACACCAACCGCGAGCGAAAGCCACTCCGGTCTTCCGCCCATCAGGAGAACCGTGGCGGGAACGTTGCCTATGACCTGGCTCAGGAGCGACGAGGCAAAAAGGAGGGGAACCCCGGCGTGGGGAAAGGAGAGCCCAAGGGAAGAGATGATCGACGAAACCTCACCGAAATCGACGAAGATTAAAGCGAAGGTGAGCACTAAGACCCAGTCGAAGGCGAAGAGGGCGCTCCTGGACGTCAGCAGTACCACGATGAGGGTTAGAGGAAATGCCCAGAGCGCCCTTCCGGTTTCTGCGAGAACCACGTCAGCGGCTATCAGAAAAGCGGCCGAGAGGAGGGCAGTCCGGCTGAAACGAACTTGAGGGATGCTCTGGATCTCTAACTTTTTCTCCTCGACAGAGAGGGCAAAAATAAGCAGGAGAAGAAGCCAGACAGCCACGAAGGGGAGCATGCCGCCCACGAAAGTCCCGAAGGAAAGCCCGTAGGTACGCCAGATCACCACGTTCTGGGGGTTGCCTATGGGGGTTAGGGCGGAGCCCGTGTTAGCTGCTATAGCAGATAAGGTGACTGTCTTGGCCTTGTCGGCCCCGGACAGATCGGAGGTAAGGGCAACGAGCGGTATGAAGACGAGCATTGCCGTGTCGTTCATTATGAGCGACGAGGTTAAGGCGATGACAGGAAGGAGGAGCAGCATTAGCCTTCTCTCAGAACCCTTCGAAAGGGCGATCAGCCTTGAGGAGAGCCTCACAAAAAAGCCCGACAGTTCCAGGGCCTTTGAGGCTATTACGAGTGACGTTATCAGGGATAAACTCTCCCAGTCGATTAGCCCGGGTGTTTTAGAGGGAAAAGAGCGGTCTAAAATGGCCAGGATGAAGTAGAGCAGGAGCAAGGAAATGAAGAACCACTCCCTCCTCGCGAAGCCCGTCAGTCTACAGGCCGTGCCGCCTCACCTCTTCTGTAAGGCCGTAGTCCGGCACAAGCTCCCCTCCGTCCCTGCTCACGCGGACGTGGAGCACCACAAAGCTCCTCCAGGCCACAGGTACAACCCAGCAGTCCTCCGGCTCGCGGAACTCGCAGGCGTCGAGAACCCTCAGCTCCTTGAGCAGCTCTCCAGTCCTCTCCTCAATTCCCGAAAGCTCAAAGCCCTCAAAGTGCCCAGGAAAACCTTTCGGCAGGGGCGTTCCGCTTCGGGGGTCAAAGTGCATCCTGTCTATTGCGAAGTCGAGGTAGAGGACCGGGACGTCCACCCCATCCGGCCTCCCTATCGGTTTTCCAGGCCTGAGGAAAGGCAGCGCCTCTTTAACCAGTTCAACGGCTTTTTTGGCCTTATCCTCGCCGGGCGGCTCAACCCTGCGGGGGAACCCTCGGATCGGCGGTAGCGCGCCGGGCATACCATCACCACTTAGCGTACTCTGGAAGGCATATAACCTTTCCCTGCCCAGATACGTCCAGAAAAGGATTTAAACGTGAAGATTTAGGGGGAACGGTGGTGGGAATGGGAAGGGTTTTCAGGATTCCAAGGGAGCCCGGGGCGGGCGGCACGATAATCTTAGCAATGATAGGCGGACTGATCTTAGCCCACGCCGGCTGGAAGGGGTGGCTCATTGGAATAGCCGTAGCCCTCGTTACCTTCTTCACCTTCGACTATGCCTTTGATTCATACCGCTCATGGAGGATAGGGGGCATGGGGCTGGCCTTAATCCTCAACGGCTTGGCGTACGCCATCCCAGCCCTCTACTGGTTCGGAAAAAGCGCCCTCAGGCCTTCACCCGAAAACCCCCTGTTCGCCCCGCTGACCGTCGTTGCGGTTCTCTTCGCGCTCCACTTCACCTTCTCAAGGACTAAGGGCTGGAAGAACCCGGTTACTTACGCCCTGGGCAACCTCCTTCCGGCGGTTCCGGCCCTTTTTGCCCCGGCCGTCGCCGGGAAGTCCTTCAACAGCGACATCCTTGTCTTCTGGTTCCTCTTAGCGTACTACGAGGCGATTGGAGCGGCCTACGTCGAAACAAAACTCGCCTTCAGGAGGTTTCCGAGGAAGTACCCGCTCATAGCCTGGCTCCCGGCTTTCGTCGTGGTTCTCTACAACCCCTACCTCTTTCTCGCGCTCATAGAGCCGACCGTGAGACTCGTTATGAACCTGAGGGACAACACATACGTGGCGAGAATAGAGGACATAAAGAGGCTCGGCTGGAGCGTCTTCAGAAGCGTGATGCTCCTCTACGCCATAACGCTCGCTGTGCTCTATTTTGAGTAACTCCTGCTTTTCCCACCACACCTCAGCCTCTCTTCTTATCAGGCAACTAAGGGCATGCCCCTCAAAACCTTTTTATCCTTCCTCCCCAACCACCAGTCGGTGATACCATGCCGGAAGTTAAGGTCGAAAAGCTCTGCACCGACCCGGAGCTCTACATCATCAGGGTTGACGATGACCAGATCAAATACTTCGAGGCAACCTGGGACATCCCGGAGGGGATAACCTACAACGCCTACCTGATGAAGCTGAAAGACGCGGTTGTGCTCTTCGACGCGACCAAAGCTGAGTACACCGACATGTTCATAGAGGCGCTGAAAAAGCTCGTTGACCCGAAGGAGATAACCCACATCATAGTCCACCACACCGAGCCGGATCACAGTGGAGCGCTGCCGAAGCTCTTAGAGGAGAACGGTTACAGAGCTCAGGTAATAGGGACGGCCTTCGCGAGGAACCTCCTCCAGGGCTTCTACGGTGATGAAGTCGTGGAGAACTTCAGGGTCGTCAAGGACGGCGAGGAAATGCAGATAGGGGGCAAAACGTTCCGCTTCATAGCAGTTCCTTGGCTCCACTGGCCAGACACAATGATAACCTACGTGGTGGAGGACAGGCTCATCTTCTCCTGCGACGCCGGCGGCGGCTACGGGATTCCGGAGACGATAGACGACAGCGACGAGAAGGCCATCGAGGAGTATCTGCCCCACGTCACCAAGTACATCGTCACCGTCATCGGCCACTACCACAAGTACATCGTCCAGAACATCAAGAAGCTCAAGGAACTCGGCATCGTAGAGGAGGCCAAGATGATACTCCCCGGCCACGGCATCGCATGGTGCAAGAACCCGAAGAGAATCTTTGAGCACTACGAGCGCGTTGGAGCGGGAATCCCAACCAAGGACAAGGTTCTGGTTATATACGATTCCATGTACGGCTTCGTCGAGAGGAGAATGAACATCGTTATCGATGAGCTCAGGAAGCTCGGAAAGAAGCCGGTCGTTTACCGCTTCACCGACAAGGACGCTCCAGCAGTGAGCGACATCCTCGGTGAGATCCCAGACAGCGAGGCCTTGATAATAGGTGCCTCAACCTACGAGGCCGAGATACATCCAAGAATACGCTATGCCCTCTACGAGATACTCGACAAGGCCAACTTCGAGAAGCCTGCCCTGATCGTCGGGGCATTCGGCTGGGGTGGAGTCGCGGGCAAGAAGATAGAGACCCTCATCAGCAGAAGCAAGTTTGACCTCGTTGACACAGTTGAGAGCAGGGGCAGGCCGACTGAGGAGGATGAAAAGAAGCTGAGGGAAGCGGTCAGGAAGCTCGTCGAGTGGATCGGCTGACCTCGCTTTTTCTCACTTTTCCTTAAATTCCCCGACGTCCACCACCCTGGCACTTTCCTCCAGCACGGCCTCGTAGAGCCAGGGGTAATCCCCCAGCCTCTCCCTACCGAGGCGGAGGTACTCCCCCCAGTTGCCACCCCTCAGCTTTTCGATGACCGCCAGGAAGATGTAGCCCGCCCATGCGAGGGGGTAATTGCTCCCCTGGGCCATCCTCAGCATTTCCTTCGCGTCCTCCTCGGCTTTTTCCAGCTCACCGAGTCCAATGAGTGCCAAAAAATGGTAGCCTAACGTGTCTACAGCCCTCCTGTAGTTCCTGATGCGGGTGAAGTAATTAATCGCCCTGTCCCCCTCCACAACGGCCTTTTCGTATTCGCCGAGGTGGAAGTAGACCTTGGTAAGCTCCATGTAGCAGGTGTGTTCAAGGAAGCTCAGGCTGTAGGCCTTCGCCACCTGAAGGGCTAAGAGGAAGTAGTGGATAGCCTCCTCCGGCCTCTCCATCTCGGAGTAGACGTCGCCTATGTGGAGGTAAACGAGGGCTTCGAGCTCGGGATAGTGTCCCAGCCTTTTGGCCACGTCAAGCTCTTTAAAGGCGCTCTCAAGTCCCTCCTTTACCTCACCGCGGTAGTAGTGGAGCTTCGTCTTGATGACATAGTACCAGAGCTCCACCTCGGGGTCAGGCTTTTTCCCGACGATTTCTTTGAGCTTCCCTAAGTACTCCTCGGCCTTTTCAAAGTCGTTCAGCTCAAGGTAAACGTCGGCTATCGAGCTAAGAACGTCGGCCCTGAATATCCCGTCGAGCTTCTCCTCAACGTCGAGCCATATCCTCAGGGCCTTCTCGAAGAAACCCCTCTGGAAGTAGACCCTCCCCATCTCGGACCTGACCTGAGGTATCTGGGGGGCCTTTGAGAGGAGCGAGAGGTAAGCCCCCTGAAAGTCCTGAACGACTCTCTTGAACTTCCTCAGCCTCTCCTCGATAAGGGCCTTTATTCTATCTTCATCCCCGAGCAGGATGGCGTATTTAAACGCCCTCAGGAAGTCCCTCGCGCTCCTCTTTCTGAGGAGGTAGCCTATGTAGGCCTCGTAGTAATCCGCCGGCTCAACCTCCCTGACACTCTCGACAAAGCCCCTTATCAGGTCGTGGATGAAGTATAGCTCCCCCCTCCTCTCGACGAGCCCCTTCCTGGTGAGGGCGTAGAGTGGAGCAAATACGTTCCTCCCAGGATAGAGGGCTTTTATCGCCTCGTATTCGAGGGGTTCATCGAAGAGGGAGAGAATCTGGAGGAGTAGCCTCTCCTTCTCGGTCAGCCTACCGTAAACCTCGCTCATCAGGAAGTCGAAGAAGTTCCCGCTGGCATCAACTCCCGAGGAGGAAGCCTGGGCGAAGAGCACTATAGCCAGGGGATGCCCCCTCGTAAGCCTGTAGACCTCGGCGAACTCTCCTGGGTCGGCCTTTCCGCCCCTCGCCTTGAAGAGCCTGTAGGCGCTCTTGACGTCAAGGCCCTCAAGTCTGAGGTAGAGGACGTTTTCGGCACCGAGGGAGGGCCTTTCCCGCGACAGCAGGACAACTTTCCCGTTTTTCAGCCCCTCGGCGAGAAACGTTAGAAAGCGTCCCATCTTCTCGTCCCCGCACTTGTGGAGGTCGTCTATTACAACGGTCGCTCCCGTCTCCTCGATTCCCCTGAGGGCGAGCTCGAACTCGTCCCGCTCATTCCTCCCGCCAGCGCGGAGGTATTCGAGGAGATGGGGGAAGCCGAGGGCGTTGAGGTGAATCCCCAGCTGCCAGACGAAGTAGTCAAAGCCTTCCGTCTCCTCTGCCTGATACCAGAATGCCTCCGGAAAAACTTTGACGGCCAAGCTCGTCTTCCCTATTCCCGCTATGCCGTAAACTGCGATGACCCGCTCACGAGAAAAACTGAGGAGTTCAATCTCCCCCTTCCTGCCGAAGAAGTCCCCGATCTCCGGTGCCCTCTCCCCGCTGAGGGGCAGGCTGTATTCCTTCCTCTCAGAGGTCTCGATGGAGATCCCTTCCGGTCGGAAGCTTATGTTCACCCCCTCCACTTTGAGGGAGTACATCCTGACGTTCTTCCCCCCGATCCTAACCCACTTCCCCTCGACGAGGCCCATTCTTTCGAGGGCTTTGAGGCGCCTTGAGACGTCGGTTTCGTTCCTGTGGAGGATCCTCGCGAGCTCCCGCGGGTTGAAGGAGCCGGCCCTCAGCACGGAGAGTATCTGAAGGTTGACCTCGTTGGAGAGCATCTTGAGGAGTCTGGAAGCCTCCAAGGGATCCACCACCATTAACCATTGGGCGATTTCGTATTAAAGGGTTCCGAACTCCCCCGAGTTTGCGGTTTTTTCTCAAAGCCACCCGTTATATAAAATGGTGCCCGACTCCCATTGGGGATTTACGATGACGCGCTTAGGGGATGCTCCGGTAAATGGGGAGACCGAGCTGAGCGACTTGGAGAGGGGAAGTATTGAGTACATCATCAGAAAAACCGGGCTTGACAGGGGAACCGTTGTCAGGGTTCTTACAGCCGAGAAGGAGTTCCTCCTCCTTCAGATAAAAAAGGCCCTCCACGGGGGTGACCAAAGATGAAAAAGATCGCCGGGATTGCAGTTCTGTTAATCGTTCTCGCCTCAAGCGTGCCCCCCTGGGCCATTGAGCTGGGTGGCGTGGGCGCCCTGAAGGCACCGGACTTACAGGATGTCTACGTGATTGGGACGTCCCACCGGTTCTACGGGGGAAACTTGGTAGTGAGCGCCCTCTTGGGGTACGCCGATAATTCCAGCGGGCCCTTCAACGTCACCTTTTATACAATCCCTGCACCCAACGCCTCTCCCGTGCACGAGGTACCTTATTCATGGGAAAACCTGAGCGGCTACCTCCCCTCGGCAGCCCATGTTAGTTCCGGCTCGTACGTCAGGAAGGGGAGCGCGCTCATAAGCTCCGACGACGGCTACTTCATCTACAAACTCCCCTTCACGCTCAACTTCTTCGGGAGGAACATAACCAACGTCTCCGTAAGCACGAACGGCTACATCGAGCTTCTCGGCAAGTGGGAAAGCTCTGAGCTCCGCGGGGACTACGGGGTTCACTACGGAGAGGACTACTCGATGAGCGACGTCATATTCGCCCTCGACGACGACCTCGAAACCGACGACGGCTACCTCCTCGTGGTGGGCTTTTCGGACAAGGTCGTGGTTGAATGGTTCGGCTCGACATACGAGGACTGGGACTCCTCCTCGTACCCCCTGAACTTTCAAGTTGTTATCTTCAGGAACGGGACGATAAGGTGGAACTACCGTTTGCTGAGCTACTCCTCCTACGGCTACGACCTCTTCACGGGCTATTACTCCAAGGTGACCCATGAAACGATCGGCTTTGAGAAGGCCGCAGGCAAAAGCTTCTCCCTCACTCTCCCGGCTCTTCAGCCGAGCGTCCACAGAATTCAAGTTAATGGCCTCTCTAAGGGTGAGGAGAGGAACGTCTCCCTGGTTTTGCCCCCCGGGAGCTACTACGTGAAGGTCGTGGCGGACGACGAAAGCCTGCTCAACGACCCGGACAGGGGCAACAACTTTGCCGAGCTGAGCATCTGGCCCGGTAATTACAGGGTGGAGGGCGCGGACATCGAGAACGTCGTCGTTGGAAGCTACGCGACAGTTGATTACAACGTAACCACCACATCCCCCCACCCGCCGGGGGCAATCGTTGAGCTCCTCAGGAACGGGCAGGTCGAGGTCAGGGATTACCTGAGCGGAGAGGACTTCGTTAACGGCACCGCCTCAGGAAGTTTTAGCTGGCTCGTGCAGGGCGGAGAATACAACCTAACCCTGCTCGTTTCTTCGCCGGACGACACCGATTCAAGCGACAACTCCTACTTCCTCGGCCACTTCTCCCTTCCCCTGCCCAACTTCAGGATAGCCAACTACTCGGTTTCCATGCCAGAGTGCCTCGGAGCCAACGCTGAAGTGAGGGTCAACGTCACCAACGACGGAAACGCCAACTGGAGCTACGTCGTGGTTCTGGCTTCCCTTCTCTACGCAGACGGGGGCAACGTGACTTCCCTCTCCTCAGTGTGGGACATACCGGCTGGAGAAACGCGCGAGGCTGTGATAAGGCTCACTCAAAGGGCCGGCAACGTAACCAGTGTCTTCATAGCGGTTGACCCCTACAACCGCGTTGACGAGTCCAACGAGGGCGACAACTCACTAACGGTTCCCATATCAAGAACCTACGAGAAGCCGGACTTCACGGTTTCATCGCTTGGGGTTCCGGCGAACGTTTCCACAGGGAACACCTACCGCGTGAACGCCACAATCAAGAACCTCGGCGGATGCTACGTTGGAAGCGTGAGGGTTAACCTCTACGAGAACGGCTACTACGAGAGCTACGCCTACGCAACGGTCAACGGATCCGCCCGGGTTTCCCTTCAGTGGACGCCCTCGAGCGTCGGCGAGGTCAACCTAACGGTTTACGTTGATCCCTACGGCAACATCCCCGAGCTTAACGAGAGCAACAACGAGATGGCAAGGACAGTTTTTGTGAGCGGGCCAGACTTAGTTATCAAAAACGTCACGCTCGTAAACTTCGACGGCATCGCCGGGAGTGAGGCGACCTTCAACGTCACACTGAAGAACCTCGGTGAGGGCTTCACGAAGGGCTTCTACGTAAAGGCCTCCAGCGGGTTAGGTTATGAGTACGCGTACGTCAGCGGGGGGCTCGCCAGCGGTGAGGAGAAGACCGTAGCGCTCTCCCTACCTGTAAACGGCGGAAACACTAGCGTCCTTTTCAAAGTCGACTATTACGACGACGTCCCCGAGATGAACGAGGGCAACAACGTCTTCACCTACGGGATGAGCGTCCCCCTGCCAAACTTCATCGTCGAGTCCGTTGAGATTCCGGACAACATGGTGGGACACGTTCCCATCAACGTGACCGTGAAGAACGTAGGTGCTCCCTACAACGGGAGCAGTTATCCAGTGGAGGTAAGGGTGTTCCTCGCCGGCAGGAGCGGGTACTTCAGCATAGACCGCCTCATCCCGACGAACGGAACCTACACCTACACCTTCGACCACTTCTACCTCCAGGCACCGGGAGGAGAGCTCAACGTTACGGTAAACTACCTCCACAGGGTCAACGAGAGCGACTTCTCGGACAACTCCCTCGTGGAGAACCACACCACCGGCTACCCAGACCTCACGGTGCGCCTTGCCCTGCCTTCCGGGATAAAAGCCGGCCAGAACGTCAGGATAAACGTGACGATCGTTAACACCGGAAACGCGACGCTGAGGGTGGAGAACCTCTACTGGTGGAGCTACCAGCTCGGACTTGAGGTGAACCTGACCGACGAGAGAAACGGAACGACGAGCACAACCTATGAGCTCGCCCCCGTAACCCTCCCACCGGGCGGGAACGTTACAAAAACGACTTACCTGACCTTCAACGGCGTCCTGAACGTTCTCAAGGCCAGTGTTGATTATGAAAACAGGTGGGTCGAGTCGAACGAGACCAACAACGTCGCGGAGGCTACGGTCAGCGTTGAAAAGCCGGACCTCTTCATAGCCAACTTCTCCGTCCCCGAGGAGGTTCTCAACGGCACAGCAAACCTCTACCAGGAGTACCCGGTAAAGGTCAACGTGAGCAACTCCGGCGGAGACCTTGAGGGAGGCTTCTACGTTGCGCTCATCGACAACGGGAGCTACGATTACTCCTCATGGGTGAGCTCCCTCGCCTCCGGTGAGGTGAAGGAGGTAACTCTCTACTACACGCCCAAGCCCGGGGAGCACAACGTAACCATAGCGGTGGACTACTACGACTACTGGATCGAGGCAAACGAGAGCAACAACGCGACCTTCAGGGCGAGCTTTGAAAGGCCCGACTTCGCGGTGGTGAACTTCTCTGTTCCCGCTGAGGTGCTGAACGGGACCGCTTACCTGTACCAGGGCTACCCGGTAAAGATAAACGTCACCAACCTCGGGGCCAACTTCGGGGGCTCCCTTTACGTCCGCCTCTACGATAACGGGAGCGGAAAGGGGAGCATCTCGGTGCACGGCCTGAAAGCTGGCGAGGTGAAGGAGGTTACGCTCTACTATTACCCCGAGCCGGGCAGGCACAACCTCACCGTGAGGCTCGACCCCTACGACAACTACCCCGAGAGCAACGAGGACAACAACGAGGCCTTCCTCGGGAACGTCAGCTTTGGAATGCCGGAGCTGGTTCCGGTTGGATTAACCTGGGAGCCCTACAATTTCACCTCGGGAGAAACCGTTACCTTCAAGATTTACATCACAAACCTCGGTCAGGCCTTCTACAAGGGCTTCTACACGAGGGTCGAGATATGGAACGGGAGCACGAGACTGGCCTACGGCAACGCCTACCCGAGAGACAGTCACTTCGGAACCAACGAGACGAAGGAGCTGACGTGGCGCTGGTACAACGCAAAGCCCGGCAACCTGACGGTTAAGGTCATCGCCGACTACTACGACTACATCCCCGAGCTCAACGAGAGCAACAACGAGTACACCGCCTATTTAGGCGAGGTTGGAACGCCGGACTTCGCGCTTGAGAACCTGAGCGTTGGCGAGCTCGCCTACGGAAAACGGACTGACGTAAACGTCACCCTTAGGAACCTCGGCGAGGCCATCTACAGGCCCTTCAGCGTGCTCTTCAACGTCAGCGGTGAGCTCTACTACAGGACGGTCTACGGCATTGGTGCAAACGAATCGGTGAGGCTGAACTTCAGGTGGTACGCCGATAAAGTCGGGGACATAACGATTACCGTGAAAGCCGATCCAAACAACGGGATAATCGAGTCAAACGAAAGCAACAACGAGGTTTCCGGCAACTACTACATTGAAGCCCCTGACTTGACGATAAGCTCTTACGAGTGGGTTCAGGCTGATGTAGCGAGGGGCTACCTCACCTACCGCGTGAACGTCACGAACCTCGCCGGAGACACCTATAAGGGCTTCTACCTTGGCCTTTACGTTAACGGCTCACTCAAGGGGCAGGTATGGGTCGGCTCCCTCATGGGCGGTGAGACCATTGAGAAGACAATCTCCTGGCGCTTCAACGTCGGCGGAACCCACGAGGTTCTCCTCAAGGTTGACCCGTGGAACCACATACCCGAGAGCAACGAAAGCAACAACGAGGTTAACACGAGCGTCACCATAGAACTGCCCGACATCGTGGTTGCCTCCATCACCGCCCCCGAGATGCATGCGAACGCCTTCTTCCCGGTGAACGTGACGGTTAGGAACGTTGGAAATCAGAACATTGACAGGAGCTTCCCGGTTGTCATCTATCAGGACGACAAGTACCTCGGAGGGGCCTGGGTAGGTTCACTCCCAGCGGGAGGCGAGGCGAACGTTATTATATGGATAAGGCCCTATCCGGGCGATTCAGCGCTGAAGGCCATTGCGGACTCGGGGAACTACGTCACCGAGGTCAACGAGACCAACAACGAGCGCTCGATTTCAGTCCACGTTAAAGCGCCTGACATAAAGGTGGTCTCCCTCTCGCCCGGGAACTTCACCTACTCCGGCGAGACGGCCAGCGCGACCGTCACCGTCAGGAACACTGGCGACTACGAGACCGGGGCGTTCTCAATCGTCATCCGCAACGGCGGAAAGACCCTCGGGAGGGCCTACGCTCCGAGCTTGGCCCCCGGCGAAGAGACGAACGTCACGGTGGCGTGGACGACAGACCCCGGAAGCTACAACCTAACCGCTATAGCCGATCCGGGGAATGCAATCCGCGAGTGGGACGAGGAGAACAACGAAGTTGAAGTTACCGTTAGCGTCCCGGCCCCGGACATCGTGGTAACTTCCTTCACCTACTCCGGAACCGAGGTAGTCGGGGAGTACTTCAACTTCACGGTTACCATCGAGAACATAGGAAGCACAACGATGCTCCCCTTCCACGTCGGGGTCTACGCGAACGGCACGCTCGTCGCGGTCAAGCTCGTCCGCGGTTTAGGTGGAGGGGAAAACGTGACCCTGAGCTTCACCAACGCATGGAAGGCTCGCTATGGCGCCTATACCCTGAGGGCGGTTGCAGACCCATTCAACGAGCTCGGCGAGCTTGACGAGACCAACAACGAGAAAAACGTATCCGTCTCGATAGCCGACGAGAAAGCTCCTTATCCGGCCCGGCTTTACCCCGCCAACGGGAGCTTCACCAACGAACCAACCGTTGGGGCTCTCCTCAGAGACGACGGTTCAGGAGTTGACACTTCGAGGAGCGAGCTCAGACTTTACTTCAACGGAAGCCCGGTTGACGGCTCTTCCGCCTTCACCTACGGCTGGCTTGTCTTCCAGAACTCGACTCCCCTACAGGACGGGGACTACACGGCGGTGGTTGTAGCTTATGATAAAGCCGGAAACTCCGAGACCTACATCTGGAGTTTCGTCCTCGACAGGAAGGCACCGGAGATAAGGACGAACGTCACGGACGGGGCGCTTTACAACGGGAGCGTGGTTCCTGGTGTAGAGGTCTTTGACAGAAACCTGAAGAACTACACGGTAACGGTCAACGGAAGGCCCTTCGCCGGGAAGGCCATAAGGGTGGACGGAACTTATACGCTCGAAGTCAGAGCGGTAGACAAAGCCGGAAACAAAGCGGAGCTGAGGGTTACCTTCAGCGTCAACGGCATTCCGCACCCGCCGAGCGGTTTAACTGTTAACCTCAACGGCTCCTACGTCGAGCTGAGCTGGCTCCCCAGCGGGGATTCCGACATAGCTGGCTACTACGTCTACCGCGATGGAGTTAAGCTGAACGACGAGCCGGTTGAGGTTGCCCACTTCCGCGACATCTATGCTGGAAGCCTCAACTACAGCGTAACAGCGGTTGACTTCGCCGGCTTCGAGAGCGACCCCGCTTACATCTTCCCCGCGAGGCTGATCATAGAGGCTGGGAAGCTCGTGACCGACTATCCGGCACTTATCAACGTAACCGTCGAGAACTTCGATGGCGTTGCCAACGGAACGCTGGCCCTTGAGCTGGTGGACGTCTTTGGAGACGTAATCGGGAGGCTTGAGAGAGAGGTCGAACTCTCACCGGGCAACCTCATCGAGACCTTCGTTGCGACCGTTCCAGAGGGCCTCGGCTCGCTGAGGGCTTCGCTCACAGTCCACGGCTCTTCGACCGAGGTGATCCTGCCGGTGGAACCGACCGAGGCCGGGGCCCCAGAGATCACCGTACACAGCCCGAGAACCGGCCTCCCGACGCTGGTCGAGGTAATGCTGACCAACCACGGCTCTGCAGCGCTCGACACCTCAAACGCAGCGCTAAAGCTCGGGAACGCCACAGGGGAACCGCTCCTGCCTTTACCGATCCTAATGCCCGGCGAGAGCACAACCCTGAGCTACCGCGTCGTTCCTAAAGAAAGGGGAAGCTACAACCTGACCTTCGAGCTGGGCGGAATAGTGGCCGTTAAAGGGGT
>NZ_JALXBJ010000061.1 GCF_026991495.1 Thermococcus sp. | reverse complement strand
CCACCCAATGGTGAGTATGGGTGGTTAGTGTATTTAAGATTTTCTGTTGCTTTCCTGTTAAGAGGCTGTTTGGGGGGTTTACTGCATCCCCGCCGTGAACGGCAAGGTTTTCAAGAGAAAAAGATAAATATCCTTCGATAGCTTCAAAACTGATTGAAGTGAAGGAAAAAATCAGAGGACGAATAAAGCCGCCATCACCTTGGCATCCTCCACCATGTTGTCTATCCTCGCGTACTCGTTGGGCTGGTGGGCGGTCTCGTCGAGGGTTGCCCACACAACTGCCGGAATGCCGAGCTTCCTGAAGTAGGCCGCGAAGGTTCCGCCGCCTATTCCCCCGACCCTCACCCCTTTTCCGCGGAGCTTCTTGATTGCCTCCCTGAGGAGCCTAACGATTTCGCTGTTCGGATCTGTCGGCTTTGGAGCGTCGAGCCTCTGGAGAACCTCGACCTCTATCTCAGGAAGGATTTTCCCGTCGATCTCCTTCAGGTAGGCCCCCCTCACATCCTCCGAGAAAGTCTTCACATCATTGAGGATTTCGTCGAGGCTGTAATCCGGCAGAACCCTGCAGTCGAAGACAACCTCGTGCTCCCCGGGCGCTATGTTGGGGCTGTCGGCAGGGTTCCTCACCATAGTAGGCTCGAAGGTGCTCTCGGGAGGCTCGAAAAGCCCGTCCCTCCTGGAGTACTTCTCGTGGAGGAACCTGTCGAGATGGTAGGCAAGGTCGAGGGCAACGCGGTGGGCGTTTAATCCCTTCTCGGGCATGCTCGCGTGAACCTGCTTCCCCCTGACCTTCAGCCTGAACCAGAGTATGCTCTTCTCAGCGACTTCGATGAATGTTCCGTCCTCGTTCCCGCCGTCGGGAACCAAAACGAGGTCGTCCTTCCTGAAGAGCTCGGGGTGGTTCCTCATAAGCCATCCAATGCCGTATTCGCTACCAGTCTCCTCGTCGCTGACGAAGGCGAGAATTACCGTCCGCTTTGGCCTTATTCCGAGGTTCATGAGGGCTTTGACCGCGTAGAGACTCGCAACAAGGCTCTGCCCGTTGTCCTCAGCACCCCTCCCGTAGACCTTCCCCTCCTTTACGACGGGCTTGAAGGGGTCGCTCTCCCACTTGCTCAAATCTCCGGGTGGGACAACGTCGAGGTGCGTTAGAATCCAGAGCCTCTCGCTTTCCTCACCCTCTTCGCCGTAGTAGTAAGCTAAGATGTTCGGCCTGACGCCTTTCTTGGCCCTCTCGTCGGGGGCGTTGTAGACCTCAACCCTGTCGAAGGGCCAGTCCTTTATTATCTCAAGCAGTTTCTGGGCCTTGTCGTATTCTCCCTCATAGCCATAGTCGGGGCTTATCGCCGGGATCCTTACCAGCTCGACGAGGGTTCTCACCATCTCGTCCCGGAGTCCCTCTATTTCCCTGGATATCTCGGGGAGGTGGCTCTCCATTTCGATCACCGTAGTGGATAGAGCACCGGGCTTAAACACTTTTTGTCACCCAAATGCCTTATATACTCCCCATCCCAAAGCCTACCGTCCGCAGAAGGGAAGGAGGTGTTGGAGTGATAGAGATAACATTCCTCGGGAGCGGGGGCGGCAGGTTCATCACGATAACCCAGTTCCGCTCCACGGGGGGATTCCACATAAGGGCGAGCAGGAACATCTACGTTGACCCGGGGCCCGGGGCCCTCGTGAGGAGCTGGCGCTACAAGCTCGATCCAAGGAAGCTCGACGCGGTCTTCGTCTCCCACAGGCACGTTGACCACTGCAACGACCTTGAGGTCATCGTTGAGGCAATGACAGGCGGGGCACTCAAGAAGAGGGGAACGCTCATAGCGTCAAAAAGCGTTGTCTACGGCGACGAGACCCACACGCCGGCCATAAGCAGGTACCACCTTGAGGCCCTTGAGAGCGTCCACATACCCGAGCCCGGGAGCAAGATACCAATCGGCGAGGAGGAGTTCGTGATAACGCCGAGCCAGCACTCTGACCCAACGACCATAGGCTTCCGCATGAAGACCCGGTTCGGTGACGTCTCCTACATACCCGATACCGCCTACTTCGATGACCTCATCGAGTGGCACGACGGCGCGAGGCTGCTCATAGCGGCGATAACGAGGCCCAGGGACATGGGGATCCCCTACCACCTCAGCACGGATGACGCTGTGGAAATGCTAAGGAGGATGAAGAAGAAGCCTGAAGTCCTCGTGATGAACCACATCGGCATGAAGATGCACTTCGCCAACCCCTACAAGGAAGCGAAGTACATAGAAACTGTAACCGGGGTCAAGACCTACGTTGCCAAGGAGGGATTCAAAGTAATGATTGACAGAAAAGAGATAAGCGTGAGAACGCTCAGGCCCGCGAGGTTCGTTTGAGCTTTTTAACCTCTTCCTTTACCACCCCGTAGGCCATCTCGAAGAGTTCATCTCTCCTCCTCTCCGTTGGCCCCTCGACGACGACCCTTATCTTCGGCTCGGTTCCGCTTGGCCTTACGAGAACCCACGAGCGGTCGCTCAGGTTGAAGCGGTAGCCCGAAACGGTCAGGACTTCCCTTATCTCCTCCCCGAGAATCTCCTCAATCCTTTTGGCGGAGTTTTCGACTGCCTTTTCCTTCAGCTCATCCGGGCAGGCCACGTTGGCCTTCCTGATGTAGTAAGTCGGAATGTTTTCGCTGAGTATCTTTGAGAGCGGGCCTTCCTCGTCTATCATCTTGATTATTAGGCCCATTGTTACGAAGCTGTCAATCCAGAGGCCGAACTTCGGGTGAACCAGCTTCCAGGGCTCGCCGGCGAAGATGGCCCTATAGCGTTTTATCCCGTCGTGGGGCTGGCCGAGGGGGACGCGGACGACTTTTCCGCCCGCTCTTTCGACGACCTCGTCTATCTTAGAACCGGTGTTTATCGACGTAACGACCGTCCCACCGCCGTGCTCCTCCACATAACGCTTTGCGAAGAGCGCTATTACAGTGTCCTCGTCAACGTAGTTCCCCTTCTCGTCGAAGACCGCTATCCTGTCGGCGTCTCCATCCTGGGCGAAAGCAACGTCAACCTTGAGTTCCTTAACGAGTTCTCCGAGGTAGGCTATGTTCTCGTACCTCGGCTCGGGCTTCCTCCCCGGGAAATGGCCGTCAACGTGGGCGTTAACGCTGAAAACCCTCACCCCCATCTCGCGGAGGAGGTATGGGGCCAAAACGCTTCCCGAGCCGTTTGCACCATCGTAGAGAACCCTGAGCTTAGTCTCGTGGTTCACGAAGTCGAGGACCGCGTCGATATAATCGGAAACAACCTCAATTGGCCTCACGGTCTTTATCTCATCCCACCGTGCCTTTCTGAAGCCCCCCGCGAATACGATTTCCTCCAGCTCCCGCTCCTGCTCAACGTAGAACTCCGTTCCGTCCCCGTTGAAGACCTTTATGCCGTTGTCCGTCGGGGGGTTGTGGCTCGCGGTTATCATAACCCCTGCGTCGCCGTGTTCCCTCGTCGCCCATGCTAAAGCTGGCGTCGGGATTAGGTCCGCGTCTAAAACCTCCATCCCGCTCGCGAGAAGTCCGCTTATCATGGCGTTCTTGAGCATAACGCTTGAGGTTCTGCCATCCCGCGCAACGACGGCCCTTCCGGTTTTGTAGGTTCCGATGGCCATCCCGACCTTCAGGGCTAACTCCGGCGTTACCTTCTCCCACAGCCTTCCGCGTATTCCAGCGGTTCCGAAGAGCCTCATAGCACCACCGGGCCTATTTTCTCTTCGGGTTATAAACGTATATCGCCAGCCCCCTGAAGTTGACCAGAGTAGTTCCCCTCGCCCTCGGGTCTCCAGACAGAGGGAGGATGTAAACGGGGACCTTAAGGGCCCCCCCGAGCCTTAGAATAGGGGCGAGCATTTCAGGCGTTGGCCTGACGGAATAGACAGCCTTTGCACCCAGGTAGAGCCCAAGCTTCGGCCTGAAGAGGTTGTCCCTAATCGCGTTTATGCCGGCTTTTCTGGCGTTCTCGACGGCCTTCTCGTTCCAGTCAACGGCCAGAACATCGTAGCCGAGCTCTTTCAACCTCAGGGCAACCTTGAGGTGGAAGCCAATCCCCGCCTCGACGATCTTCCCCCTCTCAACGGTCTCCGCTATGAACTCCGCCAGAGCCTCAATCCCCATGGAAAAAAGTTGGAGGGGGGGTTTAAAAGCTTTCAAAATACTGCCTTTCCGTTCGCTTTGTTGAAGATGTGGGCCTTTCTCATGTCGAAGACGACGTCAAGCTCCTCTCCCTCAACAACCCTCGACTCCGCAGGGAACTTCCCCGTAAACGAGAGATCCCCAACGCTCAGATGAACGATCTTCTCGCCGCCGAGGTTCTCGATGATGTCCACCATGGCCCGGACCATGTTCTCCCCCGGAACCTTCACCTGGGCAAAAAACGCGTCGAGAACGTCCTCTGGTCTTATGCCGAAGGTTATCGTCTTGTCGATCAAGTTCTCCTCCCTCAAAACCTCAAACTGGTCCGGCAGGAGCTTAAGCCTGAACTCGCCAAAATCAACAAACCCATCCTCAGTAAGAG
>NZ_JALXBJ010000060.1 GCF_026991495.1 Thermococcus sp. | reverse complement strand
ATCTTCTCAAATCTGATAGAACATCGGCCCTATCGGGAACTCGTACGGGGATTCCTCTCTTCTTAAACTCCTTGATAAGCTCCTCCCTTGTTACACCAAGAACCTCGGCGGCTTTTCCAAGGTTTATGAGTCCATCAAGGTATGCGGAGATTACTATTTCCTTCATAATCTCTGGGTCTTTTTTTTATTAACCTAATCGCGCGCTCGGGCATTAATTCGGCAATCCTTTCAAACTCCTTGATAATCCAGAGCTCTTCCATTTTCTCACCGTCAAAGCTTTGTCCAGAATGACTATAAGCATTGCGCAAGGTCTAAAAATGCTTTCTGAGATTTCATTAAAGGGGTTTATTTATCGGAGACAGCCCCTACTAGGAATGGACATATAATGAATCTAAAAAATTTCTGCAATAAATCTTAGGAATGGATATATAATGGAAGCATATTAAATGCATAAAAACTTGGAGGGAGTAATATGAAAAGGTGGTCAATACTATTATTGGTTTCTATTAGAGGTTTTTGTTTTGCCTCTTAGAAGCGCCGGTTCAATAGCTAACCAAATAAGCATGGTTGGGGTTTATGAGGATGGTTATAAATGGGTCCCTTATTCTGTAATCGATGAAGGAGGATTAGTTCCGGCACTTGAAAAAGCTATCACATAGGATGTTACAAGTTTGGCCTTTATACTGGGGCGGATAGTTCCTCATATGTATTAAACTATATGATCCCTCCGGAAATTTATACGCTGAAGGTTATATGATTGCTTGCCCAACACGGAACCTTCCAGGATACTGGTCGATAGTGTTTAAAGATGGGTCCTCTATTAGATTCTATGTTCCACCAAAGGAGACAGAACATAAAGGGATTAGTGCTCAAGCTGTCTGTGGTCCGGGATTAATTGTGCTTCTTGCGGTTATACTTCTGATAGTTATACTCCTTATCCATAAAAAATGTAAAATCAAGAAACAATTGTGGTTTTATTATTTACCTTTTTAAAGCCCTCCCTCGAAGAAGGCCTCAAGCTTCTCGTCGCTTATCTCTTCTTCATCAGTGTAGCCGAGCTCCCTCTTCTGGAGGTCTATTAGACTGGGCGTGAGTAAGAGCTTCCCGTCCAGCTTGGGCACAGCGTAGTGGAGCGTTATCTCACTGAACTCGTCGAGCCTTATAGTGGGATTCTCCTCGTAGTCAACCTCCTCAAGCCTTCTACCCTCGGCTATGAGCTTCGCCACTATTGATGCGCCGTCTATCGAATACTGTGGCTTTCCGATGTGCCTCACTTTAACGCCTTCCATCCTTGATGTTATGAACTCCCTCGTTCTGCCCCTTGGAACTGCATCACCCAAAATTCCGCCGACGACTATCATCGTGTCCTCGTCAATATCTTTGGGCTTGAGCTCTTCCTCCGCCTGAAGGTCGAGAACTATGAGCTTGGAGCGGTCGAAGGGGAAGCGCGTTACACTTTCAGTTATGACGCTCCCGAGCTTCGCGAGCTTTTCTCTCTCGTCCTCGCGAACGTTCGTGAAGATGAGCTTATCCTTCCACCACTCAGCCGCGTGTCTGTACTCAAGCCAGAGCCAGTCGCTTATCTCCTCAAGGTGCTCGATCACCAGGTAGGGCATGATCCCACCTTCAGGGGTTTTCAAGGCCCGCTCTTAACCCTTTCCGTTATGCTCTTGTGATTGGGGAAGGCTGGAAGAACGCGGTTTCCTGAGCTGTTTGGCCGAAGAACCTCAAAAAGGAAAAATGCCTAACGGCGCCTCCTGATGAGGAGGGGTATGAGGGCGAGCCCCACAACGAAGGCCGGACCGCAGACTGAGGTTATGCCCGTGGTCGAGGTTCCCTTCCCGGTCTCAGAGGTCGATGAGTTAGATGAGCTAAGCGTTGATGAAGGGGTTGAGGAACCGGTGCCGTTCGTTATTATCGTTGGGGCGGTGCTCGTGAAGGCCGGCCCCTCCTCAGTGGGCTTCAGAAGGAATACACCCGCGCTTTCGCGGGCGTACTGGTAGAAGAACATTGCGTTTACGATGTCGTCGGTGGTGTTGCCTTCCTCGTAGCTCTCGGCGAACTCGTAGTAAGCTATGGCGAGAAGAGGCTTTACCCCCTGTTCCTCGGAGATTCCTATGGCGGTTTTAGCGGCTTTTTTCATCTCGCTGAGCTTCTCCCTGAGTACCGTTACGTTGTCTATCGCGAGGGTGTCGAGGAAGACCTCCCCCCTGACCCTGGCCTCCATGGCGGTGAAGATTGCCGCCGAGTACTTCCCATCGTCGTAGTACGTCTCGGCCTTGTTTATCGAGTCCGTCAGGTCGTTGCCGAGGACGTTCCCGTACATAGATTCTATGTAGGTGGCTATCAGCTCCGAGCCGTCTATGTAGTTCCTCGCCGTCTCCTTGAGCATCTCCCTCTCTATCACCTTTTTCCCGGCGTACCTCTCGCCGAGCTGCACCCAGAACCTCGCGGTCTTTGCCCTCTCGTACGCGTAGGCCGCTTGGTCTATTGCATCCCAGTAGTCCTGCCCGTAGAAGTACTTCCAGGCGTCCTGTATAGAGGACTTAGCATCCTCAACCCTTTCCTCCGCCGCGGCGACTGCTTGGAGCATGGTCAGGCCGCGTATCTGGGTTCCCCCGACGATCTTTTCAGTTTCGTTGATGTAGTCCTGGGTTTTTCTTATGAAGCCGGCAACGTCCTGCGGTGAGGACGAGCTTGCGTACCACTGGACGTGCCTTATTACTATCCTCGCCTGGAAGTCCTTGCTCAGGGCCGTGTAGTACATCCCATTGTCTATGGCTTTCTTTGCACTGTCCAAAATCCCTTTGGCCTTCTGGAGAGCCTCCATGAGTGCCGAATAGGTCTCGTAGTCGAGGTTGCTCTTCTTCAGCTCTTTGAGAACCTCCTGGTAGTAGGCGGTCGTGTTCTGGTAGTCGCTCTGGGCGTCGTTCTTGAGGAAGGACGTGTCAATCTTCACAACCGGTGGAACCTGCGGCTTCGGGAGCCTGTGCCCGGTGAAGTAGTAGACGGCCTCGTAGATATCGCTGACCTCCTTCACCTGGAGGCCCCACCTCTCCTTCGCGTATTCAACCACGTCAACCTTTTTGCTCCTCGTCGTTATCTGGACTATTCCCCCTATCGTCCTCTTGCTCGTCTCCTGGACAACCTGAATCCTCTGGCCTTGAGGGATCAGGAAGAGCTTCGCCCCCACGGAGGCCGCGGCCCCCGCCTTCTCAAGTATCCCGCCGACAGGGCCTATTGTGCCGTCCGGGTTTATCATACCGGTCATCATAACTTTTGGATTGACCTTCCAGCCTTCGAGGGCGGCGATTATGCCAACGGTCATCGTGCCGCCCGCCGAGGGCCCACCAATGATCGGGGCGTCGGCCCTCACCTGAATGAAGACGTCGTACTTGCTCATGTCCTTTCCAGTTACCTTGCCAGCCATCTGGGCCGCGAGCCTCGCGCTGGCCTGCATGTCCACCTGTGAAAGGGGCCAGGTCTCTATGTAGACGTGCCCGCTCCCGGGTGCCACAGTCACGACGAACTGGGTGGCCACGCCAACCAGCCTTCCGTCGGGAGTTTTTGATACCGCAGGGGCTTTGAGAACAACGGTGTGCCCCTCGCAGGGGCACTGGGCTGCAGAGAGCGGAAACGCCATTGAGATAACGGCTAATGCAATGAACAGCGCTAAAACCTTCCTCATAGCCCATCCCCTTAAGCCCCTGTTTGGAAGGCATTAAATATTTTTCCCCTCTAAACTTAGAACCCCAAAGGCCCTGGTTTCAGGAGTGAAAATATGTGGTTTCCCTTCAAAACGATACCTTTTAAAAGGCTTGGCGTTTCCCAGAGCTGGGGATGCAGGTGGGGCTCTTCAGCGAGCTGATAAACAGAAAATTCCAGAACATCGCCGAAAACCGTTATAGGGAGATAGTTGAGAGATACAGGGAGTTCTTCCTGAGCGAGGAGGAGCTCGTCATACCCCGGATTTTCAGGGTGTTCATGCTCCTCGATAGGTATTCGGAGAAGCCAAACGATGACGTGTACGAGACATTGAAAGCCTACCCCAGTGCAAGGGTATGCCTCCTCTACGTTGTGGAGGAGTCCCTTGTGAGGCTCGTGGCCAGCACCCTCGGGGATGAGGAAGCTGAAAAGCTTAGAACTCTTGAGATCAACTTCGGCAACAATATCCTCGATGAGGTGGAGTCCAGGCTCAAGGAGATGAAGTTTGAGGTCGAGAGGAGGTTTGTTTTTGGCGTTAAGGCTGAGGAACCCCTCAAGTTTAAGGATGATTGCGATCTCTTCATCATCTCAAAGCACTACGGCTCCGAGACCTCGAAGACCTATCCCGTGAGCCCCATGGTCTACCGCATAGTCCAACACATTGAGAAGCCCATCATAATATACTGAGGTGGTGAGCATGCCAGTAACAGCGCAGGAGATCGTGGCCCTATCGATATTCACCGCCGTTTACGCTGCGATAATGACTGAAAAGCTCCACAGAACAGTGGCGGCTATGGTGGGGGCGTCCCTGGTTCTTTTGATCAACATAGTACCGTGGGAGAAGGTTCCAGAGTACCTCGATCTCAACACGATACTCCTGCTGGCGGGGATGATGGTTGTGGTCAACGTATCACGCGAGAGCGGCCTCTTCGAGTACATAGCGATAAAAACGGCCAAGCTCTCCAAGGGTAACCCCATGAAGGTTCTCCTCCTGTTCTCAGTCGTGACGGCGCTGGTGAGCTCGTTTCTCGACAACGTTACCACCGTCCTCCTGCTCACCCCAATGCTCCTCTATATAACGAGGCAGATGGACGTTGATCCGGTTCCCTTCCTCCTCTCGGAGATCTTCGCATCGAACATAGGCGGGACGGCGACTCTGATAGGTGATCCCCCGAACATAATGATAGGCTCGGCCGCGCACCTCGGCTTCAACGCCTTCCTCCTGAACATGGGGCCGATAGCTTTTGTCGATCTCTTCGTTACCGTGGCGATAATATACCTCGTTTACAAAGGGGAAATGAAGTCCCACGGGGAGAGGGAGGAGGCGATAAAGCTTGCCATAATGTCCCTCAATGAGGAGGAGGCAATCTCCGATCCTGTGCTGTTCAGAAAGTCGGTGATAACCTTGGGTCTTGTTATACTAGGCTTCTTCGTCCACGACAGGCTCGGCCTTGAGCCCTCGGTTATAGCTCTCAGCGGGGCCTCCCTCCTCCTTCTCTGGAGTGGCGCCAGCCCCGAGACCGCCCTTGAAAAGGTTGAGTGGGCGACCCTCTTCTTCTTCGGCGGCCTCTTCATAGTCGTGGGCTCCCTTGTTGAGACAGGTGCCATAGCCCAGCTTGCCGGCTGGATGGTGGGCCACATATCGGGCGAGGGGGGCGCGGTGCTTATCATAACGTGGTTCTCGGCCTTCTCAAGCGCGGTCGTTGACAACATCCCCTTCACAGCCACCATGATACCCCTCATAAAAGCTATGGGCGGCAATCTGAACATGCTTCCCCTGTGGTGGTCGCTCTCCCTTGGGGCGTGCCTCGGTGGAAACGGCACGGCCATAGGCGCGAGTGCCAACGTGGTCGTGCTTGGCATAGCGCACAGGGAGTCAATAAGGATAAGCTTCGGGGACTTCCTCAAGGTGGGGATGGTCATAATGGTCTCCACAGTTGCCGTTGGGACCCTTATCATATGGCTCAGGTACATAGGATTGTGAGGTGATGGCATGAAGGTACTCGCCCTTATAGACGGCTCGAAGTGGAGTCAAAAGGCAGCCCTCTACGCCTTTTCGGTTGCACGGGGTAGGAAGGCCAAGGTCGTCCTCTTCTCCGCTCTGGACAGGCGGGAGGCCAGGGTGATAGCCTTTCAGCTCAGCATGCGCAGAGGAAGCGTTAAGGAGATGGAGCAGTTTGAGGAGACGGCATGGAAGGAGATGAAGAAGGGCGTGAAGGAGATACTCACGGCCCTCCTCGAACTGGCAAGGGACGAGGGAATAAACTGCTCCATCAAGATCGTCGAGGGAGACGCTAAGGAGAGCATACTCCGGGAGGCCAACTCCGGCTCCTACAACCTCGTCGTTATGGGGGCCTACGGAAAAAGCGGGAAGACGCGGATAGGCTCGCTCCTGGAGGAGGTCATAGGCCTCATAAACCCACCGGTAATGGTCGTCAGGTGATCAGAGAAGCCTTCCCTCCACAAGCACGGGAGGGGCCTTGAAAGAGCCCTTCCTGACAGTTCTCTTTCCAATCCCCTTAATCCCCTTTAAAAGTTCGAAGACGTTTCCAACGAACATTCCCCCCTTCATGGGGTCCCCTCCGACTCCCCTCCCGTACGCGAGCTCCACGGTGAGGGAGAAGTCGCCTGAGACTGGGTTTGCCGTGTGTTCTCCGAACAGCCTGCAGACGGCAACCCCCTCGAAGCCTTCGATATCATCCTTCTCCGGGAGAACCTCGATGTTGCTCGTCCCTATCACTGGGGTATCCCTGAAGGTTCTCAGTCCGTTCCCCGTGCTCTCCATACCGAGGAGCGAGGCGTAGGTGTGGTCGAGCAGGAGGGACTTCAGCTTCCCCTCGGTTACCAGCCCCGTCCTCTGACCGGGAACGCCCTCCCCGTCGAAAGGGTAGCTCCCAGGAGCGCCCGGAATAGTGGCATCGTCGAGTATGGTGACCAGTTCACTCCCAACGGTTTCACCTGGGCCGAAGAACCTGCTGTTGCCGTGGTAGACGGCATCGCCCCTGAGGTTCTCAAGGAGTATCGAGAGCACCGAGCCGAAGGCCTCCGGGCAGAGCAGCAGCTCCCCCTCATAGGGTTCGGTCTCTTTCCCGCGGTGACTATCCCCGGCCAGCTCAACCGAGCGCTTTACTATGGCATCGGCCTCCCTCAAGGCCCCGAGGTCTCTGTAGGAGTTCCATTCGTAGCCGCTGCCGCTTCCGCCGTTCATCTCGACTGCGTACGATGAAACGGCCAGCAGCGTTTCCCAGCTTGATAGCTCAATCCCGTTTGAGTTCACCACTCCCCTGTGGACGACCGAAAGGTTCAGCCCGCCGGATAAGGTTTGGTTTCTTCCCTTGAGTTCTCTCATGCGCTCCGATAGTCCGTTGGCGAGTGAGTAAGCCTCCTCGAACGGCATCTCCTCTATCCGGCGGTCGTAGAGGCCCTTCACTCGGGCAGGCTTCCTCACCTCCGGAAAGCCCTTGAAGGGTATCTCCCCGACCTTGGCAAGCTTAACGGCCCTCTTCACAAGGTTTTCAAGCTCTTCTCTCCCGTGATTGAGGCCGGTTACGTAGGAAAAACCAGTTCTCCCGTTGATTCCGATCCTGAGTCCTATTCCCGAGAAGAAGCTCCTCTGGCCCCTTTCAACGGACTCCCGCTCTATGCTGAAGGAGTCGCTCCTTCCCTTCTCCCAGTAGATTTCCCACTCAAAGCCCCTGTTCCTTAGTAATCCCGCCAGTTCCCCTATCATGGACCCACCAGCTTGTCTGCCCTAATTCTATTCCATGAGCTCGTTGTAGAGCCTGAGAAGCCGGTTGTAGGCGTTTTCCTTCACCTCAGCGAGCTCTCCAAAGAGCTCCGCCTCCTCTTTACCGGCCATCCTCTGGAGCTTCCTGTAGACGTCCCTCCCTATCGCCTCGGAGAGGAGGGCCAGGGCGATGGCCTTCTCGATGTCCTCCACCTTGAGCATCTCCCTGCAGACGGGCAGGGCATCCAGGGTGGGGCGTTGAACTTTGTGGGCTTCATTCCCGGATAGGCCCTTTCGAAGAGCTCCCTCATCCTGAGCGCGTGCTTCCTCTTCTCCGCCGCGAGCCTTTTGAACTCCTCGGCCACACTACCCCCGACGCGCTCCGCCAGCCACTCGTACGTCTCGGCACCGCACTCCTCGTTGCAGATCGCATAGCTCAGCAGTTCGCGACCGTTCAGATTTCTGAGAAACGTTTCAACGTCTTGGATGATGTCCACATCTATCACCAACGTCACCACCATTATCTATTGGAGACGGGGGCATATATACGTTCGCCCCCTGAAGGCCCGGCGATCAGCCCAGCCCACCAACTCTGGCCCTCGTGAGGATGTGGGGCCCGCCGTCGTCCACCGGAACCCACTGGCCCTTCCCGCAGTAGCCCGGGAAGCTCACCTTCACCTCCCTTCCGATGGCCTTTATCCCCCGGAGCACACCAAGTATGGATCCAGAGAGGCCGACGTCCCTGAGGTGCCCTTTTACTTCCCCGTTCTCTATGAGGTAGCCCTCCTTCGCCCCGAAGGTGAAGGTTCCCGTAGCGGTGTCGACTTCCCCGCCTTTGTCCCCTATCATGTAAAGCCCTCTCCTGACCTCTTCGATGATCTCTTGGGTCTCCCACGTTCCGGCCTCAACGTAGGTGTTGCTCATCCTCACGAGGGGCTGATGGGCGTAGTCCTGGGCCCTACCGTGGCCGTTCGCCCTAGCCCCAAAGTGGGCCGCGGTCTCCCTGTCCGTTAGGTACTCCATTAGAACGCCGTTCCTAATTACCTCAACCCTCCGCCCCCTGATGCCTTCATCGTCGTAGACGTAGGATCCAAACTTCCCCGGTATCGTTGGGTCGTCCACTACCGTCAGCTCCTCCGGCCCAAGGCTCTCCCCTATCCTGCCCGCGAGTATGCTCTCACCGTTCTTCACGCTGTCGGCCTCCACGGCGTGCCCTAAGGCCTCATGGATGAAAACACCCGTTAGCTCGGGGTCCATGACCACGTCGAAGCTGCCCGCTGGCGGAGATGACGCCTTCAGGAGTTCATTAGCCTTCAGGGACACCAGGGAGCCCCATTCGTTGAAGTCGAGGTTCGAGACGAGCTCAAAGCCTCCAGTCCCCCCGAAGGCCTTCCAGTACCTCTGCATGTCCCCGGAGGAGAAGGCCGTGGATGCTATGTAGAGCCTGACCCTCGGCACGACAGTTCTGATCTCACTTCCAGTTGAGTTGATGTAGAGCTGTTCCTTTACAGAATCGCCGTAGGTTACCGACCTGTTCTTTATCGCCTCACCCTGAAGGGCTTTAACCGCATCCCTCACGAGCACAAGCTTTTCATCGATGCCCAGCGTTTCGAGCGGAACTTCCTGTCTCACCGCGACCTCGTCCCTTACTGGATCCCCCACGTACACGGAGGCACTGCCCTTCGAGAGTTTGGCCGCCTTCATCGCGGTCTCGATGACCTCCTCAGTCCTTTTCATGTCGTTGGCTGAGGAGAAGCCCCAGGCACCTTTGAAGGCCCTGACGCCGAGCCCCATTTCCTCATTCTCTGAGAGCTCCTCCAGGTGGTCGTTCTGGATTGATATGGATGTTGATCTAACCCTTACAACCCTTACTTCGTAGTAGGCAACGCCGTACTTCTCAGCCAGCCTCTCCGCTGTCTTGCCTATCCTCTCCATACCCCCACCGTAGCCTTCTAAGGCTCCCTCCTTATAAGACCGACTCAGCCTCTGGGTGGTAAGACGGGGTACCGTTGTTCCATACTTTCGCGAGCTTTCCTTTATCCAATGGTCAACGATTATTAGAATAACTTCAGCGAAAAGTTTTTAAATGATCGTTAGTGTTTTTCTACTGGTGATTGTATGGACAAAGTCGGAGCCTTATTGATTGGAATTATATTATTGGCAATCGTACCAAATGTGGCGGGTCAAGGCGGCCCCTTCGCCGGAGCGGAGAACATGAATGGTACGGGGGGTAACAGAGCTTTCGAAGCGTTTTGGGGAATCTTGGGCAACGTTTCAACCCTCGTCGTTGAGGTAAACTCAAGCCCGGATCAGGATAACGTTGACAGCTTAATAAGATGGACGCATATCGGGGAAGAAAACGCCGGAAATATCTCGGCCCTCCTCTGGAAGGCCCTTCTTAACGCCAAGGACTCAGGCGTTAAGCTCCACTATACCGCAGATGAGCTTAGGGAGATGGCTTCAAATATCTCCCGCAACGGCTTACCTCCCAAAACAGTTCAAGCTCTCAAAGAGCAGGGATGGAGTGATGATCAGATCAACGCCCTGATTTCTTACATTAGAGACCACTCGAATGAGATAGTTGGTGATTTTGATCTCGGTGCCTACCTTGAGGCCCTTTCCGACTCGTTCATTGAGGTCGGGAGGAAGTACTCCGAGTACGAGAGCTGGGCCCTTGAGAAATATTATTGGCGTAACGCCCTATCAAACCCGCCGAACGGGAGCACGGTCTCCAACCCCTACGTCAGCTCCTCTGAGGTGAATGAGCTCGACTACGCGGCATCAACGAGGAGCACTGACAGCCTGTTATCGACGGTGAACTCCCTTCTGGATGACATAAAATTCGCGATAGTGGACGCTGGTACCGATTACTACGCCAACGGCGGCGTTGAGTTCCAGACCACAAGTTTCTCAAGCTCGGGGGAGACCATCAGGACATACTACTGGCCCAATGCCCTGAAGGCCTATCGCCTTGTCTCTGAGCTCTACACTGTTGCGGTTGCCCTAAAGAATGGGAACTCCAATGAAAACCTCTGGGATATGGTGAGGCAGTACAGGAAAGAGCTTTTGCCCCTCCTTGATGTCAAGCTCATTTCAACGGTGTTTATTCCGGCTCCAAGGCCGAGCCCTTCCCCAATGCCAACTCTCCTCGAACTTGGTTCACCCCTGACGTCACCGTATGCCCCCTCTAATGAGCCGAAGTTGGTGATAACAGACGTCAAGGTCATACGAACGGGTTCGGACTTCATCAGGGGTGTGTTTAAGTACCGTGTCAGGGTTGATTACTCCGTCTCAGGGGGACCCGTTATGATAGACTGGGCCAGCTTCAATGATGGGGCTGTGAGCAAATCCTCCAATCCCGGCCAAATCGCCTATCCCGGAGCTGGAAGCATTCAGAGCCCCGTTTTCATAGTTCCCCTTGGAGACCTGCGGGCCTCTGTTTCGGGGGTAGTGAAGATTCGCTATCTTCCGATGACGAGCCCAAAGGGCGAGATCCCCAACGGAGGGCCGGGCGGTTCCATCCAGGGCTACAGTAACGGCGGCTATCCCCCGCAAGGGGCCCCCGCGCTCGTTATGGAGACGTACCACGGAACCCTCAGTCTGATATCCGAGGTCGACCCGGGGAAGGTGAGGTTCAGGGTTCAGGCCGTTAAGGTTGGAACGGAAGAGGTTGAGTACACGGCAAGGGTTTCAAACTTCAATCCCGTTCCAGTTAAGGGCACGCTGACCTTTTACTCTACCCTTCCGGAGGAGAACTACCTCATCGGGCGGGTCATCAACAGGACTGAGGTCACCGTCATGCCGAATTCAGAGGTTACCGTTGATCTCGGTACGGTTGACTACACCCGCTCCGGAACCTATGAATTCACTGGAATCCTGAGTTTTGAGGGGTTCGAGAAAGGATACAACGGTGAAGTAACGATCATAACCCCCACGACTGGAGGAGACGGAGGGGAGCTGAGGATAGACAACGTTAAAATTGGCCCCCTCCCGCCCTTTGAGGGAGACACGGTGGAGTTCAACGTGACCGTTGTCAACTCATACGACTCCGCTAAGAACGTAAGCCTAAGGCTGGTCACAACGGGTAAGTACGGCCGCGAGCTGGCAGATCTGCGTAATGGAACTGTGGGCCCCCGCTCAGTCAGAACTTTCACCCTCTACTGGGCCGGCCTGGAAGGCGACTACACCTACAGGGTGGAGCTCTCCTCTAACGATGGGGACATTGATTCCAGGGAAGGCGACCTCTTGGTTCTACCCTACAGCGCCAGGGATAAACTCAATGTTCTGGGAAAACTGGAGCTCTCCCCCAGCACCGCGTACATTGGAAAAACGGAGAAGGTAGCTGTAAAAATCAAGCTTTGGGACACAAGATCAAGGTCTACCCTCAGGTGGGAAAATCACAATGTAGAGATAGTTGACGGGCGCGGCGTTGTCTGGTGGCCCTATAAGGGAAGGGTTTTTGAACATCCCAGGGATGTAAAGACAGGCGAGGGCTACATGTATTACGACGGGGTGCTGAACCTTCACTACGGCTTCAACGCCACCCTCAGCACGCTCCTTCCGGTTGTTAATCACAATGTGACGTTCTACCTGGTGGTGGACGGGCATAAGGTGGCGGCATCCAGGCTGACGGTGATAGACGACAACCCGGTGAGGGCGGTGATGAGCTGTAAACCGGCGGTTGTTCCTCTGGGCAGGCCAACCCAGTGCACTGTGCACTTTGAACTTGGAAATGCTGGTACAGTTGCACTAAACCTGAAGGAGATCGATTTCGGGGGTAAGAGGGTGTGGCCCAGCGGTCCGGACAGTGTCATTGTGAGTGAGAAAACTGTAACTTTAAGTCCAACCAGCATGCAAAGAAGTTTATCTATAACTATTGGTACAGGCAAAGAATTCACGGACTATTATCTTAATCATCCCGACTTCAATTATGGGTACAAGATGATTGGGTATTCTTACTTGGTAGTTGCCAAGATTGGCGATCAACTTAGAGTTTCGGATGTAATACAGTTAAGCGACCCAGCAGAAGTTCAAACCCTCGAGGACAAAGCCAAGAATGCATACAACATTATCAAGACCATTGGTGATATCTGTGATGATGCTAAATCTGGGGCAGTCGGAATAGCTGAAACAGCAGTGTCTAAGGGGAGTAGGGAACTGGCGTGGATGGCATACTACCATACATTACTCGAAAACCAAGATACACTTGATAACAATAATATTATTGGGGGTTGAGAGTATGGATGGTGGATCGTGGGGAGCATTAGTTCTTGGAATCCTCTGGTCCTTTATCATCTTTTTTATTGGCATTGCAATCGTAGCGAAGCTACTAGTTGGGAATTCTTGGAGGCAGAGAGTGTTGTTGTCTACTCTTCCGATATTAAGCCTTGAGGCCTCCTTGTGTGCGATTGCTTCTATGCTCCCCCCGGAAGACCCGGATTTGATACTATTCGGAATAGTGATAGCTTACATTCTCTACAGGATTTTTGCTAGGTTTAGCTGGGTTCCGAGGCTGGCGGGGGGAGTATACGTTGTTTTCGAGGCACTGCTCCCATTGCTGGCCTTGAGCACGTTCAGGGTTCGCTCATTGTTCCTCGTTAACATCGTGCTCGTGACTATTGCCGTGCTGCTTATGGAAGTCGTTAGACGCGAATTAAAAAGGATACGGGACGCATAGTGGTGGTCGACCCAATGCTGGAGTGAGTGAAAGTTTGGAATAAGGGGGATAATGCAACTTTGAGTTCAACCAACATGCAGGAGGAGCTGACCGTGACGATTATGGTAAACGGCGAGCTGGCGAACTATTACTTTGACCACTGGGGTTATACCCATAGGCTATTGGAGAGTCCCTCTTATCCTATAACGGCTCGCTTTAAAGGCTTGAGTTCCCCTATATCCGATGTCATTACAATTATAAAGAATGATAGGGATTGGAAGGATACGGTAGCCGATTTAGGGGGCAGATTTTGTTGGGGGTACAATAGTTGCAGGGGTTGCAGGCTCAAATCCAATTTCACTACCATTTGTGGCAACATTTATTACTGGAGCGGCAACAATAGAATACGTTGTAAAACCAGCTTTTACCCTCACTTGGGATTTGGTTGGGGAACATTCCTGAGAAATTACTACTCCATGGGAGAATAAAGGCGATAACAATGTAATAGCTGGAGGGTGAAAAATGGAGCCGAGGAGGAGCACTGTAATTGTCTCGATCCTTTTCCCCTCTCTCCTTGTAGTGGGCACGTTCCCGTGGATAATAGGATCGAGTGGTGAGGATGGGGCAGCTGCTGGTGTAATTTACTCCCTTTTAACCCTGCCTTTCTTCTTTGCCGGTTATCTCATGGCCAAAAACATGAAAAAAGACCTTTTATGGATTTACTACATCTTCCCACTTTGGGGTTTCATGCCCCTTGCTTATGCCATAAAGTATCCTTTTTCAGGTCTTCTCACTGGTTTGATACTTGTCATCTCGGTATTCTCAGCGAGGATTGAGGAAGAGACTGCTCAGCCAAAGGAAGTTACTCTTGCCTTATCTGCTCTTGCCTGTCTGGGATTGCCCGGTAAAAGTTTAATATTTGCTGGCCTAATCGGGGTGATATCAATTTATTACCTCTCAAGAAGTAGGTTGAGCCTTCAATGTTTGTTCTCTTACTTCTTATTGTTTCTATTGTTGGGTTGGGACATAGGTTTTGATCCAGTAGTATACAGTATGGGGATCTTTTTCGAGATTAGTATTTCCTTTTTATTATACCTGGCTGAAGTTGGTTTAGCAAAACTACGAACCAATGACTGGGGAAGTAATCCAGGGGGCAGACGGTTTTGACTGCCAGGGACGTTTTCAATTGGATAAGAGCACCAACACCTTCAGAGGTGGATAATAACAACGTGATAGGAGGGTGAATGATGGGACAGGGAAAGAGGATTTTCTCTCTTTCAATTTTTGTTAATGTTGTGATCATGATATACGCGCTGTATTGTGTAAGGGAATTTGATTATGAGTGGTGTGGTTACACTTTCGTTGGTGTCTTTTTGTGGACAGTGGGGATTGTTCTTGCAGCGCCTGTAGACAGAACTCCAAAATGGTATAGGCTTGGCAAACTCTTGGATTATCCACTTCTCTCGTTAGTTATTTTCATGTTGTTAGTGCATGCTTCAGGCTTGTTTGACTTCCTCATTAAAGCCGCAATCTTCTCTGGAGTAGGCGAGTTGCTCACGTATGCATTGCAAAGAAAAATCAACAGAAACGTTATCCTGGCATACTATTCCGCCCTACTAATCCTCGCATGGGTACTACTCTACGAATACCCCCTAATCCCCTTATCTTACTCCCTCTTTGTTAGCTATTGCACTGTGAACTTGATTCAATTGCCCAGCCCAAAGGAAACAGGTGGGTGATGCAACTTTGAGACCAACCAGCATGCAAAGAAGTTTATCTATAACTATTGGTACAGGCAAAGAATTCACGGACTATTATCTTAATCATCCCGACTTCAATTATGGGTACAAGATGATTGGGTATTCTTACTT
>NZ_JALXBJ010000059.1 GCF_026991495.1 Thermococcus sp. | reverse complement strand
CCATCGAGCGGCGATCGAGGAAGGTTTAAACTCAATACTCCTTGGAGGTGACTGAGATGAGGGAATGGGAGCACTACGAGCACACCGCTGATATAGGCATCCGCGGATACGGCTCAACGCTTGAAGAAGCCTTTGAAGCGGTTGCTTTGGCCCTCTTCGACGTCATGGTGGACGTGAGAAAGGTTGAACCTAAAGAGTGCCGCGAGGTTGAGGTGGAAGGCGAGGACCTGATGGCCCTCCTGTACAACTTCTTGGAGGAGCTTTTGGTTCTCCACGACATGGAGGGACTCGTCTTCGGCGATTTTAGGGTTGAGATTGAAGAGGGCGGGGAGGGGTACAGGCTTAAGGCGAGGGCCTGCGGCGAGCCGTTAAGCGAGAAGCACGGGCCGAAGGAGGAGGTAAAGGCGATAACCTACCACGAGATGGAGATAAGGCAGCTCTCCGACGGAAGGTGGATGGCCCAGCTGGTTCCGGACATATGAGGTGGTCTCATGAGCGCGAGGGGCCTTATCAGAAGGGCCAATCCCGCTTTCTACGAGCGCTATTCGAAGCTCGAAGACAGCGACGAGTTCTGGGAGTTTCTGATAAAGCCGCTTAGACAGAGCATAAGGGTGAACACGCTCAAGGCACCGCTAGAGGTCGTTGTCGAGAGATTGAAGGAGGAGTTCGAGCTTGAACCAATCCCTTGGGTCCGCGAGGGCTTCTTCATCAACGTCGACAACCTCGCGAAGGTTCCGGAGCACGGTTTGGGGCTGGTATTCGGCCAGGAAGCGAGCTCGATGATCCCGCCGGTGGTGCTAAATCCCAAGCCGGGTGAGCTTGTCTTAGATATGGCCGCCGCGCCCGGCTCCAAGACCGGCCAGATAGCACAGTACATGGAGAACGAGGGGTGCATCATAGCGAACGACCCCAAGCCCAGCAGGGCGAACGTCCTCATCGCGAACCTCAACAGGATGGGCGTTTTGATAGCGCGCGTCACCACGAGGGACGGGGCATATTTCGGCCGCTTTGAGAACACGTTCGACAGAATCCTCCTCGATGCACCGTGCTCCTCGGTCGGAATGATAAGGAAGGGGTGGCGCTTTTTGGAAGAGTGGCGCCTGAAAGCAGTAATCAAGTACATGAACATCCAGAAGAGGCTCATCAAAGCGGCTTACGACGCTCTAAAGCCCGGTGGGACGCTCGTCTACTCCACCTGCACGATAGACCCCCTTGAGAACGAGGAGGTGGTTGATTATATCCTCAGGAAGACCAACGCGAGGATCGAGCCGATAAAGCTCCCGGTTCGGACGAGCGAACCCCTTTTGGAATGGGAGGGGAGAACTTACTCGCCCGAGCTGAAGAAGGCCCTGCGCATACACCCGAACGACAACGACACCGAGGCGTTCTTCATAGCGAAGATAACCAAGCCGGAGGGAGGGGAATGAGCGGGGAGAGAGGTGAGAAGGCCATCACTAACCCGAGGGACGAAATCGGAAAGCTGCCCGATTCGGAGCTGGTGAAAAAACTCCTCATCGAGAACTACGGCTACGCTCCCGATCTGGTCTACGAGATACGAGGGAGGTACCACAAGGTCTACGCCTGGAAGCCGTGCCCCCTTGAGGTTAAAGGTCCTGACAGGCAGGGCGTCTATTTCGCGAGGATCGAGAGCGACGGGATAAGGCTCAGCATTGAGGGGAGCTTCCTGGTCGGCCCAAAGGCGACGAAGGACGTTGTCGAGCTCGATGACGAAAGGGCTAGGCGCTATTTAACTGGAGAGAGCGTTGAGATAGGGGACAGAGAACTCCACGGCTGGGTGATAGTCCGGTGGAGGAACTACTTCCTCGGCTCGGCGAAGGCTAAAGCCGGGAAGCTGATAAACTACGTGCCGAAGGAGAGGAGGCTGAGGCTTGACCTGTAGTCAAAGGTGTCCCGCGAAACCTTAAAATAACTTTAGGGCGACCTAAGGTGGGGGTGGGAGAGATGGTACCGCTGAAGAGGATCGACAAGATCCGCTGGGAGATACCCAAGTTCGACAAGCGCATGCGCGTCCCGGGGAGGGTCTACGCGGACGACCAGCTCATAGAGAAGATGAGGAACGACAGGACCTTAGAGCAGGCGACCAACGTTGCCATGCTCCCGGGCATATACAAGTACTCAATAGTAATGCCGGACGGGCACCAGGGCTACGGATTCCCGATTGGTGGAGTGGCGGCCTTTGACGCCAAGGAGGGTGTAATAAGCCCTGGAGGAGTCGGTTACGACATCAACTGCGGTGTTAGGCTCATAAGGACGAACCTCACTGAGAAGGAGGTAAGGCCAAAAATCAAGGAGCTCGTCGATACGCTTTTCAAGAACGTTCCCTCTGGCCTTGGAAGCAAGGGTAGGGTAAGGCTCCACTGGACACAGCTGGACGACGTCTTAGCGGACGGTGCAAAGTGGGCAGTCGACAACGACTACGGCTGGAAGGAGGACCTTGAGCACCTCGAAGAGGGCGGAAGGATGGAAGGGGCTGACCCTGACGCGGTCAGCCAGAAGGCCAAGCAACGCGGCGCGCCCCAGCTCGGCTCCCTCGGCTCCGGAAACCACTTCCTTGAGGTTCAGGTCGTTGACAGAATATTCGACGAGCGGATCGCGAAGGCCTACGGTCTCTTCGAGGGGCAGGTCGTTGTCATGGTTCACACCGGAAGCAGAGGTCTCGGCCATCAGGTGGCGAGCGACTACCTCAGGATAATGGAGAAGGCAAACAGAAAGTACAGGGTGCCGTGGCCAGACCGTGAGCTGGTAAGCGTTCCCTTCCAGACCGAAGAAGGACAGCGCTACTTCAGCGCCATGAAGGCAGCGGCAAACTTCGCGTGGGCCAACAGGCAGATGATAACCCACTGGGTCAGGGAGAGCTTTGAGGAGGTCTTTAAGAGAAAAGCCGAGGACATGGGGATGGAGATAGTCTACGATGTCGCCCACAACATAGCCAAAGTTGAGGAGCACGAGGTCGATGGAAAGAAAGTCGAGGTGGTTGTGCACAGAAAAGGGGCCACGAGGGCCTTCCCGGCCGGCCACCCCGATGTACCGAGGGCTTACCGCGATGTAGGGCAACCCGTTTTAATTCCCGGCTCTATGGGAACCGCGAGCTACGTCTTGGCTGGAGCCGAGGGGTCGATGAGGGAAACCTTTGGAAGCTCCTGCCACGGCGCAGGAAGGCTGCTCAGCAGGAAGGCCGCAACCCGGCAGTACCGTGGGGACAGACTCAGAAACGAGCTGATGCGGAGGGGAATCTACGTCAGGGCGGCCTCTCTGAGGGTTGTTGCCGAGGAGGCTCCTGGAGCGTATAAGAGCGTTGACAACGTCGTCAACGTCGTCCACGAGGCGGGAATAGCGAACCTCGTTGCAAGAATGCGCCCGATGGGGGTCGCGAAGGGCTGACCCCTCGATTTGGGCTCCTTGAAATCTTTTTCGACGGCGGAACGTTTTTCACCTTTTTCTCCCAACCCCTTTTCCGGATTCCTCAAAGGGCGAAACGGTGACCTCTGTGGAGGGTATGGGTAACCCCCGCATTCGTAATTGGGGGTACCCCCGTCATCAGGGAGGACGGGAGGCTATTAGGGAGTTCCAGAGGTTGTTTCGTCGTAATGAGCCCGCGAGAGGAAGTCTCGGGGGGAGTCGGGGCTCCCGGGAACTGCATACGCACCGTCAGAAAGAGGGCTCAGGAGGATGCGAGGGAACTCAGGGGGCTTAAGGGGAGAGGCGTGAGCACCCAGCGGGCGGAGGTGGTATAGAGGGCTGCAGTTCAGGAGATTGGACTGGAACGAGCTGCTGAGGCACGGGAGGGTGAGAACGGCAAGGGTTCGCTCTAAGACAGCACCCGACGCCCTGAACCGCGTTGAGGGGTCCATTTCGGACCATGCTTAACCTCGCCCTGGTCAGCCCCCTTCTATCCCTATTATCTTCACGTAAACCGGCATCTCAGAGAGCTCCGTGAGCGTTCTCTCAGCCCCCTCCTTGGAGCCGGCGAGCATGACGAAGGCCAGATCGCCCCTGTACTCGGCCCACGTAAAGGTTACTATGTCAGCCCTTGCTATGGCGGCCCCGATGGCCCGCCTGGCCCTCTCACCGTATCTCCCGACGAGCTTTTCGGGGACGCTCAGAAGGATTCCGTATATCACTCCCATCACCCGCTCAAAGGAAGTTGGCCCGCTGGCCCATATACCATGAAGGTTAAAAGGGTTTCCCATGGGACTCAGCAAAGCCACCGGATTAAGGAGATAAATCCGGAAGGAATGAAAATGAATGGAAAATAGGGAGCCAAGGCCTGGCATCAGCCGCGCGACTGCTTGAACTGCTCCTGGATCTTCCTGTAGTACTCCATTGTCTCCCCGCTGATGCTCGGGCCCACCTTCTTCATAGCCTCCTCGAAGTCCCCCATCGTGACCTTGACCCTCGCCCTGACCTCATCGGCCCTCATCCCGGGTCTTATGATCCCCTCCTGGAGCGCCCTTCTCATCGCGATCAGTGCCGCTTCTCTGACGAGCGCTTCTATGTCAGCGCCGCTGTAACCCTCAGTCCTCTTGGCGAGCTCCTCAAGGTTCAC
>NZ_JALXBJ010000058.1 GCF_026991495.1 Thermococcus sp. | reverse complement strand
GTTTCTCCAGAGGAAGCGGAACCAGAAGTCCACGAGGTTCTGGGCTATGCTATAGCGGTACCTCCCCCTTCCAAAGGCGTCCTTTCGCTTTACCACCAGCTCGTAGTCCCTCTCAAGGGCGCGGAGGTATTTGGTCAGACTCGTGCTCCTGACCGAGAGGTAAGCTGATATCTCGCCGAGGGTGTTCCTGCCCTCGCTTATCGCCTGGAGTATGCTGAAGTACGTCCTGTATTCCTTTCCAAGTTCTTCCTTGAGCATGAGCATGACCTCGGGGAACATCGGATACGGCTCCTCGAAGAACAGCATCCTGATGAACTCTTCAGGCTCCATCGAGAAGCGCTCAAGCGTCTCGTAGTACTTCGGCAGGCCGCCGAAGACCGACCACATCACAACGGCCTCCTCGATGCCGTAGCCAAGGTCCTTCACTATCCTTAGAACGGTTTTGAAGTCGAGCTCTCTAAGCTTTATCACCACGTCGAACCTGCCGTAGAGCGGACTGGAATAGTCCTCAACGAGCCTCTTTGACATCGCTATGAGAGAGCCGGTGACAACCAGCTTGGCCTCGCGGTACTTGTCGAGGAGCCTCTGGAGGTCGTAGAGGAAGGCTGGGTTCACCCTGAGGACGTTCTGGAGCTCGTCTATGAAGACCGTCTCCCCCTCTCGCATGAGGAACTCCACTATCTCCCCCATCGAGCCGAGCGTTGGGATGTAGCGCCTCTCCCTGATCTCTCTGATCCAGTCGTCGCATATCAAGGCCTCTCTCTTTTCGGCGGGGATGAAGAGAGTTATCGGGTTGAGGGCCTCCTCGACCAGCCTCGTCTTTCCAACCCTTCTCCTGCCTATTATAGCTACTCTCTTGGCCTTCCTCAGGAGATCGATCTCCTTTCCCCTGTTGTAGAACTTCATTTTATACCCCTCAGGTATTATACTTGGCAGGTATAAAATTTAAAACTATCCCCCGAACTCCTCCGTCCACTTCTCATACCTCTCAATGTCCTTCCTCGTCAGCGGGCTTTTGATCCGCTTAAAAGCCTCCTCGAAATCCCTCATCTCAAGGGGTCTGACCTTCAGCTCAAGCTCCCCGATCCTTGAGAGGGCATCGAGCTCCCCCAGCTCCGGGTTCACCTCCTCGAGCATGCGGTGTATCGCCGCCTGGCACAAGGCTGTGATCTCCCTGCCGGAGTACAGCCTTTTAACGCTCTCCTCCGCTATGGCGTCGAGGTCTAACCGGGAGACGTCGAGGCCCTTCGTGTGTATCCTCACGATGGCCTTGACGGCTTCCTTATCCGGCAGCGGCACGTAGACCCTGATAGGGAAGCGCGAGAGGATAGCCTCGTCCAGATCCCAGGGGGTGTTCGTTGAAGCCAGCGTTAGTACAAAGCGCTCCTCATTACTCTTGAACCCGTCCAGCTCAGTTAGGAGCGTCGCGAGGGCTCTGCGCGTCGCTTCGTGGACGCTCTCGCGCTTCATGCTGAGGGCATCTATCTCGTCAATGAAGACTATGCTCGGGGCCCTCTCCCTCGCCACCCTGTAGAGGGCAGAGATGAGCTTCGAGCTCTCGCCGTAGTACTTGCTCAGAACGTCGCTGGCCTTCACGTTGAAGAAGGTCGCGTTTAAGCTCCCGGCGGCCGCTGAAGCGAGCAGGGTTTTTCCCGTTCCCGGCGGCCCGAAGAGGAGGATCCCCTTCCAGGGCTTCACGGCCTCTGGCTTTTTGGCAAAGGCCAGAGCAACGTTCCTCGCGAGGAGCTTTTTGACCCCCTCAAGACCGCCTATGTCCTCCCAGGTTACGGCCGAGCGCGAGATTAAGCCCTCGACCAGCGGGGTGTACTCATCTTGGGGAGGGCTTCCCCCGCCGGCTGGAGCTGGAGGGAGTGCCCTTGGTTTCCCTGCCTCTTTTCTAAGCTCCCTCGCGGTGGCCTCCCACTTTTCCGCCTTTTCGAGGTACAGGCCGGCCTTTGAGGGCGTCTTCTCCGCTATCCTCCTGAGTATCCCGGCGCATTTTTCAGCGAATTCAGCCGCGGCCTTCTCGTCTCCCCCGGCAAGTGCCCGCTCGTACTCCCGTCTGCACTCCTCGAAAAGGGAGAGGTAGAGGGACTGCATGTCAACCCCTCATCGCGTCTTCGATCTGCTTGAGCCTGCTCCTGGGTTCGAGGTCAGATGAAGCCGACTCCTCGAAGAGGGAGGCAGCTTCCTCAACAGTCTCCGCGCTGAAGTCGCCGGTCAGGATGCTCTCGCTCGTTAGATCAAGCATCGAGGCGAGGGCATCGTCCAGCTCCTCCACCCTGCCCATGGCCTTCTCGAACTCCACCTGCATCTTCGCTATGTCCTGCGCCCCGGGCCCTTCGGCAATGCTCTCGACTATGTCCTGGCTGAACTGGATGAAGTTCGCGGAGACCTTCACGAGCTCCCTCTGTATCTCAGCTTCCTCCATGAGGAGGAGCAGTCGTTTAGCCTGCTTTATCCTCTCCTCCAAGGCGAGGTACTTTACCGCGCTCCTCTTTAACAGCGCCTCGTCGCCGAGCTTAGCCGCTTCCTTCCCCTGGAGGAAGATTTTGCGCTTCAGGTTCTCAAGGTTGTTTATGTACTGCTTAAGGGCCATCTTGGCCTTCCTCATGCGCATCTTGCGCTCTATCTCCCGGTCCTCCTTCGATTTCCAGAACTTCACCATGGTACTACCCCCTCAGCTCCTGAATACCTCCCACTCAATCCTCTTGAGGAGCTCCTCGACCTTAGTCTTCGTCTCATCGCTCATCGCCACACCTTCTCTCACGAGTATCTCCACCTGGCCTATTAAATGTTCCACGTCCTTTGAGTTCTCCTTAGTTATCCCCCTGAGCTCGTCGAGCGCCCCCAAGAGCTCCCCCCTGTCGTTGGCCCTGAGGCTCAGCCGGGCTATCTTTATGGTCTTGAGAACGCCGGCGCGCCACAGCTTCTCGAACTCCGCCCTGGTTTTGCTCTTCACCATGGCCGTTGTCGTCTTTTTGAGCTCCTCCTTCTCCCTCTGGATCTCCTGGACGGCGTCCAGCGCCTCAAGGAACTCGTCAACGCTCCCATAGCGTTCCTCCTTCCTCTTCGCGAGGAGCTTCTCAAAGATCCCGTCGTACTTCTTCAGCTTCGGGTTGAAGGCTGAAGGCGGCTTTGGCCTCTCGTCCGGCTTCGTTATCTTGGTCATGACGCTCACTATCGAGCTCCCCTCGTAGGGCTGCCCCCCGGTTAGGAGCTCGTAGAAGATGAGGCCGAGCTGGTAGATGTCGGTTCTGTGGTCGGTGTGGCCATAGAACTTCTCATCCACCTGCTCCGGGGCCGCGTAGAGATAGGTTAAGCCCTTCATGGCCGTCGCGGTCGTGGAAACCGCACCGACCTTTGCCAGTCCCCAGTCGGTTATCTTCGGTGTCAGGTCACTCTTTAGGAGAACGTTCTGAGGCTTGAGGTCGCGGTGGAAAACCTGCTTTGAGTGGGCGTGTTTTAAGCCCTCAGCTATGCCCCTGACGAGCTTCAGCGCGGTCTCCTCATCGGCCGGAACGGGGTAAGCCCCGAGATCCCTCACGAGCCTCCTCCTTATCCTCGCTCCCTCAACGTACTCCATCTCGATGTGGGGGACGGGCGTTTTGTACGCGCCGTAGAGCTTTACTATGTTCGGGTGGTCGAGCCTGCTCCAGGCCTTAACTTCCTTCAGGAAGGCTTTTTTAGCCGCCTCGCTGCCCAGGGAGGGGATTTTAACCGCGACTACTTTGCCGTCTTTCTTCCTTTTCACCTTATACACCCTGGCGAAGCCGCCCTCGCCGAGGAACTCAAGGGGCTCGTATTTTTCCAGAAGCTCTGGCGGGAAGTAGGGGACTCTCGGAGGTGCAGGGGGCTTCTCTTTCTTTGGTGCCCTCCTCACGCTGCTCGCTGATGAAGGCGAAGGTTTGGGCTTTCTGCCCCGGGCTTTTGCGGCAACGCCGCCGAGCAGGCCAAGGACAAGAAGGCCTGCGATGATGTAGGTTTTGGGTATCCCACCGCCGGCTGTCGCTTGAGCCGTTTGGGTTGGTGGGATTGACGTGACCAGAGGTGAACTGGTAGTTTGATGCGATTTTATCTGAACTAAACTCGCCGCAACGCTCGCCTTCTCACCGGGACTTACCGTTACCGTCTTTGTAAAGTTCTGGTAACCGTCTTTAATGATTTTAACCGTGTGCTCGCCGGTGGAGAGTTTGTAGTCCTTGAGTGGAGTGTCTCCAGCGTAAGAACCGTCAACGTAAACCTTTGCTCCGGCTGGAGAGGAGTCAACGCTCAAATAGCCATAGGCTGGCGTCAGCGTTGCCGAGATGGTTTTGCTCTCTCCCGGATTCAGGGTTACTGTTGTCGTGTAGTTCTTGTAACCCTGTTTGGTGATTTTTACTTGGTGTGTTCCAGGGGTTAGGTTGAGGGTTAAAGGTGTCGTTCCATTATAAGAGCCGTCGATGTAAACGCTTGCCCCTGGAGGAACTGAGAGTATTGTGAAGGCTGGGAGTGCCGGCCCGTACTGGGTTTTAACCGTCAGCTCGGCCTGGTTCGGGTAGGCGTGCGAGTCCTGAGGAGTAACACCTGAGTCCTCAACCGCGGCTTTTGAATCCCGCACGTCGGGACTGGGAATGGTTATCTTCGCGTTTGAATCCCTGGAGAAGCCGGGCAGGTTCCCATCCGGAGGAAGTCTGAGAACCCAAAAGTCAGCTTTTCCAGCGCCGAAGCTGTAAGTGTAGCCGGCCACGATAACGTCACCGTTGCTCGCTAAAGCAACCGCGAAAGCCACATCATTATCGCTTCCTCCGTAAGTCTTCTGCCACTTCACGTTGCCCTCGCCGTCAAGCCTGAGGATCCAAACGTTTGAGTAACCTGGAGTTCCAGCGCCGAAGCTGTCAGTGTAGCCGGCCACGATAACGTCACCGTTGCTCGCTACAGCAACCGCGTGAGCCTCATCATAATCGCTTCCCCCGTAAGTCTTCTGCCACTTCACGTTTCCCTCGCTGTCAAGCCTGAGAACCCAAACATCATTCCAACCAGCGCCGAAGCTTTCAGTGTATCCGGCCACGATAACGTCACCGTTGCTCGCTAAAGCAACCGCGTTAGCCTCCTCCCAGTCGCTTCCCTCGTAAGTCTTCTGCCACTTAACGTTGCCCTCGCTGTCAAGCCTGAGAACCCAAAAGTCAGCATAACCAGCGCCGAAGCTTTCAGTGTATCCGGCCACGATAACGTCACCGTTGCTCGCTAAGGCAACCGCGTGAGCCTCATCCAAGTAGCTTCCCCCGTAAGTCTTCTGCCATTTCACGTTGCCCTCGCTGTCAAGCCTGAGAACCCAAAAATCAGCACTACCAGCGCCGAAGCTTTTGGTGTAGCCGGCTACAATAATGTCACCGTTCGGAGCTAAGGCAACCGCGTTAGCCCCATCATCACTGCTTCCTCCATAGGTTTTCTGCCATTTCACGTTGCCGTTAGCATCAAGCCTGAGAATCCACACATCAGAACCGCCAGCGCCGAAGCTTGCAGTCCAGCCGGCCACGATAATATCACCGTTCGGAGCGATGACAACCGCACGGGCACCATCGTCCTTTGTCCCGCCGTAGGTTTTAGCCCATGCTATGCCCCCCTCCGGGCTCAGCTTCATGACTAAAACGTCCTTTCCGCCGGTGCCTGATGAAGTGGTGTATCCAACCGCGATAATGCTCCCGTCCGGCAGAACCTTAACGTCGTTGATAACATCAGTCCCGCTTCCCCCGTAGCTCCTCGCCCAGTAGTTGAAGCCGTCTGCCCTAACGCTTGGTGTTTGGACAACCAAAACTGAAAAAACCAAGATCAGAGCCAAAATCACGGAGAGCTTCTTCATTTCATTCACCTCCTCCGGTCAGCCTTTTGGAGATCCGGGAGCCGAAAAAATGAAGGAAGGGACGGCCCATCACCCCTCACTCCCCTGGCCCCCCTGGACGCCGAGGATGGAGTTTATCTCCTCGATTATTTCCCTCTTGAGGGACTCGTATTCTCTCCTCTTCGAACTCACCCTTTCGCCCGTTGACCTGATCTCCCCTAAGATCCCTTCGAGCCCCTTCATGTCACCCCTCCTGTAGGCGTCCCCGGCCTCGTTGACGAGCTCCTTCATGCGCTTCACCTCATCCCCTGCCTCAGCCGGCACCGGGCCGCTCTGCACCTCCTTGAAGACCCCGACGATCTCCGAGTAAAGCCTGTTCAGCTTCCTCCTCCTCAGATAGCGCCTCAGCAGCAGCACGGCGAGAAGGAGGAGAAGAGCTATCGCGCCGTAGAGGTAGTAGTTGTTGATGGTCGGGAACGGGTCGCTGGCGTTGGGTATCCCGTCGTTATCAACGTCGTTCGCCCTCCCAACTGCCTCCTCGGCGAGGCTCATGGCGGCTTTGTAGTCCCCCCTCGCCATCGCGGCCTTTGCCTTCTGGAGGAGCTCCTCTGCCTTGTCCGGGCTGAGACCGAGGCTTTCCGCGTCCTTTATAGCTTTTTCAGCCTCGTTTATCTTCCCAAGCGCTTCGTCGCCCTCCTTCTTCAGCCGCAGGAGGGTCGAGTTGGCGGTCGCGATGTAGGTCGCGGCGGCCGTGAAGTTCCCGTTTCTCACGTTCTCGGCCGCTCTTGAGAGGAGCAGCCCAACGTTCCCCGTGTAGTAGCCCTTCCCCCTCAGGGAGTTAGCAGTCGAGTTTACGGCCTCCACCTTCCTCAGGAGGTCACTCCCGGTCTGCTCGCAGTCCTTTCCGGCCTGGAGCGCCGATTTCGCGAGGTCTATCGCCTTCCCGTAGTCCCCTGCGGCCCCGCTGTCCTTCGCCTCCCGGAGCAGGCTCTCACCCTTCTGGCAGCCTATGCCCTTTGAGCCAAGGGATGAGAGGTAGGCCGTGGCATCTTCGAAGGCCTTTGAGAAGTCTTCGAAGAGCCGAACGGCCCGCTCGCACAGGGACTCAGCTTTCATGGCCTCAACGATCGCCGTCAGGTAGTCCCCCTCAGACAGAGCAGCCTTGGCAAAGCCCAGCTTCTTGGCCGCTTCCGCCACGACCGCCCCCCTCTTCTCCGCAGCTTTGATGCAGTTCTCGGCGTCGCTCACCCTTGAGTTAGCCTCGTTTTCGGCCAACTCGTTGGCCTTCTCGACCACCCGACCGCTCGTCCCCATCGATTCCCTTGCCCCCTCGATTGCCAAGGTGTAGTTGCCGGCGTTGAAAGCGGCTTCCGCCTCTGAGAGAGAGCGGTTGGCCGAGGCTATCATTGATGGAAGGTTTTGGGGGCTTACGTTCAGCTCGTTCAGCAGGGCGACGGCGGCCGTGGCGTTTTTAAGCCCTTCCTTCGCGTCCTGAATCGCGCTGAGCGCTTCCTCTCTGTACTTTTCCCTCATGGCGTTTTCGATGGCCGCCGCGACTTTTTCCAGCGTTCCCGTGGAGTTGCGGGCGAGCCCGTACGCCTTTATGTAGTCTCCGTCCTTGTAAGCCCTGATGGCCGCCGCGAGGGTGTTCTTTGCACCCTCCACCTCGTTCTCCCATTCAGCCAGCGCGTTGGAGTCCGCCCCGTGTTCCTTGGCGAAGTCCAGGTCGTCCTCCGCTTTCTTCAGGGTGGCGTTGGCGGTTCCCATCTCCGCCCATGCCATCTCCCTCATGCTCTCAACGCTGTCCCTGACCCTCTCTAAGGCGGCCTCGGCCGCCCTCACGGCGTCCCTGTAGTTCCCGCTCTCGTAGGCCTCCCTGGCCTCGTTCACGAGATCCTCCGCGTCCGAGACGTTGTAGCCGGCCGAGAGGGCCCCCTGAACAACCGCCTCAGAAAAGCCCACGAGCGCGCTTGAATACGAGCGGTTCGCAAGTTTCCATGCCCCCGTGTAGTTCCCGGAGCTGAACTCCTCCTCCGCCAAGTTGAGCAGGTTCCGGGCCTCGTTTACGTCCGCTCCCTCACCGGTGGCGTTCTCTATGGCCTCCCGGGCCTCGTCTATAGACTCCTCCGCCTTCTTCCTGAGTATCAGCCTCTCCGCCTCGTCGTACGCTTTTACTGCCTTTTCGGCCGCGGCAGGGTAGTAGCTCTGGTTGAAGAGATCGAGAGCGCTGTTGAGGAGGTTCAGCGGATCTGCAACGTCCGCCCCGAGATTCCTCGCCTCGCTGATCTCTCTCTCGGCCAGCTTGATCTTTGCCCCTGCATCCCTCTTGGCTTTATCCAGGGCCGCCTGAGCCTCACTGAGGGCTTTTTCCGCCTCTTCCTTTGCCCTGGTGTAGTTCCCGGAGTCGAACTCCTGCTCCGCCCGGCTGAGGAGGCTTTGAGCTTCGGCGACGTTTATCCCGTGGCTGGAGGCGAAGCTCACGGTATCGTTCGCCCGTTCTATCTCGCCCTCCGCCTCAGCCCTCAGGATGAGTGTTTGGGCTATCCCGTAGGCCTCTTTGGCCTTATCCTCAGCCGCCGGATAGTAGCCGCCCGAGAACAGGCTCTCCGACTCGTTCAGCAGTGAAAGGGGCCCGGTAACGTTCAGTCCCATGTCCCTCGCTTTGTAGGTCTCGTTTTTGGCCTCTTCTATGGCTTTTTCAGCCGACTCTTTAGCCAGGCTTATCGCACGGGTAGCGTTCTGCCCGGCCAGCTCCGCGAGCTCCCTCGCCCCCGTGCAGTTCCCCGAGCTGAGCTCCCCCTCCGCCAAGTTGAGGAGCCTCTGGGCATCGGTGACGTTTATCCCGTGCTCCGTCGCGTTGTCAATGACTTCCCCGGCGCTCCCTATGGCCTTCTCCGCCTCCTCCCTGCACTCTATGGCGCTGAGGGCGTTGAAGTACCGGAGGCCGTTGGACGCGACGAGCAGCTCCCCCGTCTCGGGCACCGCCTCCACCTTCCAGACCCTGTCCCCTGTGCCCTGGATCCAGATGGTTTCACCGCTTGAGGCGTTGAAGAGAACGACCTTTCCAAAACCTGTTCCGGCCACGACGTAGCCCCCGCTGGAGTCCATTGCCAAGGCCGTAACTGCCCCGCTCACTCCCTTTTTCCAGAGGAGGTTTCCGAGGGTGCCGAAGAGGTAGACGTTGCCGTCCCACGTGCCGGCCGCTATCCTCCCGCCGGAGGTGCTGACCCTGTATACGTCGTCGGAGAGCTCCCTTACCCACCTCAGCACCCCGGAGGTGGTGTAGAGGTAGAGGTTGTCGTCGTTCGAGCCCGCTATCAGGTACCTCCCGTCATCGGTTACTGCGACGCTGTTGACGGCTCCTCCGAGCTGGTCAGTTATAACCGGCGTCCCGTCCACTTTGAGGAGCCAGAGCGTACCGTCTTTCCTGCCCGCGGCGACGTACTGGTCGTTCGCTGATATCGCAACGCTGATGACGTTCTTACCGCTCTGAACCCCCGAGCCGGACGGGTAAACCCAGAGCTGCTTTCCGTTCCCGTCGAAGAGATACAGAAGCGATCCGGCGGTTCCCACTGCTACGTACTTTCCGTCCCGCGAGACGGCCAGGGCGTTCACGTCCCCTGCAACGGCCTCTTTCCAGAGGAGGCTCCCATCCGCCCCAAAGGCGTAGACCATGTCATCGTAGAGGGTTCCAGCCACGATTAGATCCCCGCTCCCGTCCACCGAGACCCTCGACACGGGGTCGTCCAGCCTGCGGAACCAGATGGGAATCCCCTGGCCGTTTATGGCCACCACTACGTTCCCGCTCCCGAGGACGGTCAGGTTGCCGCTTGAGTCCGTTGAAGCTGTGGTTACGGGGGCTCCGCTGCTCCACACCCATTTTAGGCCGCTCTCCTTTAAGAGGGCCGTCAGGTTGGGGCTTACGGCCGAGGTTGTGCCGTTCGTGATGGTCACGAGGGTGGAGCAGGTTGGCAGGCCTGGGTAGGCCACGCCGACCACGTGGTAGCCCGGGCTCAGGGGGTACTCCGGCAGGGGCGTTCTCCCGGCGTAGCTCCCGTCAATGTAGACCTCAGCTCCGGAGGGGGTGGAGGTGACGTTGAGGTATCCCCTTCCAACCACATCTTGGTAGAGCTCCTGAACCTCAAAGTCGGTTAAAGCGCGGTTGTAGATTCGGACTTCATCTATTGTCCCTTGATAATAATTAGCACCACCAGGAAAATCGGCTCCAATGTATATTGGGGAAGTCTCTGAATTTATTGTTGCCTTAACTTGTGTTTCAGATATTTTTTTGCCATTTACGTAAAATGAGAGAGTGTTCCCATCGTACGTGACGACAACAAATCTGAACTGATTGGGTTGGATCATAGGCTCGGGAGTGTAATACTTACAACACCAACAAGTTTCTCCAAATCTAACATGGCCCTTTCCGTTATAGAATTCTAAATTAAAGGAATTCGCACTACTACAAATGTCATAATCTCCACCTTTTGAAACAAAGGCAACCCATGAATCCACTGAATCGGGTTTTAACCATCCAGCTATCGTGAATGAGTTAGATGACCATTTAATTTTGTCTACTGTTTTAATGTAATCGCCCCAGTTAAGGTATAACGCCTTCCCTTTCACTCCATCAACGCACTCTGGACTCCCGTAAATCGTCCCGTCATGCCCGTTCCCACTGTCGTCCCGAGCATCACAGTGGTCAAAAGAATAATACGCAACCAAACCCGTGGAGAGGTCAACGCTCGACTCAGAGATCGCCGGGGTTTTTGTTGCTCCAACGTTGATTGCCGTATGCTCCGGGTTTATCCCTGCGCTCCAGTTGTAGTTCTGGCCGTTCTCAGGTTTTCTTAGTTGGTTCTGCGCTCCCGCCCCGAGGACTGGCGTCTGGGCTAAAATTGATAAAAGCAGGAGGGAAACCAACAAGAGGCTTAACTTCCTCATCCCCCTCACCCCCCGAACTCCTCGGCCCACTTCTCATACCTCTCGATGTCCCTCCTCGTCAGAGGGCTCTTGATCCGCTTGAAAGCTTCCTCAAAATCGCGCATCTCCAGCGGCCTCGTCCTCAGGGAGCGCCTCCTGAGCTTCTCGTAGGGGAGCTCTGCTAACTTGTGAAGGTTGGGGTTCTCCTCGCGTATCATGTTCCAGACCGCTGCCTGGCAGAGGTTCTTCAGGTCTCTGCCGGAGTATAACCGCTTAACGCTCTCCTCCGCTATCGCGTCGAGATCGAGCTTTGAGATGTCGAGCCCGCGGGTGTTGATCTTGATTATCTCCTTTGCGGCCTTCCTGTCGGGTAAAGGCACGTAGATCCTCCTCGGGAAGCGCGAGAGAACAGCCTCGTCTAAATCCCAGGGCGTGTTGGTTGCCGCTAACGTGAGGATGAGCCTGTCGCTCTTCTTGTCCTGGAAGCCGTCGAGCTCCGTCAAAAGCGTAGCGAGCATCCTCCTGCTGGCCTCGCTCTGCTCGCCCGAGCGCTTCGTCGTTAGGGAGTCTATCTCGTCCATGAAGACTATGCTCGGTGCCTCCTCCCTCGCAACCTCGTAGAGGGCCGAGATTATCTTAGCCGACTCGCCGAAGTACTTGCTCAGCACGCTGCTGGCCTTCACAGAGAAGAAGGTTGCGTTTAAGCTGCCGGCGGCCGCTGAAGCTAACAGGGTCTTCCCAGTTCCCGGCGGCCCAAAGAGCAGGATCCCCTTCCAGGGCTGTATGGACTCTGGCCTCTGCAGGGCCGAGATGACCACTGTCTCCATTATGAGGGCCTTCACCTCATCGAGGCCTCCTATGTCCCTCCACTTCACCTTCGACTTTGCTATGAGGTTCTCCCTTATGTAGGCCCTGAACTTGTCCTCCTCTTCTCTCTCCTCGTTTTCGGGCTTGGCAGAGCCTTCCTTCATCGGCTTGCCCCTGACTGTGCTTCTGCGTCTCTTTCCGACCTCCTTTGAGAGGGTCTCCCACTTCTTTGCCTTCTTGATGTAGCTCTCGCGGTTGAACTCGTCGTACTTGGCGAGCTGCCTGAGTATCCTCGCGCATTCAAGGGCCTTCCTCTTCGCCCTCTCCACGTCCCCTTTCTGGACTGCGTCCTCATACTCCTTCTTAGCCTTCTTAAACGCCGCCATCAGCGGCCCCGAGAGATCCACGGGCATTCTATCACCTCCACCTCGCGGAGACGCAAACAACGAAATCAGTGGCGGTAGAGCACCACCGTGATGTTGTCGTCGCTGCCGAAGGAGTAGGCCTTGTCTATCAGCAGCTTAACGGCCTCCTGCAGCGAACGTGCGCTCAAAACCGTCTTCAGTATGTCCTCGTCCGGGAGGGCGTCGCTGAGGCCGTCGGAGCACAGGAGAAGATAATCACCGGGCTTCAGCTTGACCTCCTTCACGTCCCCCTCGTCGAGCCTGAGCTCCTTCTCTATCCCGATGGCCTTCGTTATGATGTTCTTCTGCGGATGCCTCCTGGCCTCCTCCTCGGTTATCTCGCCCCTGTCTATGAGCTCCTGAACGAGGGAGTGGTCCTTTGTGAGGCGTTCTATGCTCCCGTCGCGGATCAGGTAGGTTCTGCTGTCGCCGACGTTCCCAACGGTTGCGGTATCTCCCCTGACTATGGCAGCAGTCAGCGTGGTGCCCATGTTGTAGCGCTCCGGGTGATCCGGGTCGTGCCCCATCCTGTATACCTCCTCGTTGGCCCTCAGGATGGCCTCCCTGAGTATCTCCTTGGGGTCGCCGAACTTGTTGAGCCCTAAGGTCTCCTTCAGGATCTCTATGGCCTTCGCGCTCGCGACCTCCCCTGCGAGGTGGCCGCCCATCCCGTCCGCGACCGCGAGGAGAACGTTGCCCTCCACCTTGTCCGCTATGTACGCGTCCTCGTTGTTCTCCCTCCGGCCGATGTAGCTGTCGGCCGCAACGTGCGAACCGAGGTCGAGCTTGAGGGTCTTCCCGTAATCCTCAAGGGCGGCAATGAGCGCCCCGGCCTTTTCAAGGAACGCCCGGCTGATCTCACTGATCCCAGCATAGTTCTGCATCTGGAATGCCTCTTCGGCCTCCTCGGCCATCCTCCTCAGCTCTTCCAGCTTCCCACGGGCGGTCGGATCACCCGAAAGACCGAGCTTCCTGAGCTGCCGTTCGATGCCCCCAATTTTCTTTCTCATGTCCTCGATTTTTTTCCAATACCTCTGCCGCTCTTCTTCCCTCCTGCGCTCCTCCTCCTTTCTCTGCTTTTCCACCTCGTACTCCTCCCTCTTCTGCCTGAGAACGTAGTAGCCCCAGTAAGCGGCGATGATGCCGAGGAGCACCACGGCGGCTATGATTATGCCCTTGAGTATCAGGATGATGTAGTGGCCTGCCCCCTTCGATTTCCCGGGCGTGGTAGAAGCCGTTGTGTTTGAAGCCGGGGTTGTTGATGAGCGGGGCGGCGTACTTGAGGTCGTTGAGGAGCTACTGGACTGGGTTGCGCTCTCGCTCAGGGCCAGGATCCTTTGAACGGAGGAGCTGATCCCGCTCAAGTTCACCTCCTTGAGGCCCATCTCGATCTTACCGAGATCCTTCCAGTACTGGACGAGCGGGGCCGGGTTCTTGTACGATACTGCCTTGGCGTTCCTCTCGATGCTCCGGACGCTTGAGTTCCACTTCATCAGCTTCTCAAGCGTGCCGTTGATGCTCCTCTCAAGGGCCGTGACGTTCTCCGAGATGGCCGCGTTTGTGGCGTTGATTCCCAGGAGGAGCTCCCTCTCTTCCTGGAGCGTGGAGTACAGGCTCTCTATCTCCCCCTGGAGGGAGCCGACCTTCCCCGAGATCGCTTTTACGCTCTCGCTCCTCAACCCCTTCTCTAAGGAGGTCAGGTTTCTCGCGAGCTCAGCCTGCTCGGCCTCGACGCCCTTTACACCATCCGATATTGACGATACGTTGTTGTAGAGGCCGATGAAAGCCCGGTAGTAGCTCAGCATGGCACTCAAATTCGCGGTTGAGTTGATGCCCCTCAGGGCATTCCCATAGCCCTCCTCCAACGTCCCGTTGAGGCCTATTATCTCCCCTTTGAGCTTGAGCTCACTGCTCTCCACTCCCCTCAGCTCCCGCTTGAGACCCCTGAGCTCATCCTCCTTAGTGAGCAGGAAGCTCCTGTAAGCGGAGACGTTGCCGACGCCGGAGGTCGCGTTCAGGAGGCCATCCAGGGTCTTTTCGAGGCTTTCCACCGTCTTCAGGGTGCCCGTTGTTTTGGCCATCAGCTTGAGGAGCGCTGAGTAAGCCGTTCCCAACTCACTCTCCATTCCCATCCTCTGCGAATCCATCAGCTTGATGAGGCAGCCACGGGTGCCGTTCGCGATCGCCTCGACCCTCTCAGTGGAGAGGAGCGCGATGGTCTTGTTGAGGTCTCCTATAACCATGGAGGCGTTTACCGTGCCGTTAAAGCTCTCGCGGGCTTTTTTCAGGTCGCTCTCTAACTCCGTGAGGTTTCCGAGAAGGGCCCTCACGGGCCCGGAGCAGTTCGTGGCGTTCAGCTCCCCGAGGGTTGCGTTTACCTCTTCCCACGGCTTTATCAGCCCGGCCACCGCGGAAGCGCTGACGTTGAGCTCCAGGCGCACAACCCCCCTCAGGTACAGGGCCCTCAGGGTCTCGTTGCTCTGGTTCTCGGCGAGGGTGAGGTTTCCGCCTATGGCCGCGATGGTCTCGTTCGATATTCCCAAGGCGGCGGAGTGGTTGTAGAGGAAGGAGTATATCTCCGTGGCGTTGCCAGCTAATTCGCCGGCGTAGCCGCCCTCCACAGGCGCGTAGACCGGAAGCAGGAGGAGCACGGCCAAGAGGGCGAGTAATCTTCTCATCCCCATCACCCCATCGTACAGGCGTAGCCATACCTGTTGAGCACGGGCAGGATCTGCCTCAGGCTCTCCTCGGTGGGCTTTGCGTCCTGCTCGAGCATGAGCTCAAGCTGCCTCTCCACGCCGAGCACGTCCCTGTCCCCAGTCTGCTCGTAGAGCGAGTTCAGCTCCCTTATTATGGCCTGGAGGTCAGTCCTCCAGTTTGTGCTGGAGCCGTCGGCGATGGCCTTCATCATGAGGCAGATCGTTTTCGTCATGTGCTCAACCACGTCCCTCGTCCCGAGGCTCTCCCTCACCCTCTCGCCCATCCTGATGAGGACTTCCCTGAGGTCGTTCTGCAGTTCCCTGACCGTCTGATAGCGGTTCCTCGGGTCCTTCTCTATCATCTTCATCACTATGGCGTCGAAGGGCCTCGCATCCGGGTTGAGCGAGCTCGGGGGCTCGGGGTTCTCGTTGAGTATGTTGTTGATTATCTCACCGTCGGTCTCCCCTATGAACGGGTGTCTCCCGGTGAGGAACTCGTAGAAGACGACACCGAGCTGGAATATATCGCTCCTGTGGTCGAGCTTCCCAAAGCGCTTTGAGGTCTGCTCGGGGGAGGCGTAGAGGATCGTCTTGTGCTTGACCTGGGAGGACTTCCTCGTGGCCCTCGACGCGAGCTTTGCCAGGCCCCAGTCGCCGAGCTTTGCCCTCTCCGGGCTGCCGAAGTAGAGTATGTTGCTCGGCTTCACGTCCCTGTGGTAGATGCCCTTTGAGTGGGCGTGGTGGAGGGCCCTGCTGACCTCGTATACGACCCTGCCAGCGAGCTCGACCGGCAGGGGCTTCTTGTAGTCCTCGAAGTTGCCAGTTGCGAGCTCCATCTCAAGGAACCCGAGCTGCGGGTCCGCCCTGTAAACCCTGACTATGTTCTCGTGCTCAAGCTTCGCCGAGACCTCGAACTCCCTCTTGAAGGACTCCATGTAGTCCCTGTCGAGGTACTTGAGTATCTTTACGGCCACCTTCTGGCCCCGGGAGTTGACGGCCTTGTAGACGTAGGAGAACGCGCCCTCCCCGATGACGTCCTTTATCCTGTACCTCTCGCGTATCATCTCGAACCTCTTCTGGAAGTCGAGGGACATGTCGAAGAACTCTTCCTCCTCTTCCTCCTCCTGTATCGTGAAGTCCTCCTCCTTAGGAACGCGGAAGTGCCATCCCCTGATCTTCTCCCCCGTGAAGAGAAGCTCCGAGATGCCGCTTATGTTGTGGGTGACCGCTTTCAGGAGCTCCCCTACCTGACCGATCTCGTTGACGAGCCCGTACTTCTTCGCCGTCTCCATCAGCTTGTCCAGAGAGGCCTTCGCGGCCTCAAGGGTCTTCTTGGCCGAGTAGAGATCCTCCTTCCGGTAGAGGTTGTGGGCCTCCCGTATCATTCCAGCGACCGTCTGGAGCTGCATGGCTATGAGCCTCCTGTGGGCGGTTACCATCGCGTCGAACCTGTCGTCCTCCATGGGAACCTCAATGTGCTGGAGCTCTTCGAGGGCCGCGTAGAGCTCCTTCTCGTTCTTGGCCTCCTTTATCCTCTTGTAGATCATCCTGAAGTTGGCTATCTTCCTGAAGTTGTCAGTCGTTTCCATGGCGTTCCTCAGCTTGCCGGCCTTCTCCTCGTCCCCCATAACTTCAACGGCGGTGAGGGCCTGCCTGTACCTGTCCAGGGAGTCCTCGAACTTCGATATCGCCTCCTTGAACTTCTTGTTCCTCAGGAGCTTTTCGCCGTCGTGCCTCAGCTTTAGGGCGGTGCTCAGTAGGAACTCCACGTCCGGCATCGCCGCGGTGAAGGCGTGCTTTATCAGTCCGCGCGCCTCCGAGGTTCTGTTCTCGTTCAGGGCCTTTACAACCTGGCTCAGGTAGTCGCGGGCTTTGGCAGGGTTGGAACCGGGCAGTTCGAGGCGTATGTAGTGGGATATCATGTCGAGCCTTTCCCTTATCTCCTCCAAGTCAGATATCCTTGCTTCCTCCATCCCAACACCTCCTTTATCCCATTGGTATGGACTAACATCCTTCTTTCACCTGATAAGTTTTCTGCTTATCACAACAACAAAGAAAGCCATCATGAAGGCGCCGATGAACGCTTCGGTGGCCGCGAGCATGCGGTGGTTTCCGGGGACGACGTCACCGTAGCCCACTGTCGTGAAGGTTATCACGCTGAAGTAGAGCGCGGTCCCGAAGCCGCCCGGGGTGACCCCGAGCCACCGGAAGAAAGCAGCGAAGAGGAGCACTATCGCCAGCGTGGTCAGCAGGACGCGGAAGGCGCTCTCGCCGTAGTTTGAGGTCAGCCTGTAGAGGACGTTTGCCCAGTAGCGGAGGTTCCCCTCGATGGCTATGAGCCACCTCTTCCCGCTCCTCCCCGTTAATGGGACGAACTCGGCGAGTTCGGCGGGTTTAGGGTGGAGGTGGAGGATGCGCTGGAGCTTCCCCCTGACGCGCCACTCGCCGACGCTGTAGTCCGAGGCCTTCCCGTAGAGCCCCCTCCTCCTGAAGAGGGTCTTCAGGGAGATGTAGACGGAGAGGGCCTTCCTGTAGGCCTCGACCGCTTCCTCGAACTTCTTATCCCCCCTAAACCTGTCGCCCTCTTTCTCCTCTGGGATGAAGGCGTCCATGCGCGCGTACTCCAAGCCCCTTGCTCCGGAGAGGTCAGCGCCGTAGAGCCTTGCCCCGCGGAGGTCGGCTCCTACGAGGTTCACCTGGCTTAGGTTTGCACCGTATAGCTCCGCCCCCCTGAGATCCGCCCTCGCCAGGTTCGCGTTTTCAAGGTTCACCAGTGAGAGGTTCGCTCCAATCAGAGATGCCCCGCTGAGATCCGCTTTCCTCAGGTCGGCGCTCGTGAAGTCGGCCCTCTCAGCCTTAGCCCCGCTCAGGTCTGCCTCATAGAGAACCGCCCAGCTCAGGTTCGCCCCGGAGAGGTCGGCGTCGCCCAGGTCGGCGCGGGTGAGGTTCGCTCCCGAGAGGTTCGCCCCGCCCAGCATTGCCTCGCTGAGATACGCTTCCTCAAGGTCTTCGCCCTCTAAGTTAGCCTTTCGGAAGTCTTTTCCGCCCTCGGGCAGGTGGAATATGCAGAGGCCGTTCTCAACGGCCTCGTGGGGGCACTCCTTTATGGATTTTCGGTACTCGTAGGTGCACCTCAAAGGCATCACCCTAAAGCTTTTCAAAGCCGAGGCTGACTTTATGCGCTATTATCTCCGCCTTCGCGAGCAGCTCCTCGCCGGCGAAACTTAACCCTTCCTCAAGGCGGACCTTTATCCCCTCCGCAAGCTCCTCCACGTCCCTTGAGAGCTCCCCGGAGGCGTAGAACTTCAGGTCGCTCGCGTACTTGTAGGCTTCCTTCATGTTGCCCATCTTGAGGAACATCAGCATCAGCTTGCCCGCGTAAAAAGCGGCCCTCGGGGTGTCGTTCACCGTTATCGAGCGCTTGAGTTCTTTCTTGTATCTCAGGCCGAGGTAGGTGGCGAGCTCAAGCTGAAGCTCCGCAACCGATTGATAGCGGTCGTCGGGGTTCTTCTGGAGGCAGGTGAGGATTACGTGCTCTATCTCCTTCGCCTCCGGGTTGAGCTCGCCTGGCGGAACCGGCTCGTCGGTCGCTATCCTTGAGACGACCTCGATGAGGTCGTCGCCCTCGAAGGGAAGCTTACCTGTCACGAGCTGGTAGAAGAGGACTCCCAACTGCCAGATGTCGCTCCTGTGGTCTGGCTTTCCGAACCTCCGCGAGGTCTGCTCCGGGGAGGCGTAGAAGGGTGTAAAGCTCGCCATCGTGGTTGAGTGGGTCTCTGTCATGGCTTTACTCAGACCCCAGTCGCTTATCTTGGGTATTCCCTCCTTGAGGAGGACGTTGCTGGGCTTCAGATCGCGGTGGATTATTCCCTTGCTGTGAGCATACTTCAGGCCTTCGGCGATGTTGAAGACGATGTAAGAGGCGACTTCAACGGGTAAAGGCTTCGGCAGCTTTTCGAGCGAGCCCTCGCAGTACTCCATCTCAAGGAACGGGATTGGAAGGATGTTCGCGTCATAAAGACGGACGATGTTCGGATGCTTCAGCTGGAGCCAGTGACTTATCTCCCTGAGGAAGGCTTTTCCAGTGTTCTCGTCAAGGCTGAGCGGGATTTTTACTGCGACAACTTTGCCGTCCTTCCTTTTAGCTTTGAAAACCCTCGCGAAGCCGCCCCTGCCGATGGGTTCTATCTCGGTGTATTTGTAGGCGAGCTGGGGCGGGAAGCCGGGCGGGAGTTCAGATGCTGCTGGCGCTGGCGTTGAGGGAGTGGGTGTGTAGGCCGGGGTTTGCGGTGTGGCCGGCGTTACTGGTGTTTGCGGTGTCGCGTAGGCTGGGGTTGCCGTTCTTTCTGCGACCTCAACGGGGATTACCTTCTCGGCCTCGATTTCGAGGCCGTTTACGATGGCTTTGATCCCAATGCGAAGGTCAAAGGCCCCCGCATATTTTGGCGTCACGGTTATTGTTTTGGTTACCTTCTTTCTTCTCTTAAGCTCCGGGAACTCGACTTTGGTCTCCTCAAGCTCGAAGAACTCGTTTCCCGATAGGTCAAGGGTTGCTTTGAGGGAGTCGGCGAGGTTGTTGGTGAGGGTGAGTTTTAGGGGGGCTTCAATCCCCTCGGTTAGGGCGGGAAGAGAAATGGTGATGGCCGATAGAAGCTGGCGTTCTATTCTTCTTTCCTCTTCAGACTTGGCGTAACATTGGGTTTGGATGCTTGGTGTGATGGCCCTAATGTAGGCGTTTGAGTCCTCTACTTTAAGCGAGACCCTCTCCGTGCGCCACTCCTTCCGCTTCTCCTTCCTCTTCTTTTTGAACAGGAAGCCCCCCTCCACCACCTCAACCTCATACTTCCTGACTCCTGAGAGGACTTCGCAGTTTGTATTGTGGATTTCGGCGTTTGTGTTTATCACCTTAGCGTTTGACTCGTTGCAGAAGTCACAGCCCGGCAGGTTCCCATCCGGCGGGAGGCGAAGAACCCAAGCGTTATCTCCAGAACCGTGCCGCCTAGTTGCTCCATAGTAGCCGGCCACGATGATGTCGCCGTTGGGAGCTAATGCAACCGCGTTAGCCTCATCCCAGTCGCTTCCTCCGTAAGTCTTCTGCCATTTAACGTTTCCATTCTCGTCAAGCCTGAGAACCCAAACGTCGCTTTTGCCAGCGCCGAAGCTGTCAGTCCAGCCGGCCACGATAACGTCACCATTAGGAGCTAAAGCAACCGCGTCAGCCTCATCCCAGTCGCTTCCTCCGTAAGTCTTCTGCCACTTCACGTTTCCTTCACCATCAAGCCTGAGAACCCAAGCGTCCCGGCCACCAGCGCCGAAGCTGTCAGTGTAGCCGGCCACGATAACGTCACCGTTCGGAGCGATGGCAACCGCGTTAGCAACATCCCAGTCGCTTCCCCCGTAAGTCTTCTGCCATTTAACGTTACCATTAGCGTCGAGCCTGAGAACCCAAACGTCCCTTTTACCAGCGCCGAAGCTCCGAGTCCAGCCGGCCACGATAACGTCACCATTAGGAGCTAAAGCAACCGCGTGAGCCTCATCATCATCGCTTCCTCCGTAAGTCTTCTGCCACTTAACGTTTCCCTCGCTGTCAAGCCTGAGAACCCAAGTATCCTTGCCACCAGCGCCGAAGCTGTCAGTCCAGCCGGCCACGATAACGTCACCGTTGCTCGCTAAAGCAACCGCGTAAGCCTCATCATCATCGCTTCCTCCGTAAGTCTTCTGCCACTTAACGTTCCCGTCCCTGTCCAGTCGGGCGACGAAAGCATCTCCTCCCCTTTCTCCGACAACAATAATATCTCCGTTCTTATCAAGGGCCACGGCCTTAGCCACACCAGGCCCGTAGGTTTTCGCCCAGTAAGACATCAGACCACCTCCAGGGTGTTTTCAATCCCGTCAATCCTCATGAGAAGGCCTTCCCTATCGAAGGGAAGACCGACGCCGGGACTTTTCGGACTCCTCAAACTTTCAATCTCCTCCATTCCCCACAACCTCCTCAAAGACTTCCTCAAACAGCCTCGTGTACATACCCTGGGCGAGCAAATCAGCTAAAACCATCCCCCAGGGGGGCAGGCTGAACCTGCCAGCCCTCTTGGCGAAGCGGAAGGCGAAGTCGTCGTAGGAATAGAGCGTCATTGGATAGCCCCCCGCGGATTTGAGCCGGGCTGCCTCTTCCGGCTTCCTCACGTAAGCTACCCCTCCTGCAGGACTCAGCACCTTTCCAATCGCCCAGAGGGCGGCAGAGCCTGAGAGCAGGACTTTCGGGCCGGGAAGAAGCTTTACCCTCATCCCTTTTACCCTTTCGAATATCCTCCTCTTGTCCTCTGCCCAGAGCATCACGAAGGCCTTCCTGTCGGGGATTTCCACGGTTCCAGCGCTGTTCACAACGACACCTTCCCTCTCAAGCCTCCGTATCTCCCTGTGGACGTAAGGATAGGGGAGCTCTGTAACCCTTGAAAGCTCCGCTACTCTAACCCTTCCGAGCTCCCAGAGCGCTATGTATATCCTCTCCCTCCTCGTCGGCGGACGCATCTCAACCACCGGAACAATTATAACAAAACTTTTTAAAGGATTTGTTATTATTGTTATATTCCGTCGGAGTTGCCTTTGCCATTGAGTTTGCGCTTTTGGTCGGATTTCCCATCACACCACCTCCCATAATGGGGTCAGTTTGACCCCTTAGGATGTATCTAACACTCCTTCCAGTTTTCCCATTTTCTCAAATATCCCCGCATCAACGAGTTCTTTCAGCTCCCTTGAGGCCGTTGCCTTGGAGACGCTGAAAAGCCCCCGATACTCCCTGTTCGTTGTGCTCCCCTTTTCCTTGACGTACAAAACGGCTTTAACCTGCCTCTCGTTCAGTCCGAGTTCTCCAAGCCTCTCCTCGGTCAGCCAGTCCCTGTAAAAGACCCCCTGGAAGCCGGCAAAGGCCTCCTTGAATTCGGGCCTCGGAAGTTCGGCTTTTTCGAGTGCTGCTAAAATCCTCAGCGTCCCGCTGCCCGGCTTCTCAACGTAGCCCGTTCCAATAGCATTGGTTGCGCTCCACCTATACGTCATTTTCCGATACGACACCCCCATCACCTCCTCAAAGCGCGAGCAGGAACCACTCCCTCGGGAGCCACACGATGTTGTTTTTCCTCCTGAACTCCCCGCCGTGGACGATAACTCCCCACTCAGCCTTCACCTTCCGCATCGTCTTTCTCACCTGCCCCTCATCTTTCCTCCCCCAGCCGACCTCGACCACGACCCTTTCCCCCGGCGTGCTCAGTATGAAATCTGCCCCGCCTTTCCCGGCGTCGTAGGTAACAGAGCCGAGCCTCTCCTTTGCTATTAGGTAGAGGTAGAGCGCGACGGCATCTTCAAGAAGGCTCCCGAAGGTCTTTCCGTTCATCTCAAGGAAGCCGAAGCGGTTCAGGATTGCTGACCTCAGGGCTGGAGCGAGGAACCTGTACTTGGGGGTCTTCCTCACGGCCTTTCCCGCTGAACCGTGCGCCCTAACCGGCAGTATCACCTCCAGAGCTTCGAGGGCGGAGAGGAGCCTCGCCAGAACGGGCCTCGAAACGCCGAGTTTGGATGTTAGCCTGTCGTAGTTCAGGCTCTCGCCAGAGGCTAACATGAGCATCAGGGGAAAGACCTTCTCCAGAACACCCGTTGAAAAGCCCATGTTGGCGAGATCCCAGTGAACTGTGCGCTCCACGATGGAGTAGGCATCCTCCAGGGGTTCCCTTGAGGATATAGCCAAGGGAAGGGAGCCGTAGAGGAGGTACCTCTCGACCTCAATCGGGTCAAAGGCTGAGAGAACCCCCGGTATCTTTTCCTCTATTCCCTCCGCCCCTTTCCCCAGCAGAATTCCCTTCAGCTCGTTCCTTATTCCCTCATCCACCCGAATTCCCTTCAGGTGGAGGTATTCCCCGAAGGTCAGCGGCGTAACGTGGATTCTCTTGGCTCTCCTCGCCAGATCGGTGCTCAGCTTCAGCTCCATTGCCGACGAACCCGTGGCGATTATCATCAGGTTCCTCGCCCTGTCATGCATCACCTTCAGGGTTAAATCCCACTTCTCATCGTAGTGAACCTCGTCGAGGAGGAAAACCGTCGGCTCGCTCAGCTCCTCAAGCCTCTCGCCCACGGCGTGCTCGTAGCCCTCAAAGACCTCCCAGAGGTTGAAGCCGAGCATTTTGATTTCGTCCACCGAGGCGTAGACGAGCCTCTTCTCGCTGACCTTTCCCAAGAGCTTGAAGTAGAGCTGCGCTAACATCGTGGTCTTTCCCACCCCCCTCAGGCCGTAGAGCAGTATCACCCTGCCCCGCCCGGAGCTCAGGAAGGACTTAACTTCCTCCATCAGCTTCCCCATCATCGGGCGCTCGGGGAGAGGCTCCCCGTCCGCGAAGGCGAACTTTTCCAGCCGCCTCCCGTCGAGGGTCAATATCCTCCTGACGTACTCCTCCATCCTCCATCACCGATTTTTAGTTAATTTTAATTTACTTAAACTTTGTTTTTTTAGTTAATTTAGTTTTACATTAACGCCAGGAAGCCCCACCAGGGCACCATGAGTATATCATCCCCCACCTCGAACTCCCTCCCGATGACTATCCCCTTCTCCGCCTTCAGCCTCTTCATGCTCCTCCTCACCTGGGAGCGGTCGTCTTTCCCGAGGCCGACCTCTATCACGTACCTCTTTCCGTTTCTAACAAGGAGGAAGTCGGCCCCGCCTTTTCCGGGCTCGTACTCCAGCCTTCCGGCGGAGTGGAGGTAGAAAGCTGCAGCATCCTCAAGCAGGGCCGCTTCATCAACCCTCTCGAACTTATGCAGTATCGAGGCCCTCATCGAGGGGGAGAGGAACTTCAGCTTCGGGCTCTTCCTAACCTTCTTCGCCATGCTGCCAGCTGGAGGTATCTCGATGAGGAGGTTACTCCTGACGAATGCCCTCACCAGCTCCATCACCGTGCCCTTTGAAACCCCGAGCGTCTTCGAGAGCCTCTCGTAGCTGAAGCGCTCCCCCTTCGGATTCGCTAAGACGAAGAGGAGCCTCATAGCCGAGTCGAGGGTTGATGCATCGAAGTTCCTGACCTCCTTGAGATCCCTGTAAACTATCCTCTCGACCAGCGTGAAGATGGCCTCGTAGGCTTCCCTCTCCGGCAGTTCAAGCGCCAGGGGGAGCGAGCCCAGGCGGAGGTATCGCCCACACTCCCCGTACCTGAGTCCCGCCCGGAGGGCCTTCCTGAGCGAACCCTCATCGAACTCGAAGAGGGCATCAAGCCCGGTGCGCTCAACCCTTTCTCCTCTAAGGTGGAGGTATTCGAGGAACGTCAGCGGCTTGACCTCGATGTGTTTGGCTCTTCTCGCAAGGTCGGGGCTCTCCCTCAGCCTGAGCGCGGAGGAGCCGGTGGCTATTATGAGGTACTCCATCCTGTCGTGGAGAACCTTCAAAGTTAAGTCCCACTTTTTATCGTAGTGAACCTCGTCGAGGAGTATAACCGGCCTCTCCGGCCTGAACAGCCCAACGTATCTCCCAACCGCCTCGTACAGGCTGAATCCAAGGAGGCTCAGCTCGTCCACTGGAATGTAGATAACCTCCGGCGTTTTTGAGAGGGTGTGGAAGTAAAGCTGGCCGAGCAGGGTCGTTTTGCCGGTTCCCCTCAGCCCTGGGAGCAGAACCGTGCCCGTCTTCCCTCCCTCAAGGTATTCGTCAACCCTCTCGGTAAGCTCATCGAGGACGAACCTCCCTCTGAGCTTCCTCGCGTAGTCGAACCTGCCCGGGAGCTCGGCGGCGAGCTTCATTAGATAGTCATTTAACTGTACCATAGCAATCACCATTCTGGTCGTTTAAATGACCAAATATATAGCGATTTTGGTCGCTTAACTGACCTCATCTCAGGGCCTCCCCCTCGATCCTCCTGACTAAAACCTCGATCTTCTCGGCCAGGGAACCGCTTATCGGAATCCCCTCCCTGGTGAGCATCTCAACCTGTGCGATGAGGTTGACCAAATCCTCAAAGTTTTCCCTCGTGTGGAAGCGCAGGTCGTCGAGGGCTTCAAGGAGCAGGGCCTTGTCGTTGAGCTTAGCGCTGAGGACGGCGATGGCCACGGTCTGCCTTATGCTCTTGATCTTCAGCCTCTCGAACTCCTCCCTTGACTTGCTCCTCTTCATCGCCAAGGTGGTTTTCGTGAGGTCTTCCTTCTCCCTCTTCAGCTTTCCAAGGGATTCCAATGCAGATAAGAACTCATCAACCGACTGATAGCGGTCTTCCTTTCTCTTCGCGAGGAGTTTTTCAAAGACTCCGTCGAACTTCTTGAGCTCGGGCTTAATCTCGGAGACCGGTTTGGGCTTTGAGTAAAGGATTTTGCCAACAAGGGCGCCGGGAGAAGTGGCTTTATACGGGAGCTCGCCCGTGAGGAGTTCATAGAATATCAGCCCGAGCTGGTAGATGTCTGTTCTGTGGTCTGGCATTCCGAAGGTTTCCTCGTCGAGCTGTTCCGGAGCGGCGTAAAGCGGGGAGTAACCATAATGCTGACTCAGCGAACTGCGCGCGCTTATCTTGGCCAATCCCCAGTCGGTAATTTTTGGTGTCAAGTCGCTCTTTAGGAGAACGTTGAGGGGCTTGAGGTCGAGGTGGTAGATGCCCTTTGAGTGAGCGTGGGCTAAACCGCTGGCGATTCCCTCAATAAATTTCAGCGCGATCTTTTCATCGAGGGGCTTCGGATAGGCATCGAGGTCTCTGACGAGCTTCCCGTCAATTTCCACCCCTTCAACGAACTCCATCTCAAGGTATGGAATCGGAAGGATGTCTGCCTTGTAGAGCCGGACGATGTTCTTGTGGTTTAGGTTGTACCATGCGGCGACTTCTTTGATGAACAGGCTGCTCGTCCTCTCGTCTATCCTCGGTATCTTAAGCGCGACCACCTTTTCATCTGTTTTGCGCTTGGCTTTGTAGACACGGGCGAAGCCACCTTTACCTAAAAGCTCAACGTTGGTGTATAACTCCAAAAGTTCCTCTGGAAATCCCCGTGGGATATCTAACCTCTTACTGGTGCTGGGTTGAACTATTGACCCCTCTGGTCTTCTTTCCTGTGAGGATGCCATATCCCTCCGGGAAGGAAGTTGTATATCCTCTTGCAGAGAGCCACTATAGACATTTAAAAAGTGAAGCTTTTTAGATTTTTGTGACCTAACTTTGTGGAGCAGGGTTTCAACTCTCTGTATCAATTCCAACGGAATTCTGTCCCCGTTTTTCATTATTGAATCTAGATTATCAATGATGCCCTGTATCTCTTCGTTGATGCTCCCCTTAGTATAGGAGAGAAGATCAGTCGAATAGAGAAGTGCCCCCCTTGTGTCCTGGAGTTTCATGTGCATCAAAATGAGTGATACGGAATACTCGTGGACATGTTTAATTAGATCGCTAATCTTTCCACTTTCTCTTAACCTTTGCTGATGTACACCCTCAATAGTCCTAACGAGGTCTCTCTGAAACTCCTCGATATTTTGATAGCGATCCTCTTTTCTCCTCGCTAGGAGTTTCTCAAAGAGTCTATCATACTCAACCAGCTTTGGATCAATCTTCGAGGGAGGTGTAATTTGATAGCTCTCGTCAACAACGTTCCCAATAAACTCAGATAAACTTCCTTCAAATGGTGTTTTTCCAGTTAAGAGGCGGTAAAAGATGACTCCAAGCTGCCAGATGTCTGTCCTGTGGTCAGAGTAGCCGTATTTGTCGGGCCGTATATTTTCAGGGGCTAAATGGTATATGTTTAATATCGGTGTTGTTCTCACTGTGGAAACTTTTAGAGTTATTTTAATCCAGTCACTTATCTTCGGAACTCCCTCTTTAAGAAAGATGTTACTGGGTTTAAGGTTCCCATGGATTATCCCTCGTGAATGAGCATATTTCAAGCCTTCGGCAATGTCGAAGGCAACCAATGAGGCATCTAGGATGTCCAAAGGCACCAGCAGGTGAGCTAATGATTCTGTGTAATACTCCATTTCCACATAAGGTACCGGAAGAACACTGTAATCGTGCACCTCCGCAATATTTGGGTGAGCTAACCTAACCCAATTTTCGATCTCTTTTAAGAAGGAATTACGCATTGCCTTATCCTCTAAATCGAAGTCAAAGATTTTGACAGCCACAGGTTTATTGTCCTTCCTCCGTTTTACCTTGTAGACACTTGTACCAATCCCTTCTCCAATAAACTCTGGCTCTTTATATTTGGAAAGTAATTCTCGGGGGAACGTCATGGGTGCATTCCCCCATTCTCTTTGAGAAATTCGGTCCGGTATTTCCCACCAGCCGTTTCTGGGATTGTGACAGACTTCATCCCTTCACCCCCTAACGAGTCTTTCCAAATCCTCTAAGTCCATCATACCCTCACCTTTACCCTCAATTTTCTTGGCGATGAGCAGGAACCTCTTATTTTTCACATCGAAGCGCCCGGCTTTCGCCTTCAGCTCTTCAAGAATTCTCTCAGCTTCCCTCTTCTTCAGCTCGCTCCACTTCACCTCGACGAAGAGAAGGCCGTTTTCAAGCTCCACAACGGCATCAATCTCCTCCCCCTTGTGCCACCACCTTGTAACCTTCTTCTGCCCGAAGTCGAGAATCCTCAGCCTGAGCATCTCCCTTACAAGGCGCTCAAACATCATTCCGTAGTAGGCGTTCAGGTTCTTCTCGATCTTCCCCCACACCTCGTCCACCAGTCCGAGCTCTAAATCGGCCAAGTTGGGGTAGACGAAGCGGAACCAGAAGTTGAAGAAGTTGTCCCTGATGTAGTAGCGCCCCCTCTTCCTCCTCCCGTAGGGAAGCTCGTAGGCGATCAAATCGAGCCGCTCAAGGACGTCGAGGTACTTTGAGATGTTTCCCCTGTCGAGGCCCGTGAAGTTGACCAGCTCCCCGAGGGTTTCATGGCCGAGGGCGAGGCCCTTGAGGATGAGCTTGTAAACCCTCGGCTCCCTCAGCTCCTCCCTCAGGAGGAACTCGGGCTCCTCGTAGAGGACTTCGCCCTTCCTCAGGACTTTCCCCTTTATCGCCTCCTCAACGCTCAGGCCCTTAATTAGATCGAGGTAGAAGGGAACGCCGCCGAAGATCGCGTAGGTTTTTACAAGCTCCTCCATGCTCCTGTCGGGGAGCATCTCCGCTGTGGCTTTGATGTCGAAGGGCTCGACCTTCCACTGGCCTGTCCTCCTTCCGTAGAGCGGACTCTCGTACTCAAGCGTTCTCTCCATCATCCCCACCGAGGAGCCGCAGAGCAAGAGAAAGAGTTTTGTATCCTTAAGGACTTCATCCCAGGCCCTCTGGAGAACGCTTAAAATTCCCGGCTCGAGGCCCATCAGGTACTGGAACTCGTCCAGAACTACGGCAACCCTTTCGTTTTTTATCTCCTCCCCGAGGTAGCGGAAGAGCCTCCCAAAATCTTTAACCTCCTTAAAATAGCCCCTTCCTGTCAGTTCCGCAAACTTTTCGGCCAGCTCTTTAACGTTCTCGCCCATTGAATCCGCTGTGGCTAAGAAGTAGACCCCCTCCCTGCCCCTCAGGAACTCCTTCAGGAGGGTGGTCTTCCCCACCCTTCGGCGCCCGTAGATTATTATCAGCTGGGCGCCGCCTTCCTTCCACTTCCTTTCGAGGAACTCAAGCTCCCGCTTCCTGTTCACGAACATGGTACCACCGCGCAAAATGATGTTGATAAAGTATAATACTTTTTCTACAGCATTTTGTCCCCAACCAGCACCACCCCCAGCCTCTCCGCAACCTCCCTGGCCTTTTCCGTAAAGCCCGAGCGGGAGAACATGACCATAACGGGCTCCCCGAACTCGCTTTTGGCCCTCCTCGCGAATTTTTCAACATCCTTAGCACCAACGGGTCTGTTCCTCCACTTTATTTCGAGGACGTAAGTTCTCTCGCCGAAGGCAACGCCGTCGAACTCAACGTCGCCCCTCCTGTAGGGCTCGAACTTTACCCCGAAGCGCTTCCCGAGTTCCTCCCTCACCATAAACTCAACCGCTTTTCCAAGCTCGGTCCTGGCTTTGAGGTACTTCTCCTCAAGCTCCCCGATGAGCTCTCTAAGTAGCTTTTCCCTCCTCAGCTCAAGCTCCGTTATGCCGAGGTACGTTTTCCCGAGCCAGAAGCGCATGAGTTTGTCTGTGAAGTAGTAGCGCTTGTTTTCCTTCGTTATCAGGTCCGTCCTCAGGAGGAACTTCATGTAGTTGGAAACTTCCCCGCTCGGCTTTCCGAGTCTCTCCGATATCTCCGAGAGGGTGAGCCCCTCCTCCCTTGCGAGTATGAGCAGTATTTCCCTGTGGACGGCTCCCTTATAGGCCCTCGAAAGCGACTCGTTGAAGACGTAGTCGAGGTGGCTGTAGATGTCGCCACTCTCGCTCAGCAGCTCGGTAAGGAATGCCACGTAAACCTCTCTGCTTCCCACCCTCTCAAACCCCTCCTCAGTGAGTCTTCTGCAGACGGCCGAGATGTAGAAGGGATTCCCACCCGTAAGCCGGTGGATCAACTCAAGGGCGGCGTTGCTCACCTTAACACCGCTCAGCATCGCCTTTGCCAGCTCAATTGAGTCCTCCTTTGGCAGGCCTCCAAGGTAGAGCCGCCTGAACTGCCCGAAAAAGGGCTTCTTCGGCGACAGTATCTTCTCCATCATCCTCACGGCAGAACCGGAGATGATGTAGGCAACTGCTTTCTGCTTTTCAACGGTGGAGCGCATGATTTCGAGGAAGTTCGGGAATCTAACAGTATCTTGAAACTCGTCGAGGATAAAGATGGCTTTCAAATCGAGCTTTTTGAGGATTTCCTCCTGCAGTTCAAAGAGCTCGCCGATGGAACCCCGTTTTATCGCGGTAACTTCCCCATCAACCCCGAGCTTCGCCCCGAGAACGAGCAGACCGTCCCAGTCCACGAGTTTGCTTCTTTCGGCATCAAACCCCCTCTTTTTCGCCGCCTCGTAGAGGAGCTCCCTCAGATAGGCGAACTTGAACGATTCAACGCTCCCCGTTCTCTGGACGTTGAGGTAGGGAATTACGCATCCGGCTCCCTCTTCGTGGGTTTCCTTAAACTTCAAAAGCAGCTCGGTCTTGCCTATCCTCCTCGGCCCTATCACCGCTACGTTGAACTTTTCTCCCTTCCCCAGGGCATTTAGCGCCCCCTCCAGTACTCTAAGCTCCCTCCTCCTGTTCACGAACATCTCCATCACCTTTGCATTATAGTTTTATGCATTACACTTTTATGCATTATTGTTTTATGTACTACTAATCTCATGCGCCACCACCTCCGCTTTCTCCACGAGCTCCGGCGGAACCGGAAGCCCCTCGCTTATCCTCACTTCGAGCTGCCTGATAAGCCCCTCCAAGTCCCGCTTCGCCTTTCCCTTAGCGTACCTCCTCAGGGAGAGGGCGTACTTGAGCGCCTCCTTCGCGTCCCCGAGTTTGAGGTGGAGGAGGAGCAGCTGGCCGGCGTAGTAGGCGGAGCGGGAGAAGTCAACGCTCCTTTCCAGCTCCCTTGAATACTTCCCGCCCAGGAGGCCCGCGAGGTCGCGCTGAAGCTCGGCAACGCTCGCGTAGCGCTCCTCCTTCCTCTTTGCGAGGCACCTCATTACGACCGGCTCGACAGGTTTTGACTCGGGGTTTATCTCAGACGGTGGAGCGGGTTCTTCCATCGTTATCTTCCCGGCCACTTCAATGAAGTCCTCCCCCTCGAAGGGTAACCTGCCAGTGGCCAGCCAGTAGAGGAGGACGCCGAGCTGCCAGACGTCAGTCCTCTCGTCCGTTGGGCCGAACCTCGACCTGCTTATCTGCTCCGGGGCAGCGTAGTAGGGAGTGAAGGCCGAAGAAGTTGTGCTCGTCTCGGTCATGAGCTTGGCCAGCCCCCAGTCGCTTATCTTCGGTGTTCTTCCCTTCAGGAGGATGTTGCTCGGTTTAAGGTCGCGGTGGATGATCCCTTTAGAGTGCGCGTATTTCAGCCCCTCGGCTATCTCAAAGGCAATCTCAGCGGCCTCCTCCCAGCTCAGGGGGACGCTGAGCTTCTCCAGAGAGCCGTCGCAGTACTCCATCTCCATGTGCGGGTAGGGGTAGAGGTTCGCGTCGTAGAGCTCGACGATGTTCCTGTGCTTCAGGGAGAGCCAGGCCGAGACCTCGCGCAGAAACGCCCTCCCGGTTCTCTCGTTGAGGGAGTGGGGGACCTTTAGGGCAACAACTCTCCCGTCCGGCCTGACCGCCCTGTAAACCCTCCCGAAGCCGCCGCTTCCGATGAGCTCAACGGAGCGGTAGCGGGAGAGGAGCTCGTCAAGGGTCCCAAATACGCGTTCAGAGCGTTCTTTCGGCCTTTCTCTACCTTTAGGAGCTTTAACGACCAGTCTGAGTTCCCTCCCGACCCTGATCCCACCAGAACTCGCGAAGACGGGAACCCGGAACTCGCCCGCTTTTCCGGGCGTGAACCTCACGAAGACGTGCTTGCCCTCGTTGGGCCCAACCCTAAGGCGAAGAAGGCCCTGCGAGACCCTGCCAACCCTTGAGAGCGCCCTCAGGTCAACGTCGACCGTCAGGGGGTAGCGGGAGGCGTTCCTGAAGCCGACCTTGAGAAGGGCGGTGCTCCCCGGGATAAGCTCGCCCGGGGCTTCCAAGATCAGCCCCCTCCTCAGGATCCCCTCGATCTCGGCCCTGCCGGGTCTCGGTGCCGGGGGCTTGGCCACCTCTCCAAGGCCCTCCGTGAAGAGCCTCTTGAAGAAGGACAGGAAGATCAGGAAGGCCAAGAACAGACCGAAGAACTTGAGGAAGTATATCAGTATGACCGCCGCGATCAGCTTGGTGAAGAGCTCCGATGCAGGATCCTTCCCTTTCATCATCCCCACCGCTCAAATTTTAAAAGGGGCTCAGCGCCCCATCTTTATCTGGTGCACTATCACGTCCGCCTTCACAACTGCCTCCTCGCCGAGCTTAACCCCCTCCTCAACCGCGAGCTTCACCTGCTCGATGAGGTTGTCGAGATCCCTCCCGTATCTGCCGGCGTAGTCCCTCAGCTCTAAGAGGTACTTCAGGGCCTCAGCGGTGTTGCCGGCTTTGAGGTTGATCAACGCCAAGTCGCCTATGTAGAAGACCGTCCTCTTCAGGTCGGTGCTCTTTCTGAGGCCTTCAACGTAGGTCATGTTCAGTATCTCTGCGAGATCCCTCTGGAGTTCGGCGACGCTCGCGTAGCGCTCCTCCTTCCTCTTTGCGAGCATCTTCATAATGATGGGCTCAACGGCCTTGGCCTCGGGGTTCAGCTGGCCCGGCGGAACCGGCTCTTCGTTGATTATCGCGTAGGTCACCTCGCCGAGATCGCGGCCCTCGAAGGGGAGCTTTCCAGTGACGAGCTCGTAGAAGAGAACCCCAAGCTGCCAGATGTCCGTCCTCTCGTCCGTTCCGCCGAAGCGCCTCGGGGATAGCTGCTCCGGCGAGGCGTAGTAGGGGGTGAAGCTTGAGAGCGTTGAGGAGCGGCTCTCGCTCATGACCTTGCTCAAACCCCAGTCGCTTATCTTCGGGATCCCGCTCTTGAGGAGGATGTTGCTCGGTTTGAGGTCGCGGTGGATTATCCTCTTAGCGTGGGCGTACTTCAGGCCTTCAGCGATGTTGAAGACTATCTGGGATGCCCTCTCAACGTCCATCGGCTTCCCGAGCCTCGCCAGCGAGCCTTCGCAGTACTCCATCTCAAGGTACGGAATCGGGATGACGTTGACGTCGTAGAGTTCAACTATGTTCGGGTGCTTTAAGTGGAGCCAGTTGCTTATTTCCCTGACGAAGGCCTTGCCGGTTGCAGGGTCGAGGGTCTTCGGGACTTTGACCGCGACAACCTTACCGTCCCTCTTCCTCTTGGCTTTAAAGACCCTCGCGAAGCCGCCCTCGCCTATGTACTGGAAGTCATCGTAGAGAGCGCTCAGCTCCTCGGGGGCGGCCTTTGGAGTGAGAGGCTTCGGAGTGAACTGAGCCGGTGAATAGTAGTCCCCGACCTTGATCTTAAGTGACTTAGCCGTCTCGCCAATGTTGGAAGATATCTTAACGCTGAAGTCGAAGTCGCCCTTGAACTGCGGCGTTATTCTTATGTCCTTTCCGAGCCTCCTACCGGGCTTTATCGGCGGGAATGTAACGCTTTCAGTTTCCATTGTGAAGTATGCCGACAGCTCGGACAGGTCTATGGTGAGGTTCTCTATTGGCACGTCAAGTTTGTTCTCAACGTTGATGCTCAGCGTGCTCTCCCTGCCGTAGGGAATCTCCCTCGGCAGGATGAGCTCTATACCCTTCCTGAGGGTCTCAAGGAGGTGGGCCTTCTCAACCTCCCTGACCTCGGAGTTAATCTGAGCGGCAATCCTCTCGTCGCCGAGTTGCTGGGCAAGCCTGAGGGCCTCGCGGTAAAGGGATAGTGCTTTGGAGTAGTCCTTGCTTTCCCTCGCTACCTTAAGCTTCTCGTTGAGCTCTTTTCTGGCCTTTGCCTCCTCAAGCTTCTCTTTTATCTCCTCGACGCTCACCGTGCCACCTATTTTCTCGGCGAGGACTATGGCCTGCGATAGCTTTTCCCTTGCGCTTTCATAGTCCTCGTCCATCATTGCCCTCTCCGCTTCGGCCACGAGCGAGGAAACCTCGCGGTTGATGCTCTCAACGACCTCGTTGGCCTTTGATGTTCTGCCCTTGAGGAGCTCTATGAAGTAGGCGTCGCCGAGCTCTTTGGCAATGGACAGGGCCTCTTTGTACTTCTTCAGTGCCTCCGAGTACTTCTCCTGTTCCATCAAAACATCGCCTTCAGATGTGAGCTCTCTTATCCTCCTGACCCTGTGAACGTTCTCCATTTTCCTCTGTATCTCCTCGCCCTTCCGCTGATCGTGGAGCTTCTCCGCCAGGCTGAGGGCCTCACGGTAGTATGCCAACGCCTTGTCGTAGTCCCCTTTCTTGAGGACGGTATCTCCTTTGGTCAGAAGGGAGTTTATCTCCCCGGTCACAGTACCGCGGACTGTGTTGAGCTTCTCTTCGGCTTGAGCTATCGAGGAAGCCTCACCGAGGCCCTTCGCCACTTTGAAGGCCTTGGAGTAGTATTCAAGGGCGCTAAAGGGGTCTTTGTCAACGATGTTGTCGCCGGAGTTGATGAGGGAGCCAAACTCGGCGCGGAGGTGCTCCTTTTTGCCGCTGCTCCTCCTGCGGAGGGCAGCGACCATCCCGATGAGGCCGATGAGGACTCCGCCGTAAAGGCCGTATCTGGTGTAGTCTATTCCTTTGAGAGGAGCAACCGCCTTCAATGCCTTGTCAGCCTGGAGGAGGATGTCAAGCGCCCTCGTGTAGTCTTTGGAGTTGTAAGCATCGTAGGCCTGCTGGAGAAGGTCTCTGGCCTTTGAAACGTCGTAGCCCTGGTTCTCCTTTGCCTGGACTTCCACCCTTAGGGTGTCGTAGTAGGACTTAACGGCCAGAGCCTGGGCAGTTTCAGCGAACTTCTTAGCGAGTTCGTAGTCGCCGTTTTCATAGGCTTTCTGGGCCTCGTCGAGCATTGTCTGGGCATCGCCCGTGTCCACGGAGCTTGGCACCTTTGAAAGGACGTTTTTGGCGGTGTTTATGGCCGAGCTGGCGATGGGAGCGAGGGTTGAGGTAGTTGTAGTAGTTGTTGTGACCGTTGACGTTGTGGTCACTGCAGGGCTGTTTGTCGTCGTTGTGGTGCTCGTGGAGGCCGGGGAAGTTGTGGTTGTTTGAGTGGTGGAGGAACCTGTTAGCCTAACCTTGCTTCCAACGAAGGCAACTGGGTCTTTGGGGGCGTATTTGCGGACGAGGATCCAATCGAACTCCGCGCTAACATATGATGGTTCATACCAGTTTGCCACTTCTAAGGAGAACCTTAAATCACTAAGTTCATCTTCTGTGGTTCCTAAATCAGCAAGTACGTTTCTATTCAAATCTAAGAACTTTGCTGCCCATTTGTCACTTCCAATACGGGATAACTGGTATATCCCGCTCTCGTATACCTGCGTCCCATAGTTAACAACGTTATCCCAAGTTGCTTTATTGATCTCAAAGAACAGGTATGTATCCCCATAAGATTCCACACTATTCCTGAATGATATGCCCTTGGCTTCTTTCTCTGAACTAAAGAACTGACCAACGAAAAGTCCGTTATTACCTCCGCCATCGGGATAATGGGCTTTGACTAATTTAGCTTCCAGAACACTGTTCTGAGGGAATCCTACTCTTGACAGTATTCCCCTAGTAAATACATCATGATCATTTAAATCCCAGTCGCTTGGGGTTATGTACAATTTTAATATACTATCCCCAACAGAAATCTTTGAAGAGCTCTCACTATATATGTGTATATAACCGTCATCCACGGTACCGTAGAACGGTTCCCATTTACCCGTATCCAACTGGTTTCCGTTGAAGTCATCAAAAAACTCAAACACTTTCTCCCCGTCGCTCCTGCTCTGGGCGTTCGGGTTACCGTAGTAGAGCTTGAGTTTGACCTCGCCGTTCGCTGGGATCCTTGGAACTATCGTCCATATTTTGGCCCTCTTCGCACTCACGTTCCACTCCTCAATCCAGTAGGGCAAGAAGTTGCCGTCCTCATCGACAATCCTGATGTCGCTTCCATCTGGCTTAGCCTTGGAGAAGTCGAAGTTGTCTGAGTTGAGTTCAATTAAAACCTGAAAGTTCTCAAGCGTTTGCCCTGACTGCTCTCTTATAGTAACTTCACGATAGTACTTCCACTTGGAGAGGTCTTCGGGTGAGAGGTATTCGACTGTTTTTGGAGGGGCAGGCTGAAACTGGGAACTTGAAGAGGACTCAACCTCAAATATCCTGACGTTATCAAAGACAACATTAGCATTTGCATGTCCTGCCGTCAGGACTATTGCATTTATGTTCTCAGTGTCGCTGTGTTCCACTGGTATATCGTCGGCGACGAGCTTTCCATTTATGTAAACGTCGTATGTGTTTGTTTTTCTGTTTAAAATGACTTTTACATGGTACCACGTCTGAGGTTTCCAGGAGGTTAGCTGGTGCTCCTCTCCCTCTGAATACGCATAGGCAATTCCGTTATGTCTAAAAATGACATCTGCATAGTACCTACCCCACGAGTCCAGGTTTCCATTCCAGAATGCAACTCTAATTACGCTGGTTTTGTCTCCTCCACAGCCCTCGGTTCCGTAGCTCTCAGCCCATACGTCAGCTTCGAATCCAATTATGTCTGCATCGGAATCAAACTTATGTTCAGAAACTGCCGCCCAACAACCTTGTGCCGAGAGCATCCGGAACGCCTTGGAGCCTGACTTCACAGGATTTGAAACTATTTTCTGGTATTCCTCCCCCGCCCCATCGTAGTCTAAGATCCAGTTCGAAGAAGGGTAACTTCCCAATGGATAACCTTCAAAGTCGTCAAAGAAGATGGTTTTCTCTGAGTATTTGATCTCTGCGTGGACATCTTTTAGAGTTACTCCTGCAGTGCCCATAATGAAAAGAACCACTATAAGAATCATGAACACCTTTCTCATAGTCTCCACCTTCTGCCCACTTTTTTGAGTACCAGCCAAAAATTGAGACTCCTCCTTCCCTCCGACCTTCCCATCAGTTCAGCTGTTGGGAGCATTGAAATCATCAGCGCGGTGGCCTTCCTCATCTTATCACCTCCAGAGCCTTTCTTATCGCCAGAAGCTCAAGCCGCCCCTGGGGTTTAACAACACCGTTCAGCGGGTCAACGAAGAGGACGTTGGCTTTGACGAGCTCTTTCAGGGCCTTATTGACCCGTCCGTCGAAGGGTACCTCATCCCTATCCCTGAACTCCTTCAGGAGGCTTATCATGTTCTTCCTGCCATAAACGAGGGCGTTTATGGACTGAACCCTGAGCCTCAGCGTTCTCTCGCACCACTCTTCCAGCTCGTCCCTGTGCTTTGGCGCTTCAGCCAAATAGACGGGCTTGCCTCCAAAGTGGTTCCACACAAGTTCCACCTCACCATCGCTCAGCCCCTGATTTTTTAAGAACTCCAAAGCCGTCTCCCTGTCAAAGTCGTCCACGAGGAAGTAATCCGCTCTGCCCTGAAGCATGGCCTCACTGTAAACCCTCTCGATGAAGAGACTGTCCGAAGTTACAACGAAAACGTGGGTCAAGTGGGTCTCTTTGGTGAGGTGGATGAGGAAGTTGAAGAGCTCGTAGATGAGCGAACCGTTGACCTTTAAATCCCCAATCACTTGAAGCTCGTCGAGGATTAAAACGGGCTTTTCGCCAGCTTTTCTAACCTCCTCCATCAGGGTTGCAATGTATGCAAAGGCATTTTTCGGCTTCTTCTCCCTGGTTATTCTCTCGAGGAGTTCTGTCGGAACAGGGAAGCCGAAGGCTTCCCTTCCAGTGGAGAGGATGAGGGAAACTGCCTCTCCAATTGTTTTGACCCTGTTCCTGAATTCGACGGAGAAGAGCACGTCAACGAAGTCCCCGTAGCTTGCAACTGGGGTTCTCCTCAGGTTTATGTAGAAGGCCACGTGGTTGGCGGGAAGTTTTCTAACGAACTCGGCCATTAAAGCCGTTTTCCCGCTGTTAATCGGCCCGTAGACGAAAGTTATCAGGTTGGGCTCGGCCGAAACCAGCCTCAGCAGTTTCCCCAGCTCACGCTCCCTGTCAAAGAACACTCAAACCACCCCCAGAACCTTCCTTATCGCCAAAAGCTCAAGCCGCCCCTGGGGCCTTAGAAGTCTCTTCCTCGGATTCAGGAAGAGGAGGTTGTTCTTAACCGCCCAGAGGATGGAATCGCTCAGTTCATCACAACCAGCGGCCTCGGATTCCCTGAACTTATCAAATAGCTCTAAGATTCCCTTGAAGAGCTCGGGTTTGCTCTTTTTCAGGGAGTTCAGGGAAAAGACCAGCCAGCTAACCTTATCCTCAAGCTCTCCACGGCACCATTCTTTCAGCTCGTCCCTGTGCTTTGGGGCTTCAGCCAAATAGACAGGCTTGCCCCCGAAGTGATCCCAGACGATCTCTGCTTCATCATCTTTCAGTCCCACGCTTTTCAGGAACGCTAAAGCGGTCTCCCTGTCAAAGTCGTCCACGAGGAAGTAATCCGCTCTGCCCTGAAGCATGGCCTCACTGTAAACCCTCTCGATGAAGAGACTGTCCGAAGTTACGACGAAAACATGGCTTAAGTGAGTCTCCTTCGTCAGGTGGACAAAGAAGTTGAAGAGCCTGTAAATCAGCGGGCCGTCTATCCTCAGGTCGCCTATCACTTGAAGCTCGTCGAGGATTAAAACGGGCCGCTTCCCCCTGCCTCTGAGCTTTTCAAAGTACCCCTCAAGGAAGAGGAAGGCGTCTTCCGTTTCCTCCTCCATGAGCTTTTTGAAGAGCTTTTCCGGGACGGGAATTCCCCCGTAGGCTAAGCCGCTCTTGAGGAGCTCCGCCAAAAGCTCCTTGGATGATCCCTCCCTAACGCTGAAGAGCACCTTCATGAAGTCCTCGTAGCTGTTCACGAAGCGACCCCTGAGGTTTATGTAGAAGACCACGTACTCATCGGAAAGCCTCTTGACGAACTCGGCCATTAAAGCCGTTTTCCCGCTGTTAATCGGCCCGTAGACGAAAGTTATCAGGTTGGGCTCGGCCGAAACCAGCCTCAGCAGTTTCCCCAGCTCACGCTCCCTGTCAAAGAACACTCAAACCACCCCCAATAAAGTAAAAAAAATCAAACCTCCTCCACCTCCAGCCACTCCTTTTTCTTCTCCTTCTCCTCGCCGGAAACCTTTTCCGCTGCAGTTTCAGGCTCAAGCTCGCCCTCCTTGACCGCGTGGATGGTCCTCATTATCTCCGCTAACTCCTCGTCCTCCTCGAAGTTGGCGCCAACGCTCAGCGTCTGGTCGGTTATGCCGAGCATCTGGTTGAGGTTCTCGTTGAAGTTCTGGGCATCGAGCTGCATGCTCGCCAAGTTCCTCTCAAGCTCCTCGGGAGACATGTTCCTGAGCATCTCCCACGTTGGCGTTCCCTTCAGGATGGCCTCGTTCTCCTTGATTATGGTGAGGTTGCTTATGAGCATGAGCTGCTTGTTGAGCTGCATGTGCGTCGCCTGGAGGTTCTTCTTGCGCTGGTTCAGCGTCTTTATTTTGGTCGCTATCGTCAGCTCCTCGCTCTTGCTTCTGGCCTTCTTGGCCCTCTCGAAGAGCTCGGCTATCTCGCGGTCTATGCTCGCTATCTCGTTCTCGATCTTCTGGATCTGGTAGTCCAGCTTTATCTGGCTCTCCTTCAGCTTCGGCAGGGGTATGTCGAGGGGGTTCTTCTTCCCGAAAAAGCGGGAGAAGATGGCCATCACTCTTCCTCCTCCTCTTTTTCCACGCGCGAGGCGACCTTCTCCGCTACCTCCTCAACGTCCGCTTCGCCGGCCTCGACCTGGCTCCATGCCTTCATTAGCTCCCTCTCGGTCTGATCCTCGGTCTCCTCGAACTCCGCCACCTCCATCTCGAATACCCTGTTGAGGCTGCCGACCATCTCGTCAAACTCCTTCCCGTCGAGGTTGACCTTTATGAGGGCCTGCTCGAGCTGCTCCGGCTCGACGTTTGCGAGCTTCTCCCACACACCAACTTTCCTCAGCTCCTTCTCGTACTTCTTGACGATTATCATGTTCTTGATTAGGGTGTACTGCTTCTGCGCGGTCGTGAAGTCCTTGAGCTTGAGCTTCTGCTCCATGTCGAGGCCCTTAATCTCCTGCGCGAGCATCTTCTTCTTGAGCTTGTCAGCCCCTATGCCCTCCTGGAAGAGCTGCTTCTTTTTCTTCTCGATCTGGTTGATGTCCTTCTTGAGGCGCTCAAGCCTGTTCTTCAGCCTTATCTCCTCAGCCTGGAGCTCCCTCAGCGAGAGCTTCTCTATGGTGTTCTTCCTCCCAAACATGTCGCGGATTCCCATTCCAAACACCTCCAGCGAGCGTTATTCAGGCAAACAACGAAAGGTTCACTTAGCGAGTAGTTCCTTCCTCATGCGCCTCTCCATCGGCTCGTAGTCGAGGTACTCCCACACGGTTTCCTCGATGAACCTGAACCTCAGCTCGGGGTTTCTGTCGAGCAGGAGCTTCCCCTTAATAGCTCTGTATCTGAAGGCCGGCGGTGCGTCGTTTAAAGCCCTGACGTCAACCTCAACGCCAAGCTCCCCCTCAAGTTCTACTGCCAGCGAGAGCTCCGCCTTCAGGATATCCTTCACGGAGCCGTCGAAGTAAACGGCTACGTCCACGTCCCTGAAGTGCTCCGTTTCGAGTACGCTGCCGTGGAGGTAGGCGAAGACTATCTCGGGGTGCCTCTCAAGGGCCCTCCCGAGCTTCTCTTCAATCTCCTCCCTTCTCAAGGTACCTCACCACGGACTCTATGAATTCTTCAAGGTCATTATCCTGAAGACCCTCTCGTCGTCTACCCTCCAGTACTGATGAACAAGCAGGTTCCTGAACTTCGTCATTTCGGAGAGCCTCTCTCCGAGTTCCTTCTCAATGACCCCGAGGTCTGCAAGCTGCTTGAAGCACTCGGAGTAGCTCTTTGGGATCCTGCCCTTCCTCACCGCGATGTGGTTGCAGACGGAGAAGGCTCCCTCTATGGCAGTTATCAGCAGGTACTTCGCCGCGTACCTGAGGCAGTTCTCCGAGAGGAACGCCTCTACGCCCTTTTCGGTTATTCCCCTGAGCTCTTCGAGAGCGCCCTTGATATCGGCGAGTTTCCCCTCAACGAGCTCCCGGTCTATCTCCAACTGCTTCACCTCAGAGGAAGCCCTCCATGACGAGGACGTAGCCAACTCCCTCGATGAACTTGGCCACGTAGCCCTTCTCCTTAACGAGCTCCTGGAAGGCCTTCTTGACGGCGTCCTCTGCGAACTTCTCGGCGGCCTCCTCCAGGCGCACGTAGCCCTTGGCCTTTATCCTCTCTTCAAGGAAGTCCTTTATCCTTGAGAGCAGCTCCTCATCGCGCTCCAGCCTCAGGAACGGCGCGAGAGCCTTCGCGTACTCATCGTGGGGGTTGTATGTCAGCTCGCCGCTCTCAAGGTCGAGCAAAGCGAGCGAGACGTTCTCGGATATGAAGTTCCTGTGGAAATCGTTCGAGCTGATGTAGCTTTTTACGCGCTTTTCAAAGCCTGTTGGTGAAGCAACGAGGAGGACTACCCTTCCCTCCCTCGCCTCGGCCCTCGCATCCACAAGGAGCGCGTTTACGTCCGCGAGTTCGAGCGGGTCCGTGTCGAAGCCAACCTCGGCGTAGCGCTCGGGCCTGCCGTAGAACACCGCCTTCACGGTGAGGGGTTGCCTCTTCCCTATGAACTTCTTCTCCCTGAGGTGAACCTCGACCATTATGTTGTCCGGGACGTTCTTGAGGTCGCGCTCGCTTAGCTTTCCAGTGTAGGCATTCTTGTCGAAGGTGCCCTTCTCCTCGATCCCCTCGACCTTGAAGGTTCTTCCGGAGAGCTTCACCTCTCCCCTGAACCTGCCGCGTATCCTGCCGACGAAGTTCATCTCAAGCATCTTCGCCTCGTCCCTCCTGACGAAGCGCGAGCCCTTCTCGACCTTCCCCGCCAACTCCATAACCTCCCTGATGCGCTTCGAGACCTCGTCCTCCTTCCGCTGCAGCTCCTCCTCCTTCCTCTGGAGTTCAGCCTCCCTCCGCTGGAGCTCCCTCAGCTTTGAGTCGAGGGCCGAGCGCATCCTCTCAAGCTCCTCCCTAAGTTTGGCCTTCTCCTCGTCGTTCTCAAGCTTAGCCTCCAACTCCTTCATCTGCCTCTCAAGCTCCTCCTTCTCCCTCCTGAGCCTCTCCACCTCCTCGGCCTTCGACGTCCTCATTTCCTCCATGAGCTCTTCGTAGCGCTTCCTTATGCCGTCCATCTGCTTCTGGTAGAGCTTTTCTATGCTCTCCTCCTCCCTCTGAACCTCGTTCAGGAAGCTCCTGAACCAGTCGAAGCGGACGGTCGCCTCGCTCAGCGCGTCGTTCACCTTGCCCTTGTAGGAGTCCCACTTGTACTTGAGGAAGTTCCTGAGGGCCAGCTTTACGTCAGGATCCTCTAAGACCCCCTCTATCCAGCGGTCCGTGCCCTGGTAGTAGTCCCTCAGGAGCCCGAGGATGTTGCCGTCCTGGCGCATTATCTTCTTCATGACGTCGTCCTTCGTGTATATCTCGAAGACATTGTAGCGGAGGATCCTCTCGACCGCTTCGAGCTCCCTCTCGCTGTACCTGTCAGCTGCTGGCTTGTAGGCTTCGCCCTTCTTCCAGAAGCTCCAGGCGAGGATGGCCAGGGCCCCTTCGAACTTCGCCTGAAAGTGCGCGTTCAGGTCGTTCAGGAAGCTCCCGCACTCCCCCTCGAGGTAGCGGTCGTAGTTGTCAGCTATCCTGTTCCAGAGCTCCACCCTCTTTCCAAAGCCCTCGACCCTGATGTCGAGCCCCTGCCTCAGAACCCTTTCCGCAGGCTTCAAAAGCTCCCTAACGCAGTCGGTTCTTCCTTCCTCAAATATCCCCATGTCAACCACCCGCGAAGAGTTTAAGCTCCTCGTCAATCCTTCCGGCCAAAAAATCAACGGCCTCCCCAAAGCCCTCTATCTCAAAGACAACGTGAGAGCTCCCGTTCCCCTTGGTTATGACCTTTATCGTCGCCCTTCCCTTTCTCGTGTAGAGGCTGTAGGTCTTTGCCACCGGGTCAGAGCCCACGAGGCCCGCGTTGAGCTTCGAGAGGAGGTAGTCTATGAAGCGCTCCACCACCTTCTTCTCCTCCGGAACCGTGTACTCTAAAATCCTTTTCTTGCCCTCCACCTTCTTCTTCACCGGTTTAGCCTCGTAGAGCTCCACCTTCTCCTCGACGTCTCCCTCGATCTTTGAGAAGAGCTCCTCAAGGAATTCACTTGGGTTCTCAGCCTCGATGTAGATCACAGTCCCCCTTGGCTTCCTGACCACTGCCCTGGCAGACCACTTGTCTATCAGGTAGTCGATGCGCTTCCTCTCGGCATCGGTATCGTAGCCGACAAAGACTATGTATCCCATACACACCACTCACTCTTATTCGGTTTTTCTCCTATTTAAACTTTTCTCCATTTTGGAGACCAGAGACTTTTGGCGTTCCGCCCTCAATCCCCCCTTCACCATTGGTGAGCACCATCGTGTTATGGTCTTTGGGAATAAATGGCTTTCGCTTCGGTGCCATGATGTACGTTTATTGCCATCAAAACGAGCGCGGGTACCACGGTGTTTAGGCATGGGGAGCGCGGGGGAAAACCTAAAAAAGACGGGGCGGGGCTTCAGGAGCCCTCAAACCCCAGGCGGATCTTGTGCGCTAGTATCTCCGCCTTCTCAACGAGTTCCGGCGGTATGTCTAAGCTCTCCTCAAGGCGGAGCTTTACCTGCTCCGCTAACTTCTTCACCTCGTCCCTGAGCTCCCCGCTTGTGTAATAGGCGAGGTCGCCGGCGTACTTGTAGGCCTCGCTGACGTTGTTAGTCTTCATGTTTATCAGGAGGAGCTCGGTCAGGTAGTAAACCGCCCTCCGGAGGTCGCCGATGGTCTTGCTCTTCTTCAGGTTCTCGGAGTAGGTCATGTTGAGTACTCCCGCGAGGTCTCTCTGGAGCTCGACGACGCTCGCGTAGCGATCCTCCTTCTTCTTGGCAAGCATCTTCATGATTATCGGCTCTACCTTTCTCGCCTCCGGGTTGAGCTGGCCCGGCGGAACGGGTTTGTCCCTGATGATGCCCATCATAACCTGGCTGAGCGAGCCTTCAAAGGGCAGCCTTCCTGTTACGAGCTCGTAGAAGAGCACGCCGAGCTGGTAGATGTCCGTCCTCTCGTCCGTCCTTCCAAACTTCCTGTCAATCTGCTCCGGGGCCGCGTAGTAGGGGGTAAATGAAGCGGTGGTTGTCGCGCTCATGCTCTCCTCAAGGACTTTGCTCAAACCCCAGTCGCTTATCTTGGGCAGGCCGTTCTTCAGGAGGACGTTGCTGGGCTTCAGATCGCGGTGGATTATGCCCTTCGAGTGCGCGTACTTTAAGCCTTCAGCGATGTTGAAGACTATCAGCGAGGCCTCCTCGACTGGCAACGGCTTCCCAAGCCTCGCGAGGGAGCTCTCGCAGTACTCCATCTCAAGGTATGGAACCGGAATCACGTTCACGTCGTGGAGCTCGACTATGTTCGGGTGCTTTAAGTGGAGCCAGTTGGTTATCTCCCTGACGAAGGCCCTCCCCACGGCCGGGTCGAGGGTCTTGGGGAGCTTTAGCGCGACGATCTTGCCGTCTTTACGCTTGGCTTTGTAAACCCTCGCGAAGCCGCCCTCGCCTATGTACTGGAAGTCGGTGTAGAGCTCCTGCAGAGCCTCAACCGGGTTGAGGACGGGCGTTGAGGTGACCGGTGCCGGCGTGGCCCCTGTTACAGCCCTCATCGTCTTGACGACCTTCACGGGAGTTCTGCTCGTCAGTGAGCCGAAGTTGGAGTCTATCTTAACCGTGAAGTCAAAGTCGCCGATGAACTTCGGCTTTACGGTTACGCTCTCCCCTATCGTCTTCCCGGGCTTAACGTGCGGGAACTCCACCTTCTCCTCGCTCAGCTCGAAGTAGTCCCTGTTTTCGGAGAGGTCAGCCGTTAGCGTGAGGTCGCTTGAGAAGCGGTTTGTGACGAGGATCGAGACCTCGGTTTCGGCCCTGTGGGCCATCTCCGTCGGGACGTCGAGTCTGACGCTCTTCTTGAGGAGGGCCTTCTTCTGCCCCTCCTCTATCCGCGATACAGCCGCCTCTATATCGTCAGTCTTTCTCCCGAGGGCTTCAGCTAAGGAGAGCGCCTCGGTGTAGGCAGCCAACGCCCCGCCGTAGTCCCCGCTAAGCTCAAGCTCCTCGCCCTTCGAGAGCAGGTTGTCGAGCCTCGTCGAGAGCTCCTCCCTCAGGGCTTTCACCTTCCTGGTCTCCCTTGTTTCCCTGGCTATCTTCCCGACCTCTTGGAGGAGGTTCCCGAGGGAGGAGTAGTCCCTCCGCGAAAGTGCGGCGTTGATCTCCTTCAAGAGCTCCTCAAGCCGCTTCCTCTTCCTCAGCTCGTCGAGGGTTCTCCTTGAGCTCTCTATCTTCGATCTGACCATGTCACCCTTCCCAAGGGCTTCCGCAATGGGTAAGGCGGACTCGTAGGCCTTGATTGCCCCGGCGTAGTCTCCGGAGGAGAAGAGGGAGTCCCCCTTGGCGATGACCTTTGAAAGCCATCCCTCAACCTCACCGAGAAGGGCCCTGGCCTTTTTCCTGACCCCCGCGAAGGGCGAGGACGAGAGTTGGGTGAGTACCGGCGCGGCCTCCTTCAGATTCCCCCTCTTCACAAGTCTCTCGGTTCTTTGGAGATCCTTGAGCTCCTTCTTCAGGCGTTCGAGCCTCTCGCCTTTCCTCTTGAAGTCCTTCCTTCCGAGGATTTCGGCGTAGGGCTTCGCCTCACTGAGCTTTGCCTCGGCGGTTTTCACGTCGAGGCCCTTAAGGGCGGAGTCAAACTCTCTAATAATACGGTTGTAGGTTTCCCTCGCCTCATTCATCGCAGGGGAGAGGAGTTTTCTCACCCTGCCGAGGGCCTCCGGGCCGACGGGCCCCGCGAGCTTCTCGGCCTCTTTGAGAAGCCTGATTTTCTCAAGGACCGGGGCTTTTTCTGCCCTCTCGATAATGGAGTTTATCTCCCTTAGCTTCCTCTCGCGCTCCCTCCTTTTGTGGACGCGGTAGGAGGATCCGCCGATGAGCGCCGCCGATATTATAACGCCGAGGGCAAAGAGCTTCTGGTAGAGATCTCTTTTCCGTCCTGCCTCCACTGCGAGCTGGTAGGCTTTGAGGTAGTCTCCTTTCTCAAAGGCCTTTTTGGCGTCGCCAATCGGCGAGAGGAAGCCCTCCGCCTTTGAGATTGCCTCCTTTGCTCTGTAGTATTGGTTTTTAATTTCCTCAGCTTTTTGTATGGCCTGCTCTGAGTAATCGTGGGCCTTAACGTAATCCCCTGAGTCAAAGGCATTTTGGGCTTCGTTAAGTAAGTTCTCGGCAGGTGCTAGGATTATCCCCTGGGATTTGTAGGTTGAGATTGTCGATTTCGCTCTCTTAAGCTCAGGTTTCGCTCTATCATATTCGGCTTTTATCTCCTCCGCTTTTTGAATTGCTTGGTTTGCGTAATTGTATGCCTTAGTATAGTTCCCAGAGTTAAAGGCCGTTTCCGCCTCTGCCAGAAGGTTCTCGGCAGGAGTCAGGATAACGCCTTGAGATTTGTAAGAAGTGATAGTTGATTTGGCCTCGTCAAGCTTGGGTTTTGTCGTCTCATATTGATTTTTAATTTCATCTGCCCTTTGTTTAGCCTGGATAAAGAGACCGTAGGCTTTTGTGTAGTTCCCTGAGTTGAGGGCTTCTTGGGCCTCTTTCAGAATGTTCCTGGCGGAAGTCAGGACCATCCCCTGAGATTCGTAGGAAGATATTAACAATTGAGTTGCGTTTAATTCGGATTTTGCCTTGTCATATTGGTTTTTGATTTCTTCGGCTTTTTGGATGGCCTGATTTGCATACTCATAAACTTTGGTGTAGTTTCCGGAGTTAAAGGCTTCCTGAGCTTCTCCTAAGAGACTTTCAGCGGAGGGAAGGACAACTCCCTGGGATTTGTAGGAGTTTATGGTTGAGCTGGCTTCATCGAGCTTGGATTCTGCCTCATCGTGTTGCTTTTTGATTTCCTTGGCTTTTTGTAGGGTTTGATTTGCGTAATTGTAAGCTTTAACGTAGTCCCCCGAGCTGAATGCCTCTTGGGCTTTGTTCAGAAGTTCTTCCGCGGGGGTCAGGATAACTCCCTGAGACTTGTAGGTTGAGATTGTCGATTCCGCTTTGTCGAGAGCCAGCTTTACAAGGGCTTGGTAGGAGTACTGGGTTTTGACCTTGAGGTTCGTGGGCTCCACAACTGCATCGGAGATTTTCACAACGGCGTCTGAAGTTTTCACGATAGCGTTGGTGTTCTCCACGACTGCGTCCGTGTTGTCTACCTGAGCGTTCGAATCACTGCAGAAGCTACAGCCCGGCAGGTTCCCATCCGGCGGAAGTCTGAGAACCCAAAAGTCATCACCACCAGCGCCGAAGCTGTCAGTGAAGCCGGCCACGATGATGTCTCCATTTGGAGCTAAAGCAACCGCGTAAGCCCAATCAGCGCTGCTTCCTCCGTAGGTCTTCTGCCACTTCACGTTACCGTTAGCATCAAGCCTGAGAACCCAAACGTCATAGCCACCAGCGCCGAAGCTTTTAGTGTAGCCGGCCACGATAATGTCCCCGTTAGGAGCTAAGGCAACCGCGGTAGCCCTATCCCAGTCGCCTCCCCCGTAAGTCTTCTGCCATTTAACGTTACCATTAGCGTCAAGCCTCAGAACCCAAACATCATTCCAACCAGCGCCGAAGCTAGTAGTCTGGCCGGCTACAATAATGTCAGCATTGCTCGCTATAGCAACCGCGCTAGCCCAATCATAGCTGCCGCTTCCCCTGTAGGTCTTCTGCCACTTCACGTTGCCATTAGCATCAAGCCTGAGAACCCAAAAGTCTTCTCCACCAGCGCCGAAGCTTTCAGTGGAGCCAGCCACAATAATGTCACCGTTCGGAGCGATAGCAACCGCGTGAGCCTCATCCCAGTCGCTTCCTCCGTAAGTCTTCTGCCACTTCACGTTGCCATTAGCATCAAGCCTGAGAACCCAAACATCTCCATTACCAGCGCCGAAGCTGTAAGTGTAGCCGGCCACGATAACGTCACCGTTCGGAGCGATGGCAACCGCGTAAGCCTCATCCCGATATTTTCCTCCGTAAGTCTTCTGCCACTTCACGTTCCCATCAGCGTCAAGCCTAAGAATCCAAGCGTCACCTCCAGAACCGTCCCAGCTTGCTCCGTAGTGGCCGGCCACGATAACGTCACCGTTAGGAGCTATAGCAATCGCGTTAGCAACATCATACTTTGTTCCCCCGTAGGTCTTCGCCCAAGCGACGCTACCGTCAGGGTTCAGTTTCATCACTAAGACATCCTTTCCGCCGGTGCCTGATGAGGTGGTGTATCCTACTGCAATGATGCTCCCGTCCGGGAGGACTTTAACGTCGTTGATGATGTCAGTCCCGCTCCCCCCGTAGCTCTTTATCCACGGGCCGGGCTCTCCATCGGCTTTAACCACCGGCAGGATAAGCGAAGAAACCAGAAGCAACACTATGAGCAACGATGCTTTTCTCATGTTACCACCCGCCTTACTATGTCATCAGAGGATAAGAGGTTTTCGGCCTAACTTTTAAGCTCGCCCTTCAGTCTGAGGTACTCCTCCCTCTTGAGGGGAAATCTTTAGCAGCCTGCAGAAAAGAGCTGACGGTTTAACC
>NZ_JALXBJ010000057.1 GCF_026991495.1 Thermococcus sp. | reverse complement strand
GGATTAACGAGTGGTCTCTAAGGCAATAACCCCAATCCGCTTTGCGGTAGGGGTAACGGGCACGAGACCGTGCCTTCGGGCTGAACCGAAACCGGTAACGGAAGTAGGTGGATGAGTGCCCGTAAACCGAACCGCCCTTGGCGAGGGGTTAAACCGTTGGAACCCTCGCCTTTCAAGGCGGGGAGGAGGTCAGACCCCAGAGATGGTTCACTGGGTCTACCTCTTCACAAGCAGAAGCGACGCTTCCTTTCCTTCCTCGCTGCCTCTCTTAAAGAATCCGAAGTGCACCGTATACAGGTTCCCCTGCACCCCGCAGAGCCGGTCTTTACCGCCATTGATGAGGAGGAGGTAGTCGCCCGCCGTGAGGTAGGGTATGATAAGGGTGGAAAGCTCAGTGAAACCCGCCGTACAGGTCTCGTTCCCGATCCCAACCGCGTAAGTGCTGTAGGGTATCCCGCTGTAGGTCGCCGTTCCCCTCGTCCAGTTGGAGGGGATTAACCTGACCGTTACGTCGTTCACCTTGACGATATCTGGTGAGAACTTTACGTTCCCCTCGCAGTGTGGATCTTTATAGTCATAAACGGAGAGGACAACGTAATCGTAGGTCTCGTTCCCGATCCGGATTGTCGTTTCATTTATAACCGTGGAATCAGTGAGGAATAAGCGGGAAATGGTGGACAGCGACCTTAAGATGTTCTCATTCTCCTTTTTAGATGCCGCGACACGATAAAGGGCCTTGGCCTCTTCGAGTTCGTCCTTCATGAGATCCACTGCGAGCCTGTAGGAGGGATCTTTAAGCGTTACGTTATGGGCATCGTTAACGAGGGTCAGGTTCTCCCCGGCTGGACACGCAACGGGCTTCATCGAGATGGTTGGCGTATTCTTATGGCCGTGGGCACCTATGCAGCCGGCCGCAAACACCATCGCCATTAGGAGGAGGATGAGGGGTTTTCGGGGGAGCATGCGATCACCAGAGCTCTTGGTTTTTGGGATAGTGGGTGTCATTCACTTTGTGGATGTACACCATGCCAACCGTCTTCCTGCCTTTGGTTTGCTTTAGTTTATTTTGATTTTAAACATTCCGGATCGTGATGAAATAACTTATCTCAACACACAGAATAGTATCATTTCACCCAGAAACCCTTTAAATTTAGAAGTACAATCAACCCCGGTGATGAAAATGCGCGACTTCTACATCGCCCACGAGGAGGATATAAAGGCCGGAAAGACGACCGACGTCTACTTCATCAGAACCAGGAAAATCCTGAGGGAGAAGGGGGTACGGAAGAAGGTCTTCGCCGACGTAACGACGACAAGCCTTCCAAACGGCTGGAAGTGGGGGGTTTTGGCTGGAATTGAAGAGGTTGCAAAGCTCTTCGAGGGCATGCCAGTTAACGTCTACGCGATGCCCGAAGGCACAATCTTCCACCCCTACGAGCCGGTTCTCCAGATAGAGGGCTACTACGACGACTTCGGGATATACGAGACGGCACTGCTCGGCATGCTCAGCCAGGCGAGCGGGATAGCGACTTCAGCCCTGAGGATTAAGATAGCGGCGAACTTCAAGCCCGTTTACTCCTTCGGCATAAGGCACATGCACCCAGCTATAGCACCGATGATAGACCGCTCCGCTTTTATAGGCGGCTGCGACGGCGTTTCCGGTGTTTTGGGAGCGGAGATGATAGGGGAGAAAGCGGTCGGCACGATGCCCCACGCTTTAATCCTGACAGTTGGAGACCAGGTCAAGGCCTGGAAGTACTACGACGAGGTAATGCCGCCGGAAGTTCCGAGGACGGCTTTAGTTGACACCCTCTGCGACGAGAAGTTCGAGGCCCTGATGGCGGCTGAGGCCCTCGGTGAAAGGCTCAACGCGGTAAGGCTCGATACACCGAGCTCAAGGCGCGGCAACTTCAGGAGGATCATCGAGGAGGTTCGCTGGGAGCTTAATCTAAGGGGCTACGACTGGGTCAAGATACTCGTCTCAGGAGGACTCGATGAGGAGAGCATAGCAGAGATAGCGGACGTTGCAGATGCATTCGGAGTTGGCTCGGCGATAGCGAGCGCCAAGCCGGTTGACTTCTCGCTGGACATCGTTGAGGTCGAAGGAAAGCCAATGACCAAGCGCGGAAAACTCAGCGGGAGGAAGCAGGTTTACCGCTGTGAGAACGGCCACTACCACCGCGTTCCAGCAGATAAAAAGCTCGAACGCTGTCCAGTCTGTGGAGCGAAGGTAGAGCCTCTCCTCAAGCCCCTGATTGAAAACGGCGAGGTAGTTGCGGAACTGCCAAAGGCGGGGGAGATAAGGGAGTACGTTCTGGAGCAGGCGAAGAGGTTCAAGTTAACGCTCGAATAAACTCATTCAAATTTTTCAATTTCAATGCAAAGACAGGGACAGATCGAGAACGCAACAGTTTAAACCTCAAATGGGCGTGAAAGGGATAAGGAAAGGGGAGAAGCCTCAAACCTCCTCAATGGAGATGCAGCTGACGGGGCAGGCCTCAACGGCCTCCTGGGCGCAGTTGTAGAGCTCCTCATCCTCAATGACATCGACTATCACGTGGCTCTTGCCGTCGTCCCCCATCTCAAAGATGTCCGGGCAGAGGCTTGCACAGATGGCATCGCCAATGCAGACGTCCTGATCAACACTTACCTTCCAAGCCATGGAGCATCACCGCGAATAAGTGCGCTTTGACGAATATAAACTTTTCGTCCTGAAACCAGAGGTTTAAAACCGGATTAGCCCTCCAGACCCGTGGAGAACCTAAATGAACAGAAAAAGGCAAAAATGGTCAGTAAAGGCCAAGTCTCTTCTTGTACTCCGGGCTTATCATGTCCGGGCTCCACGGCGGGTCAAAGGTGAGCTCTATTTCAGCGTCCTTAACGCCCGGAATTTCGAGTATCTTGTCCTCGACAGCGCGGAGGATCCACATCGTCAGCGGACAGCCCGGGGTCGTCATAGTCATCTTGACGTAAACGGTGTTGTCGGGCCTTATCTCCAGCTCATAGATCAGGCCGAGGTTGACGACGTCGACACCGACTTCCGGGTCAACAACCTCCTTGAGCTTCTCCAGTACAAGATCCTTCGTCAGCTCGACCTTCTCGCCGGTCTCCTTAGTTTCTCTCTCGCGGTTTATGGTTATCAGGCCAACTCCTTCGAGCTTTCCGAGCTCGGAGTGGAGCTTTATGAGGACGTTGTCTACGTTGGGAGTGTCCCTGGCGAGAGTAACCGTGACGTTGCCCTTCTCATCGACTTCAATTGAGCGGATAAACTTCTCGTCAACGACTCCCTTAACAACATTCTCAACCTCTTCCTTCGTGACCATTACTCACCACCGCTCAAGGTTTTAGAATACACATTTAAACCTTTTGGGACATCTCTGGGAACTACCTTGAGAGTATGTCCACTATCAGCTCCGCCGCCATCTCTGGAGTCAATGCCCTGGCCCTCGTCTCCCTGAGGACGCGCTGTATTGAGAGCCTCTTTGTCGATGGGGCCCTCCTGAAGAGCTCCCAGAGGAGTGGACAGCCAAAGCTCAGCTTATAGCCTCCTCCGATGACCCCTATGAGCTCGGCCTTGTCGAGGGCCAAGAAGGCCGGGAAGTTGAGGACTACGAGGTCACCTTTTTTGTATATTGATATGAGGCCAGAACTCAGAAGGTCGCCCGAGGCTACCATTTTTATCCCCCGACTCCTCGCGTGGTCCTCAACAGCTTTCATCACCATCGAGTGACATTGCCCACATATTGGGGCGCCCTTCTCAATCTGGGCCGTTATGACCTCAAGATAGTTGGGAACCTCGACGAAAACCGCTCCCGCTTTTCTGGCCTTCTCCAAAACTCTCTCACCCATCTGGGGAAGCTTAACCGTCACGGGGACAACCTCAAAGCCCGCCCAGCTGAGGATTTTCAGCGAGGCCGTGCTGTCGGAGCCGGCCGAGAATGCGAGGGCTATCTTCACGTCAATTGGAGAGCGGTCGAAGTCCTTTCCGGTCAGGCGGTACTCCAAGAGGGCCTTCAGGCGGGAGTAGGCTCTCTCCCCGATTTCCTTCTTAACTCTCTCAAGGGCCTCAAGGTTGTACCTCAGGCGGTAGCGCTTGACGAAGTCGTCTCCAACTTGTCTTATCATCGAAGGGGATCCCGTCCTCAACTCTTAAACTTACCGCTGGGAAAACCTTAAAAGAGGCCTGCCTTAACCCCGTTCACGAAGTTAAAGCTTCTGGAGGTGCTTAAGATGAGGGAGATAGTGGAGAGGGTTAAGGAAAAGACGAGCATCCCCGTTTACGAGAGAACGATCGAGAGCGTTCTGAGTGCCATTTTGGCCAGCGGTGACGTCTGGCGCATTGTCGACCTCAGCGAAGAACCACTTCCGCTGGTCGTGGCGGTCATAACGACCCTTCATGAGATGGGCTACGTGGTCTTCGAGGGATCGAGGGTCGTCCTGACCGAGAGCGGGAAAAAGCTCGTGGAGAAGTACGGGATAGGGCCGAGAATGGATTACACCTGCTCCCACTGCCAGGGCAAGACCGTTGAGCTTTCGGCTTTCAGAGACCTCCTCGAGGAGTTCAGGGAGATAGTCAAGGACCGCCCCCAGCCGAAGCACGACTTTGACCAGGCCTACGTTACGCCCGAGACCACCGTGGCGAGGGTTGCTTTAATGCACAGCAGGGGAGACCTTGAGAACAAGGAGGTGTTCGTTCTGGGTGACGACGACCTGACCAGCGTTGCCCTCATGCTCTCCGGCCTGCCGAAGAGGATAGCGGTCTTAGACATCGACGAGCGCCTCGTAAAATTCATCGAGAAAGCTGCGGATGAGCTCGGCTATGAGAACATCGAGATGTTCACCTTCGACCTGAGGGAGCCCCTGCCAGATTACGCGCTTCACAAGTTCGACACCTTCATCACGGATCCTCCTGAGACGGTCGAGGCCATAAGGGCCTTCGTCGGGAGGGGGATAGCGACCCTCAAGGGGCCCGGCTGCGCCGGCTACTTCGGCATAACGAGGCGCGAGAGTTCACTCGACAAGTGGCGCGAGATTCAAAAGCTGCTCCTCAACGAGTTCGGGGTTGTCATAACCGACATCATCAGGAACTTCAACGAGTACGTCAACTGGGGCTACGAGGAGGAGACCCGCGCCTGGAAGCTCCTTCCGGTTAAGGTCAAGCCATCCTACAACTGGTACAAGAGCTACATGTTCAGGATACAGACGCTTAAGGGCTCGAAGGGCTTCGAGGATAAAATAGGGGTCGGCGACGAGCTCTACAACGACGAGGAAGCGTCGACCACATGATGGCCCTTATTAACTGCATCAGGCAGAAGCTCGGCCGGGTTCCCGGCCTTTATTCCCTAATTCTCTACGGCTCCTTTGTGAGGGGAGATTACCTCCCTGGAACGAGCGATATCGACTTCTTCGTCGTCCTCGAAGACGGCGCGAAGCCAGAAGAGGTGCTCTCCAAACTCAGGCTCGTTCTTGAGGAGTGCTCTAAAGGCCTCAAAGCCGTTGAGGTTGACATCGCTTGGGAGTGGCTCTCGAACCTCCGCGACCCGCTCAACCTCGGCTATCCCTACAAGTTCCTAACGGTTTATCAGGCTGACTTCAGGGAGAACCACTTCGTGGTTACCGGCGAGGAGGTAGTCGAGCTCCTGCCCGAATACCGGGTTGAAGAGGTACTTCCTAAGAGGCTTGAGGTGATCTTGGGAAACCTTGAGCGCGACCTCTCGTCGGAAAACCTCAAGATGCTCCACATTCTCGCGGGCGAGACCGCGAGACTTATGGCCTTTCTTCACGGCTCAAGTCTCAAAAAGGAAGACGTTCTGAGGAAGCTTGAAGAGCTTGGGGATGAAGATGCTTTGAAAATCTACCGCTCCTACCTTGCCGGGAGGAAAACGGAGTTCAGCGGAGAGTTTCTGAGGAAATTTGTGCTAAAGGAGCTGAGAAAAATTAAAGGGTTCACTCCTCGGTTACCTTCTTGAGGAGCTTCTTCTTTTTCCCGACAATGCGCCGTTTCTCCATGCGCCTGAGGTAGTACCACACCCCTCCTATCGCGGCCGCGAGCAGCAGAACTACGAGCACCTGGGTTCTCGTTATACCGTGCTCCCTCCATGGGCTGGCGGCGTGGAAGCCCTTCACCGCAATGGCCGAGACCGAGAGGGGGCTTTCCCTTGGGTAGACCACGATGTAGCCGTCGAGCCCATCAGTGAAGACCTGATCCGTCTGGTTTCCCACGTACTTGGAGTCCTTGACGAGGAGGAATGTCGCGTTGTCGAGCCTGACCGTTTTCCCGAGGGGCTGGAGGCTTGGTATGTCAGCGTACAGAACGCTCCGGAGGAAGGAGGTGGCCTTTGAGTAGATATCGCTCCCGTTCAGACCGCTCTCCTGAAGTGCCCAGGCCACGGTTGAGGTAGACGTTATCCCCGCCAGCGAGCCCTCGGTGTAGGGAAAGGCGCCGTTTGGGTACTGCCTCTCCCTCAGGAGGGAAAGCGTCTCGTTGAGTGCCTTGGTCATGCCGAACTCCTTGAAGACGATGACCGCGTAGGCGAAGTAGTAGGTCGGGACGTTGTAGTAAACCGGGTTCCCAGTTTTCGCATCTTTCGTCGTGGCCATCCAGGTGAGGTTGCGCTCCAAGTACCTAAGTGAAACGGAATAGTTGTAGGTGACGTTGAGGCGCCTGAAAACCCAAACGACGTACTCAGTGTTGTAGAAGTCCCTCCAGATGCCTTCCTCTGATCTTGAGAGAAGGTAAGCCACGGGCGCGGAGTAGTTCATACCGAGCAACGCGTCGATCCTCGCGATCTCTGCCACCTGCCAGGGGAGGAGGGAGCTGTAGTTCTCGGGCAGCTGGGGTTTGAGGCCGCACATAACGTAGTACTTTGCGAGGGCCACCCTCTGCCAGTCGCTGCTGGCCTTTATGAGCCCAACGTAGGGGCACGCCGCCGACTTCAGATCCATGAAGCCCTTTATCATCGCGACGTTGAGGAGATCGAGGGTTCTGAAGTGCAGAACGCCCCAGAAGCCGAAGTGCTCCATTTTGAGGAGCTCTTCCCTGTATTTATCGCTTCCTGTTGCGTAGAGGGCCATTGCAACCGCCCGGGGGAGCCTGAAGTCGCCGGAAAGCCGCGTTTTTCTGCCGAGGTACGCCAGGGCAAAGGCCCTGTAAGCCACAAGGTCTCCCTTGGGGTGGAGGGCCTCAAGCTTTTTCACGTCGCCGAGTGCGAGGTAGCCCCAGATCCTCTCCTCGTCCGTTCTCGGCTCGTGCATTTCCAGCCAGGCCCGCGCCCTTTTAGTCGCCTCGGTGAGCTGCTCCCTGAAGCCGGGGAGCTTGTCGTTTACGTACTTGCTCTTGAGGAACTCCCTCAGGGCCAGGTAGGCTAAGGCCGTGTCCGTGTAGTCCTTCCAGGAGCCGTCCGGGTTCTGCTTGTATATCAGCCAGTACGCGGCACTGTTGATTGTATCGAAGTACCTGCCCCTCGCGATGCTCTCCCCCCTTACCAGCGCCATAATGGCCATGGCAGTGTACTTGGCCTCGTTGTCCTCACCGTAGGCGTAGCCCCATGAGTCAAAGGGCGTCTTTATCGCCATCAGCCACTCACAGCCCTCGAGAACGCCGGAGTAGTCTCCAACCTTGTAGAGGGCTATAACCGCGAACGCCGTGTCCGGGACCGTTGGCCTGTAAACGTACGGTCTCATAACGGCCCCGGCAGAACCGGATGATGCCACCAGAAGAAGGAGTAGCCCTACCGTTAGGATCTTTCTCACATCAACCACCCCGGAGAAAAGGGAAGAAGGGGGTTAAAAAGCTTCAGCCGTAGTAAACCTTTACATCGAGCTGGTAGCTGGCAGTCCAGTAGTAGGTGTCGTAGGCGTAGACGACGAAGTACCAGGTTCCCGGTGACGGGTTGCTGTACTCAACGTGCTCGTTAGAACCGTAGTTCTCCGAGCTGTCAACGAGGTTCTGGTTCGGGTCGTAGAGGTAGAGGTCGAGGTCGTCGTAGCTGCTTCCGCTGAGGTCGCCTGTTATCTTGGTGGCGCCGCTGTTGACGGTCATCTGGTGGACGTTGTAATCGTTGTACTGCACGGTTCCGGTGAAGGTCTTCTCGTCAACCGTAGGTTGCGGGCTTGGGCTTGGCTGTGGGGAGGGCTCTGTACCACCATTGTTGCCCCCGCCGTTGCCTCCATTGTTCCCACCGTTGTTGCCGCTGCCGGGCTGGCCGAGCGAGCCGTCGCTTACCACATCAACCTGGTAGTTGGCGCTTCCGCTGTAGCTGACGACCTTTATCGTCCAGGTTCCGTCGGTCGGGTTGTAGTAGCCGACCTTTTCGAAGCCGTAGTAGGAGGTGTAGGAGTAGTCAACCTCGTTGCCGTTCGGGTCGTAGAGGTAGAGGTCGAGGTCGCTCTTGCTGTTGTCCCAGTAGAGTGTCGCTGTAACGAAGGAGGCGCCGCTTATCGTGAACTGGTGACTCTCCTGACCCTTGTCCGCTACAGAGCCGGTGAAGGTGAGCTTGGCGTAGCTGTCGTAGTGTGCAGCCTTGTACGCGTTCACCCTGCCGGCACCGTAGGCAACTCCAGCTATCTCGCTCGGGGCGACTATGTCGGCCGTCTCAATGAGGGCTTTCTTGACCTGGTCGGGAGTCCAGTTCGGGTGGGCCTGAAGGATTAGTGCCGAAATGCCGGCAACGTGTGGGGTGGCCATGGAAGTCCCAGAGGCGGCAACATAGTACTGGCCTATGGTGACGTCGGTGAGCTGGGTTCCGCTGGCCCTAGCGGCGATAATCCAGTTGCCCGGGGCGACAACCTCCGGCTTGAGCCTGCCGTCGGCCGTTGGCCCCCTGCTTGAGAAGTCTGTTATGACGTCGTTTTTGTCAACCGCTCCAACGGTTATGACCTTGCTTGCCGCTGCCGGCGAGCCGACGGTGTACTTGTCGGGTCCGCTGTTTCCTGCTGCAACGCAGACGACTATGCCAGCGTCCCAGGCGTTGTTGACCGCCTGGCTGAGGGAGTCAGTACCGTCGGAGCTCTGGCTCGAGCCGAGGGAGAGGTTGATGACCCTGATGTTGTACTTGTCCTTGTTCTGAACCGCCCAGTCAACACCGGCTATGATGTCCGAAACGCTTCCGCTCCCCTGACCGCTGAGAACCTTTATGCCGACGAGCTTTGCCCCGGGGGCCATGCCCTTGTACTTGCCGTTGCTGGCCGCGCCGGTTCCAGCCGCTATGCTCGAGACGTGGGTTCCGTGTCCGTTGTCATCGTAGGGGGTTGTCTTTCCGTTAACGAAGTCCTTCCAGCCTATGACCTTGCCCTTGAGGTCGGGGTGGGAGGCATCTATTCCGGTGTCAATTATGGCGATCGTTATTCCGGAACCGTCGTAGCCGAGGTTCCACATGTTGGTGGCCATGACCTGTGCAGCCGACTCGTCGAGACCCTCGGTGTCGACGGCGGCCTTAACGGTGTAGTCGTCCTGAATGAACTCCACTCCCTGGAGGCTTATTCCCCCGCCGAAGAGCCCCCTGTGGGAAAGGCCTGAGATCAGGAGCAGATCCTTGAGTTTTATCTTGACGGCAAGGGCGGGTATTATGTGGTAGTCGTATTTGATCTTCACCCCCCTTGCCCTGAGGAGCCGGAGGGCCCGTTCCTTGGCCTGCTGATTCTGGAACATTATTATCGTGCTGATCTCCTGGTTAGGACCCATGTGCTGTATCTTCTTGAAGAGAGCAGGAGTCAGCAGACCGTAGTTCTTTGAGGTTGTGCTGATCGCAGTGGGCTTGTCCGGTGATGGGATTGCCAGTGTGACCCCCACCATGAGGCCAACTGCAAAAAGAGCCAATACAACTGCAACACTCTTCCTCATATTCCTATCACCCTGTCCATCCGTTTCGCTCCGGGACCATGTCCCTTCATCTCAGTACGATAATGTGCATTGTAGAATTTATAAGTTTTTTCGTGCTGAGATTGAATCACAACAGCCGGATGTAAAAGGGGCTGGGAATATTCGGCGGGGGGTAAAATGTGTACTTTCACAGAGCCAGATGAAGGGGGCTATATAGAATATAGAGAGGCCGTTGATTACACAGCGTTTCAGGGAACATCAAAATGCCGAAAATTTTGCACCTTGATGATCGCCATGCACATAGGGTTCGAATTTAGAACTAAATGTACTTGCAAATACGAGGGCATTTTAAAGTGTAGTTAAATAGGTTCCAGCCTTAAACTTCAAAAGGCCAAAAGATCGAGAAGAGGGCAAAACACGGGTTCATTGCCCCCCGTTACCACACAGCGGAACAGAGGATGCCGGGCAAGGGCCCATAGCATCGATCCAAATGTTTTTCCCAAAGAGGCCTTCAGGGAACTAAAGAACGGCCAATGAAACAATATGAAACGAGATTGAAGAGCGATGGGAGACTAAGGAACAAAGGCAAAGGAACTGCCTAAAGCATCAACCGAACCTTCTCAAAGCCATCTCGGCCGCGACGGTTATAGGATCTATCGTGGGGCTTATCGGTGGGGCATAAGCCGTCTCAAGGTAGGCAACGTCTTCAGCGGTTGCACCCTTTTGGGCAAGGGCCGAGAGAGTTATTACCCTGGCCCATACTCTTTCGCCTCCGACTATCTGGCCGCCGATGAGCTTTCTATCGGACTTCCGGAATATCAGCTTGACGGTTATGGGCTTCCCACCCGGGTAGTACTCGGGTTTGGTCGAGCCCCTGAACTTGCCTGCAACAACTTCGATGCCCTCCCTCCTCGCCCTCTCCTCGGTGATTCCAAAGGTCCCTATCTCAAGGGCAAAAAGTTCAGTTATTGCCGTGTTGAAGACGGGCCTGAAGGAAACGTCTTTTCCAGCTATGTGCTCGGCCGCGACTTTGGCCATCCTGACAGCCGAGGTTCCGAGCTGGCTGAGCGTTCTCTTGCCGGTAACTGCATCGATCACCTCGGCACAGTCACCTACAGCGTAGATATCCGGATCGCTCGTCTGGAGGTGCTCGTTCACCACTATCCCCCTATTAACTTCGAGGCCGGCCTTTTTGGCCAGATCAACGTTAGCCCTAACTCCAGTAGCAACGAGAACCAGCTCTGCTGGAACTTCTTCGTCGCCTATCCTGACCGCCTCAACCGGATTTCCGATTATCTCGCTGACTCTCTCTTTAAAGCGGAAGGAAACGCCGTGCTTTTCCATCTCGGCCTGGACGAGCTTTGCAGTATCTTTGTCCAGCATCGTCGGCATTAAGCGGTCCATCAGCTCGACGGCGAGAGCCTCCATGCCGAGCTTGGCAAAAGCTTCGGCCCCTTCAAGGCCTATTAAACCGGCGCCGATTACTACAGCTTTCTTCGGCTTCCTCCCGGCGATGTAAGCCTTTATTTTCCTCACGCCGTCGAGGCTCTTGAGGGTGAAGACGCCCTCGTTCTCGACGCCCTTTATCGGCGGGATAAAAGCTTTTGAGCCGACCGCTAGGACGAGCTTGTCGTAGGGGACTTCGCCCCTGTCGGTGACCACGACCTTCCTCTCGCGGTCTATTGCTTTAGCCTCGGTGCCGAGCATGAGGTTTATCTTCTGCTTTTCATAGAACTCGTTCGGGAAGACGATGACATCTTCCGGCTTCTCGATGGTTCCGCTTATCACGTGCGGCAGCGCGCAGGGTGAGTACTGCATCGTTGGCTCCTTCCCGATGACGGTTATCTCGGCCTTCCTGTCGAGCTTGCGCATGAAGAGGGCAAAGTTGCTCCCCGCTGTGCCAGAACCAACAACCACGATTTTCATGGACACCACCGGAGGGAGAAGGGGAAGGAGGTATAAAAGGGTTAGCTCAGCGGTAGGCTCTCTCACGCGGCTCGACCTTGAGAATGAGGACCACCTCATCGTCCCAGCGAACGGTGTACAGAATCCGATAGTTACCAAGCCTAACTCCGTATGCCCGCTCCGAACCGCGTATCTTTTTAACATCAAAGCTTTCCACGGGCACCGGGTTGATTTTCAACGTCTCCACAAGCTGGGCAAAGCGCTTTAGGTTGGCGGGAGGAAGGTTTCTTATTCCTTTTTCAGCCCGCTTGCTGACCACGACCCTGAAGGTCATAGTCCCAGCTCCTTCTTGAGCTCCTCCCAGTCCTTTCCGTTTTCAAGTGCCTCCTTTTCAAGGGCTTCAATCTCCTCCGGGCTTTCCCCCGCTTCCTCTTCGACGAGCTTTGCCTTGAGCTTCAGGAGTTCCTTCTCCATCTCATCCAGGCGCTTCTTCATCTCGCGGATGTCATAGAGAAGGACGTTTATGGGGTCGGCTTCCATCGCTCTCACCGGTTGGATATTGGAATGAAGGTTAATTACCTTTCCGCTCACCGCATCCATTTACGGGCTATGACAGCAACGATGAGTGCCATGAAGACCGCTCCGGTTAAGGCTTTGATATTGCCGTGACGCCCACTAATATCCTAAGGAGCCTTTCCCGGCGGCCTCAAAGAACTCCGCCGGTAAAAGAATGTAGAACCCGTGTCCTTTAAGGGGGAACTTCCTCTCATCATCCCTCAGCTTCAGCACGTGCCTCTTGTCGAGGCTTATCAGGAAGTCAGCTTTGGCCGAATACACCGCATCAAAGAACTTGTTGTCGTCTTGATCAGGCGAGACCTCAAAGCGCTCAGCCGGCTCAACGAGGACTGACGAGGTTCTAAAAATCCTGTAAATCCACAGTGCGTACACCTTGCTTTCAAGGTATCTCAGAACCTTCTCGCTCGTGAGCTTGAAGCGCAACTCCTCAAGTATCGCCTCGGATGTGTAAGAGCGGATCATTCCATTGACCACCATGTCAAGTACTTTTCCAGAACTGCCGAATGGGTTTATTGCTGCTGCTATGACGACGTTCGTGTCTAAGACGACCTTGAACGCTTCCATTCCTCGTCCACTTCCTCAAGGAGCTTTTCGATTTCCTCCTCGGACGGAAGCTTCCTGCCCTTGGCAAGGAGCCTGTACTCCTCCCAGAGCTCCTTGGGAGACTCATAGTGCAGGAGGAAGAACCTGACGGCTTCCTTAATGAACTCGCTCCTGCTTGAGAACTCTCCTCTTTCCACTAGCTTGTCTATCTCGCGCATCAGGCCGGGGGGAAAGCGGACGGAAACCTTCTCCACGGCGGACATACCACCACCGTAGGACAATAGTCGGACAAAATATATAAGCGTTTGGGATGGGCAAAGAAAGAGAACACTCAAGGCTCCACAACGGTCCCGCCGTGCTTGCCCTTCACGACGTCGAAGAGGTGGTATGCATCTTTTTTGCCCACGATATAGGTCTTTATCCGTCCGCGCTGGATGAACTTCGCGGCTAAGGCGTCAACGACGCCGCTCCCCCCCGCCTTGCTCTCGGCCTCCATAGCTATCTCAACGAGCTGCCCCGGCGTTATCCTGTCGAGCTTCCTCGCGTTTGGGTTCTTCCTCGGGTCGGAGTCGTAAACGCCGTCAACGTTGGTGACGACGACTAAGAGGTCGGCCTGGAGGTACTCAGCGAGCAGTGTTGCCACCGCGTCAGTCGTGTGCCCCGGATGAGTTCCGCCCATTATGGGTATCTTCTTGAGCTGTATCACTTCCCAGGCTTTACGAAAGTCCTGAATGACGAAGGGATAGGCCTTTTCCCCGAGGGCAGCTATGAGGAGCATCGCGTTGGCACGGGTGATGTGTATCCCGATGTAGTCCTTGAAGGTCTCGTTGGGCGTGAAGGTCTTCGCGGCCCTGATGTACTTCCTTGAGACCTTTCCGCCGCCCACGACAACCGCAACCTCGTGATCCTCGCTTATCTTGATGAGCTCGTAAGAAAGGGCCCTGATGAACTCTATGTCCGGGTCTTCGGGGACGAGAACCGAGCCGCCTATGTCGAAGACTATCCTCATGATGACCCTCACGGTGGTAATCTAAGGGGCTTTATAACCTTTTCTTGCCGGATGCATGGAAATAAGGGGGAACGGTTCATCCTATCTGAAAAGCGCTCGTGCGGAGCTCACCGCGCTCGAAGCGGTACGGGTCGTACCAGCCCCAGTCGAGGGGAACCTTGGAGCGGCCTTTGACCATAAGCTCCGCCACTGCCTGGGCAACCGCGGGGGCCATCATGAACCCGTGGCCGGAAAAGCCAGCGGCAATGTAGAAGTTGTTGAGGAGCTTTCCGATGGCGGGATTTCTGTCGGGGGTTTTGGCGTAGAAACCCGCCCACTGTCTGATAACGTGGGCGTACTTCAGCGGAGGTGCCATCATCAGGGCGTACCTCAAAGCCCCGCGCAGGAAGTCGTAGGTCGGCTCGACGTCGTTTAGGCTCTTTGCCTCGTGCTCTATTCCGGCGCCGCAGATCACTCCCCCATCCTCTCCATCCTGGATTATGTAGGCGTCGTTCCAGCTCGGCGGGCACACTAAGGGCTCTACCTGGCCCCGCTCAAGCGGTTCCGTCTTGATGAGCTGGTGCTTGTAGGCCTTTATCGGCACAATATCTCGCTTTAAGCCGACCATCTCGTTGATTACCGGCGCCCAGGCGTTGGCAGCGTTCAGAACGGCGTCAACCTTAACCCTCTCCACCTTCCCTTTGCTACGATACTTCACAGCGGTTATCTCATCTCCCTCGCGCTCGAAGCCGACAACCTCGGTGTGCTCCCTCGCGTCAACTCCCATCTCCTTGGCCCGGAAGAGGTAGGCGAAGAGCGTCTTGAACGGGTTCGCCTTCCCGTCCTTAGGGTTCCAGGCTCCAGCCAAGAAGGGCTCGGTGTTGAGGATCGGGACTATCTCTTTCGCTTCATCCATGTCAATTAGCCTCGTCGGAACCCCAAAGCGGTTCTGGAGCCTTATGTTTGACTTAAAGGCCTCGACCTCCTCTTCACTCGTCGCAAGGAAAAGGTAGCCCGTCTGCCTGAAGTTTATGTCGAAGCCGAGCTCCTCCTCAAGCTTCTCCCAGCGTTCGATCGAGTACTTCATGAGTCTTACGTTCGCCTCGTCCGTGAACTGGGCGCGGATTCCGGTGGCGCAGCGGAAGGTCGAGCCCGAGCCGGAGTAGTTCTTCTCGAAGAGCACAACATCTTCCCCAAGCTTCGCCAGCTCGTAGGCTGTGGCAACGCCGACGATCCCCCCACCGATCACCGCGACCTTACTCATCACCACCACCAGCCAATACGCCGGCACGAACCGGTCTTACCGGAACCCTCGCCCTGGGAAGAGGAATATCCTCCGGTTTCCTCCCGGTCTTCCTCGCGAGGATCGAGATGACGATCGGCATGCATGTCC
>NZ_JALXBJ010000056.1 GCF_026991495.1 Thermococcus sp. | reverse complement strand
GTCTTGGTTTTAGGAGGGTTATTGTTTATACGCCGCATCTCTCGAGGAGGCAGGCGGGGATGTTCGTTCGGAAGGAGAACCTCTTCTATCCAGTCGTTGATAATGGGAGGCTTGTCTTCATGCATCCGAGCAAGGCCTACCGCAAGGGCGACAACCGGGATGAGCATCGGGGGAGTTACGTTTTTGCGTGGACTCTCCGGACTAATGAGAGGCTTACGATTCTTAAAAACCTATTGCCACTCCCTAAAAGGGTAAAGAAATGCCTGAGAAAATATGAAAATGGGGAGCGCCAGCTTAAACCTCCTCCAAGAGCTTCTTCCTCTTCTCCTCGTACTCCTCCTGGCTTATGACGCCCATGTCGTAGAGCTCCTTCAGCTTCTTGAGCTTCTCAAGTGGATCCTCCTTCGCCGGCTCCTGGGGGGCGGGCTGATAAGCCGGCATCGTCCTCGTCACGAACTCCCTGGGCTTGTTGAGCACCCACGTCTCGCTCGTCAGTCCTTTGTTGACCCCTATCGAGACGGGTTCGATTGCTATAGCGTTGAGGGCGTCTTTTATGGCGTTTATCGCCTTTCTCGCCTCCTCCTTGTTCATCCAGCCGAGCTTCAGCGTTATGTTCTCCTCGCCCTCTATGATGAACTCCGATGACATTATCCCGAGCTTCACTGTTACCTTTTCGAGCTTTTGATAGGGGATGGCCTTGAGGTCGTACCTTCCCAATACCTTCTCGTCGAGGTAGATTATCCTCCTGTCGGTTACGAGGAGCCACTTGGGCTTTTCGAGGCTCACCTTCTTCTTTATGGCGAAGAGAACTTTCTCATCCGGCTCAATGTGCCTGACAACTGACTTCGGCAGTTTCGGGTTTTCCTGCACTCCCACGGGTTCCACCCATTGTATCTGAGGTGAACCTGTATATCAGGCTTTCTGTTCCGGGCCATGAATCCAACCGATGAGCCTGGAGAAATCCTTAAGTGCCCTCTGACTTACCTCCCTCAGCAGTTCAGCTTAGGGTGATACCATGGACTTCGGGAAAAAGCCCCTCATCGGGATGGTCCACCTCAAACCTCTTCCCGGCTCGTACAGGTACGGGGGCAACTTTGATGATGTCATCGAGTCCGCCCTCAGGGACGCGAAAACAATTGAGAAAGCCGGCTTCGATGCGGTAATGGTCGAGAACTTCGGCGACGTTCCCTTCCCGAAGTACGCTGACAAGACGACGGTGGCTACCTTTACCGCCGTAGCCAAGGAAATCCGCGACGAGGTCTCTCTCCCCCTGGGAATAAACGTTCTCAGAAATGATGGAATAGCCGCTTACTCGATAGCCTACGCGGTAAAGGCGGACTTCATAAGGGTGAACGTGCTGAGCGGTGTAGCCTACACAGACCAGGGAGTTATAGAGGGCATCGCCCACGAGTTAGCGAGGCTGATGAGACTCCTTCCTTCAAAAATCCAGGTCTTCGCCGATGTTCACGTCAAGCACGCGGTTCACTTTGGGGATTTTGAGGACGCACTTAGGGACACCGTTGAGAGGGGTTTGGCCGATGCAGTTGTCGTCAGCGGGAAGGCAACCGGGGAGCCCGTTGACATCGAGAGGCTCACGCTGGCGAAGAAAATCTCCCCAGTTCCCGTTTTGGTTGGCTCCGGAACCACTTATGAGAACCTCCCCGAGCTGTGGAAGCATGCGGACGGCTTCATCGTTGGGACGTGGATTAAGCGGGATGGGAAGGTTGAAAACGAAGTTTCTCTGGAGAGGGCAAGGAAACTGGCCGAGTTGGCAAAAAACCTTCGGTCTTGAAGGAAATTTGCTTTACAAATTTCTCCTCGAATTTTCTTTTCCGAAAGGTTTATTACCCAGAAATGCGTAATTTGTTAAAAAGAATGCGAAACCTGTCCCGCTTTTCTTTTCCGCGAGATGGTTTTGCGAGGATGTGAACGCATGCCCTCTGAACCCCTTACGGGCTTTCACTTACTGAGCCCGTTACTGGGCTTTTTACTGCTCCTCGGGGCAGTAGTGGTGTTCTTCCTGCTCGTGAGGTGGTTCTGGGGGTCGTTCGGAGGTGAAAGCGATGTTTAAGGCGATCGCCCTGGCTCTGGGCTTTATACTTCTCCTGACCCTTCCGGTTTCCGCTTCCCAGTTTCCAGATCAACTGCCCTACGTAACCAAGGAGGAGGCAAACTCATTCGGCTTAATTCTCTCTTACAGCAACGGAGGGGGCGGATGGGAGGGCTCGAACTACGTCAACTTCTACCAGGACTTCATCTGTCCCCACAGGAACGATAGCGTGAACAACTACATCCGAATAATGGTTACCTACTACAAGGACAACGAGGCGGTCGAGCAGTTCAATTGGTTTGTCCAGCAGGGAAAAAACTCCACAGACAAGGTTGAAGATCTTATAGGCTTCTGGAGCGGTGAGAAGGAAGGAACCATAACCTACCACTACGAGTTCCACGGGGGGCAGAACTACGCCGACCTCAAGTTCGTCTACACCAAGAGGTACTTCGACGGCCATGGTTTCACATCGGTTGAACACACCTACGCGGCCCTCGTTGGGGAGCACTACTGGGTAACCGCTGAGGTGTCCTACCTGAAGGGAACCACCGCCTGCGACCTTGAGGGGCCGGCACCGGTTCTCCTGAACCTCTACCTCAGCAGAATCCCCAACAGCACGGTGAGGTTCCCGGTGAACTCCTCAACAACCGCCCCTGGAAACCAGGGGGGATCGGAGAACTCCGGAACTTCCTCTGGGGCTCCGGGCTTGAGTCCAGATGCAGTTAAAAGGATGGACGACACAAGAGAGAAGCTTAAATGGCTTGGCGATAACTGGGGTGGCTTCGTTGTTATCAAGACTCCAAAGGGGGATATCATCAGACTCGTCAGCTCCAGCCCCGATTACACCGGCGATAGCTCGGCCATTGGCTGGAAGGCCAAGTACTACGGCAACAAGGCCCTCGATACCTTCATCGACCAGGTTGCGAACTACCTCCCCAAACCTTTAGGCCTCTTCAAGGACTACTTCAAGGCCGACAAGGACATCAACGTCTTCTCTGACGATGAAATGGTGAAGAAGACCGCCAAAGACCTGCACGTGGACGAAAAAAGTGCGTCGCTCTACAACGGCATGTCCGACATTGAGAACCGTGAGAAATCCCTCTCGCCATACAAGAACGCCGTTCCAACTAACATCGAGACGAAGCCGATAGAGGTCGTCATAAACTCGATGGGAGTTGCCATAAAGAAGACGCTGGCTCAAGATTACCGCTGGGAGTTAGAGAAGACAGCTGAGATAGCCGTCCGCTACAAGAAGGCCGGGCTGAAGTACAAGGACATCATCAGGAACACCGTTGAGGAGATGAGCGACACAACCACCGGGATGCACCGCGTCAACATGATGAACAGGAACTCAAAGGGGGCCTTTAAGGATCAGGAGGCGAGGATAAGGTTCTACATCAACAAGCTCTACGAGGAGGGGATAATATGAAGGGGAAGCTCGTTCTCCTGCTCCTCCTGCTCATAGCGGGCTACCTCTACTTCAACGGGGACTTTCACATCCCCGACAACCTCAATCCGGAGCAGGTCATAGACACCGCCAAGAACGTGACGAATAACCTTGGGAAGACCTCCACCGCAACGGAGACGGGAACGGAGACTTCTCCGGGCGTAACTGAAACCTCAAGCCCTGGAACTGCCCCCGAGAACGTGACCGCCGTGAGCTCAGGCAACATCACGGTAATCAGGTTCAACGCACCGGCCATCGACGACGGTATCCTCGGTCTCGCATACGATTTGGCCGAGAAGGCCTACCAGAACGGTTCTGAGAACGTTCGCGTTGAGGCTTATTTTGGGAACGAGCCGGTGATCGCGCTGACCGTCAAAAACGGCAACTTCGGCAACGCTACCTTCGAGGATATCAGAAGGCCGGAGTTCAGGATAGAGACCGACCTTGGCCTTTTCGACGTCCTCGTCCACAACGTGACAGTGACCAACGACACTGCCAGCGTTTCCCTTGAATATCTGGCTGGAGAGGACTCCTTCTGGAGGGACTACGCCAAGATGAGCCTTGCAATCCTTGAGGATGCCCCCTGGGTGAAGAGCGTGGAGATAGTCTACCTCGGCGAGAGGAACGTAAGCGTTTCCGTTTCCAGTGATGCCCTCCTTAAAGCCCTCTCCGGAGAGCTCTCGCCGGAGGAGTTCGCGGAGGAAATAAGCGTTGTTGAAATGGGGAAATCATGAGGAGATGTGAAAAATGAAAAAACTCGCCATCTTCGTCGTCTTTTTCCTTGTTCTGGCCCTTTTTCTGCCCCTTGTAAGCTCCTCCAACGCCTGGGAGGTCATCTACGAAGTCCGGCAGGACAAGATGGAGTTTGACGACGTTTACAACCCGATCTCCTTTGTCCCCGGGAGCGGGGGTGACTACTACCTCCTCGGAAGCCATGGGGCCGGGTTAGCGGTGCTCGTGCACCTCTCGCCGATGGGCGAAGTGCTCTGGATGAAGAACTTCAGCCTCAGCGGGAAGCTCCCCCTGAACCTCCCCTACGGGCAGTCACAGGTTATCCAGGACATGGCCGTAGGGAAAGACGGAATCTACGTCGTCCTGATGACGAACGGGGTCGTCAACGTCTCGACCCCGAGCGACTGGGAGCGGGGAGACCCACTGTTCACGCTGGTCAAGTTCGACTTCTCAGGGAAGGCACTCTGGGCAAGGGCCTTCAAGAACTCGAACGGCGGCTATAGGGGCATCAGGGTTCAGCCAACGGGTGACGGGGTCATAGTGGTTGCCCCCCTCTACGCGCACATGCACCACAAGAATCCTGACGACCCCTACGACAGCGATCACATAGCGCCCCGCCTCGACGTCGGTGCTGTAAAGTTCGACTCCTCCGGAAATCTGAAGTGGGTTCACATCTACGGGAGGGAGTGGATACACGAGTACGTCTGGGCGGTCGGCTTCGACGGGAGCGAGGTCGTTATAGCCTTCACCTCCGATGAAAGCCCCGCCCTCGGGTTCATAGGCATAGACCCAGAGACCGGAAACATGAAATGGGTCAGGGAATACAAGCAGGCCATAGACGGGGCTGAACTGTGGAAAATGGGCGGCTTCTTCAGCCTCTCCGGCGGAAGGCCGATGCTCTACAGCGTCCCGGACGGGTGGCTCTACACCAACGGTCTGGGAGGGAAGTACGACGGCGGTGCCTCGATATGGGTGAAGCTGGACAAGAAAGGAAAGGTTCTCTGGAGCGGCTTCTGGAACACGACCCTCTACAATGGCCAGTCCCCCTCAAGTTTTGCCCTCGCCAGCGACGGAAACTACGTTTTCTTCGATCCCCTCGTCAAGACTTCGCCATCGGGCGATATCATCAGGGTCTACTACAACACCGTGCCCTCGGGTCACTACATAGCCCGCTCGGGAGAAGGTTTCGTTATCTTCCTCGTTCCCGACAGGCTCCTGAAGCTCGGCCCGAACATGGAGTTCGCCGGCTGTGACGTCCATCACGTCGAGAAGGGCGGGGAGCTAAAGGCGTGGGTCCCGAACTTCGTGGAGTTAGGGAAGGATGAGGTAAAGTTCGTGAAGGTGCCCCTCTATTCGGAGGCTAACTTTGGAGAGCCCATCGAGTTCGACGACCTCCCGACGGGGGAGTGGTACAGGATTGGGGAGCCCAGCGTCTGGGTTCACGACCATCCGAGCGAGTACTTCCACGTCAAGGAAGCCTGCAACCAAACCGAAGCTTCGACCACCCAGAGCTCCAGCGCCTCGCATACCTCAACATATCAACCTTCCTCGTCCTCAGCATCCCCGACTTCCAGTGCAGTCCATTCGAATACGGGAAGTTTAGGTGAAAATAGGGGCGAAAGCCCCTCCAGCACTGCCAGCAGGTCAATAAACTTCACATGCGGGCCGGGGGTTATCGTTGCCCTGGCTCTACTGCCATTGCTCCTGCTCTGGAGGCGGAGGATTTGAGTTGAATCAAAAAGAAGGGAGGTGAGAAAATGGGACTCATCAAAAAACTGGTCGTTGGCTTCTTCCTGCTCCTTGTCATAGGGGTTGCCGGCATTTTCGGAATGCAGTACTACTACCTCCACGCCTACGACAAGGTTCCGGTCGAGGTCAAAACGGAAACCGTAAGCGGGGATGTCTTTTACCTCTCGCACGTCCTTGAGCCGGGGAAATACTACATCAAGGCGAGTAGCGAAGGTTCCGTGGAGAAGATAACGATACTCGACGAGAAGGACAACGTCCTGACCGAATCTGAAACGGACAGCATGATATACGGCTCAAGCAAGCCCTTCCAAGTCAGGGTGGACTACAAGGCACCCCTCAACGTTGATTCCTACGAGGTCAGCGTCGGCATCTACAGGCTTGAGAAGAAGTGACCCTTTCGTTTTCCATACGAAAAAGGAGGAATGGATATGAGAAAGTTGGTCTTTGCCCTGCTCGCAGTGGCCCTCTTAGTCATTGCGGCGGGCTGTGAAAGCCCCAAGGCAAACGTGAAGACCGAGAAGACCCTCACGATAGACGAGGTGACCGTGCACTACTCCGGTGATGTCTCCCTCTCCCAGGCAAAGGCAATCTTGAACTTCGTCCGCGACAACTTCCAGATAAACGGGGAGACCGACGTCTACGTCTCGAAGAGCGGAAATGCTTACACCGTCAAGGTGACGACCCCTTACGAGAGCTCTGGCGACATAGACGGAAAGACTGCCTTCTACGTCAAGACCATGGCCTCCAAGATGTCCCAGGATGTTTTCAACGGTGCAGAACTCACGCTGAAGCTCCTTAACGGAGATGAAAAGGAGGTTTTCTCCGCGGAGAGCAAATACGCCTACATCGAGTCGAACGGGATAACCGTCTGGTACGCAGGCGTTAGTGAAGACGACGCGCAGAAGGTTCTCGACTACGCGGTGTCCTTTGCCGGGAGCGGCCCGTGGGACATATTCATCGATGGGAGCAATCCCTATACGGTAAGCGCCATGAGCTCCTTCAAGGGCAGGGAGGAGATAGGAGATGCCGAGAGTGCTTACAGGAAGATGGTCTCCGACCTCTCGGAGAGGCTCGGCGGGAAGGTCATCCTCAGGGTTCTGAGCCCGAGCGGTGAGGAGATAGCGAGGTTCACAAGCTGAGGTGAAAAACATGGAGAAGGTTCTCTACGTCGTCGGAAACGTTGACTACAGGAAGGGCTTTATGAGGGAGAGCCGAGCGAGCCTCGTGATAACCGATGATAGGCTTATAGTGGCCTTCCTGACCATGGAACTCGCCAAGGAGATGAAGAGGCAGGCCGGTGGAGGCATCGGAGGCTTCCTCAAGGGCGTTACCAAAGCCTACGGCCACTGGAACGAATACTACGAGATGGAGCCGGATGAGATACTCGGCGAAAGCGAAGAGAACTTCGAGATACCGCTCCGCGAGGTCAGGGAGGTCAAGATAAAGGGCGGTGACTCAGAATCTGGGAAGAGGGAGGAGCTTGAGGTCAAAGCTAAAAAGAACCACAAGTTCTACGCCGGTGACGGCACGATACGCGTTAGAGAGCTGAAGAAAGTCCTTGAAGGCCTCGGCATCAAGGTCAAGGCCCCGCGCTTCAGCCTCTTCTGAGCCTTTCTCTTTTCATTGCAGGGAAAAGGTTATATCGCCTTTCCAAGACCACTGAACATAACTCTCACGGGTGGTCATCATGGGGAAGTACTTCGGGACGAGCGGCATCAGGGAGGTCGTCAACGAGAGATTAACACCTGAACTCGCTCTGCGCGTTGGAAAGGCCCTCGGCACTTACCTCAGCGGCGGAACCGTCGTTGTCGGAAAGGACACCAGAACGAGCGGTGAGATGCTGAAGAGCGCCCTGATAAGCGGGCTTCTCTCGACCGGCGTTGACGTTATAGACATCGGTTTGGCCCCTACACCACTGACGGGCTTCGCGATAAGGCTCTACAAAGCTGACGCTGGCGTAACCATCACCGCCTCCCACAACCCGCCGGAATACAACGGGATAAAGGTCTGGCAACCGAACGGGATGGCCTACACACCGGAGATGGAGGCGGAACTTGAGGCCATAATCGACTCCGGGAACTTCAAAAAAGCTCCCTGGAACGAAATCGGAAGGGTTGAGAGGGCCGACCCAAAAAGGGAGTACATCGAGAGGGCCCTTGAGATGGTTAAACTTAACGGCTCCTACAACGTCGTGCTCGACACGGGCAACGGCGCTGGCTCAATTCTAAGCCCATACCTCCAGCGCGAGCTCGGGAACAAAGTTATCAGTCTCAACTCCCACCCGAGCGGTTTCTTTGTTAGAGAGCTTGAGCCGAACGCGAAGAGCCTTTCCACTTTAGCGAGAACAGTTAAAGCGATGGGAGCAGATGTGGGAATAGCCCACGATGGCGATGCGGACAGGATTGGGGTTGTAGATGATCAGGGCAACTTCGTCGAGTACGAGGTGATGCTCTCGCTAATAGCGGGCTATATGCTCAGGAAGTTTGGGAGGGGTAAAATCGTTACCACCGTTGATGCCGGCTTTGCTCTGGATGACTACGTTAGACCCCTCGGCGGGGAAGTTATCAGGACGCGCGTTGGAGATGTGGCCGTTGCTGATGAACTGGCCAGGCACGGCGGGATTTTCGGTGGTGAGCCGAGCGGGACGTGGATAATTCCCCAGTGGAACCTAACTCCAGATGGGATATTCGCCGGGGCTTTAGTCCTCGAGATGATAGATGAACTCGGGCCTATAAGCGAATTGGCGAAGGAAGTCCCGCGCTACGTAACGTTGAGGGCAAAAATTCCCTGCCCCAACGAGAAAAAAGCCAAAGCGATGGAAATCATAGCGAGGGAAGCCCTCCGGAGCTTCGACCACGAGAGGCTCATAGACATCGATGGGATCAGGATTGAAAACTCCGACTGGTGGATCCTCTTCAGGCCCAGCGGGACGGAGCCGATAATGCGCATAACCCTTGAGGCCCACACTGAGGAAAAAGCCAGGGGGCTGATGGGAAAGGCTGAGAAGCTTGTGAGGGAAGCGATAGGGAGGGCTTAGTTTCGGAGGACTTCTTTTACCTTTTCTAAACTCCCCTCTATAGCCTCCTTGTCGAATTCTATGTAAAGCCCCTCTGGAAACCTCGCCGTCAGGATTTCGAAGAGTATCCCTGGCATCTTAACGAGCCTGAACCCCTGCTCGCCAACAAGCTCCTTCGAGCGCTTAACCCTTTCCTCCTTGCTCAGGTAGAAGAACTCCTGCATAGCCCTATAAGGGTATCTTTTCGGGTCGCTCGAGCTGGTATGGAAGACACCGCAGGTGGGGGAGCCTTTGACGCCGATGAAGACGACCTTTTCCGGCTTTTCCTCCGCCAGAACCCTCCCGATGAAGTCCGCTATTATCTTCGCCTTTTCTCGCATTCCAAGCTTCTCGTAGGCTTCCCTGCTCGCTGGAGCGCGTGGCCAGCCGATTAAGGCGTATTCCGGGCAGGGGTAAGCCAAAACCTGCCACTCATCGCCGAGCCCTCCAAGGAGCTTCCTCATCCTTCTCGCGGTCTCGTACTCCTTCTCCTTCGGCCCGCGGTAGACGTAGAAGGGACTCAAAAGGCATGGGGCTATGACCAGGAGGTTCATGTCAATCAACCCCGAAGATCTTTAAGAAAGGGACCCTCTTGAAATCGGAATCAAAAGTGGCTATGCGCTCTATTCCGTTTTCCTTACAGCTTGCGGCTATTAACGCATCGTTGGGGAGCAGCTTGTAATCTCGACCCACTTGGGAGGCAATCCTGATAGTTTCTTGAGTTACTTCTGTAATCCTCAGGAAACCAGCCTCCTCAAGCTTTTCAAAGGCTTCTTCGACCTTCCCGTAGACGTGAGTGTAATCCTTCAGGTGTTTTCTCAGGTCATGTATGCCCTTTAGGCCGTTCTTCAGGGCGAGCGTGAACATCACCTTGTAAACCGTTTCGGAGAACACTATGGGGTTTGTGACAAGAGTGCATCCTTCATTTAGGGCTTTTTTGATCAGTTCCTTTGCGTTTTCATCGCCGAGGAGGAGTCCGATAAACACTGAGGAGTCTATAAAAACTTCAGAGCGACTCATAGTATGCCTCCTTGAGGCGCTTGTAGTCTATCTTCCCGACTTTCTCGATAATGAGTGAATCTAAGAGGTCATCCACGTTTTCCGGGATTATCTTTATCCTGACTTTTGAGTGCTCCCTGAGTTTGGGTTTTTTCAACGGCTTCAAAACGCCGTCCTCGTATATAGCCTCAATAACCTCCATGCCACCACCGTTTTAAGTTCCCCCAACTTCCTTTAAACTTTCCCCGCGATGTTCTCACTTATCTCCTCCACCTTTCTCCTCAGCTCCTCCAAGGTGCCCTCGTTAACGATGACGTAATCAGCCAGGTTTTTTAGCCTGCTCGTGTGGTACAAGCGTTCCTCGGCGTCGTCCATCTCCCTGAAGTCGGCGAAGCTTTTGATGCCCCTGTCCTTCTCGGCCCTCCTTTTCATCAGCCTCTCGAACCTTATCTCGGGCTTTGCCTCGACGTAGATGACCTTTCCGCCGAGCCTTTTTATAGCCTCTATTTCCTCCTTTGAGCGGACGCCGTCTATGACGACGTTTTTACAGCCCCTCTTCTTGTCTATTGCCAGCTTTATCAAAACGTCCCCGCCGTATTTCTCCTTGAGGTACTTCCCGAGCTCTATCAGCCTGTCGCGCGTCGGCTCCGCCTTTTCCGGCAGTTCAGGAATCCACGAGTAGTCTGAAACGTTGTGGGTGAGGAGGTCGATAAGCGGTTCACTGCACGAGACCCTGCAGAAGCCCTTCTCCTCAAAGAACTTTGCGACTGTGGTTTTCCCCGCGGCAATCTTCCCTACCACTCCGATTATCATCTTCTCCGCCTCCAGTAGCGCCATATCAGATTCGCCCCATCCGTTGATTCCATAAGGCCCTCGTAGGTTAGCTCAGCCACAAAACGTATGAGGGCATCGTAGTCAACCATCGTGGGAAACTCGAAGCCGAAGAGGTACTTGAGCTCGAAGAACCCGATGTGCAGAAATCGAAACGGGTTGAGGAGCGCTATTCCCTCTCTCCATCTCAGCCCGAAGGGAAAGTCAGCGAGGACGAGCTTCGCGTTTCTCTCCCGGGCGAGCTTCACGAGTTTTCCCTCGTTCGGGAAGAGAACCTCTTTGGGCTCTCCTTCCACCGGCTCGTAGTCCAGCTTTGGGAAGACGTACCTTATCCCAACGGCTCCGTGGGGTAAGCTCAACTTCTCGGCGAAGCCAAGGAGAGCTCTCGCGTTGAAGCTGAGGAAGACGAGGGTTTTAACGCTCCCTTTCACAGACGGCCACTTCCTCGGTGGGAAGCGCTTTTCCGCCTCGATTATTGGCAGTAGAAACTCCAGTCCAGTGCCTTTCACGAGCTTTTCTGCTTCGCTGAGCTTCCTCCTCTTTATCGCGAGGTCGAGGTTCGAGTAAACCGTCACCTGCTTGACTTTAAGCCTCTCGCGGAGCTTTCCTATTACGAGACTGTTGCCTATCACAACGCTCTTGTCCGTCCTGTCGTGGGCTATTATGAAGAGCTTGTCGTTTTCTTTGTCATAGCGAACCTCGTCTATCCTGAAGGGACTTTCCGGGAGGTTGTGCTCCCTCCTGACCTGCCTGACCAGTTCTTGGATTTCCTCCACCGTGAACATAACGGAGAAGGGAGGGGAAGAACGTTAAAAAGCCTTCCTCACAGGTTGCCTATTATCTCCTCTCCCTCGATTGTTCTCTCGCAGTAGTAACAGCGGAGCTTTAGCGGTTCTCTGCTCTCCACCCTGAACTTTGGAACAACGTACTCGTGGTTGCTGACGCAGTTCGGGTTCGGACAGCTGAGGATTCCGACTATCTCGTCCGGGATTTCCACCTTGAACTTCTCGATGATTTTGTAGTCCCTCACGATGTTCACGGTAGCCATCGGCGCTATGAGGGCTATCTTGTTGACCTCTTCCTCGCTCAGGTAGCGCCCCTCGACCTTAACGATGTCCTTCCTTCCGAGCTTTTTGCTCGGGACGTTCGAGGCTATGAGCAGGGTTCCTCCGTTGGGCTTGGTCAGGCCAAGTATCTCTATTACTTTGAGCCACTTCCCCGCTGGGATGTGGTCTATGACAGTCCCCTCGGGAATAACCTCAACCTTCAGCTCGGGCATTCAAACCCCCTCCAGAACCCCCAGCGTTAATCCGAGGAGGGCCATCCTTACGGGAACGCCTGAGAAGACCTGCCTGAAGTAGAGGGCGTGCCCGCTCTTGTCCACCTCAGGATGTATCTCGTCCACCCTCGGGAGAGGGTGCATTACCTTCAGGCTTTCCTTTGCGTTCTTGAGGGTTGAGAGGTTCACCTGGTAGCTACCTTTCACTTTGAGGTACTCCTCCTCGTCCGGGAAGCGCTCCCTCTGAATCCTCGTCACGTAGAGAACGTCCAGTTCCGGAATTGTGCCCTCCAGGTCGGTCGTCTCGTGAACAGTTAAGCCCTTCTCTCGGAGATCATCAACGATGTGCTTCGGCATCCTCAAAAGCTCGGGCGAGATGAGGTAGAGCTCGACGTCGTAGAAGGCTAGAGCCTCGGCTAAACTGTGGACGGTCCTCCCGTACTTCAAATCGCCGAGCAGGCCTATTGTTAATCCATCAATCCTTCCGAAGGTTCTCTTTATCGTGTAGAGATCAAGCAGAGTTTGCGTTGGGTGCTGGTTGCTCCCGTCGCCGGCGTTGATGACCGGGACTTCCGCAACTTCAGCCGCTAATCTCGCCGCCCCCTCCATCGGGTGCCTGATTACTATCACGTCGCCGTACTGCTCGACTGTCTTTATCGTGTCGGCTAAACTTTCACCCTTCTTGACGCTCGTGCTCGATGCCGAGGAGAAGCCTATAACAGACCCCCCAAGCCTGTGCATAGCTGACTCGAAGCTAAGCCTCGTCCTCGTTGACGGCTCGAAGAAGAGCGTCGCCAGAATTTTTCCGCGCGCGTAGTCGAGCGAGCCCTTCTTGGCAAGTTCCTCCTCAAGCCTTTCTGCAACGCTCAAAACGAACTCGACATCCTCCTTCGAGAAGTCCCGTATGCTTATCACGTCGCGGCCTTTCCAGTCCATAAGAGCCCTTTCTGTGTAAATCGTGAGGGGTTTTTAAGGATTTTTGACAGATCCACGGCAAGACAGTAGATTTAAAACCTTCGGTCGTATTCTATCTCGGGTGGTGGTCGGGTGAAAATTCCGGCTCTCTACATAGCCGATGAGCTCCTCCCATTCATAAGGGCGAGGATAGCCAAGAACCTCTACAGCTTGGGGATGACCCAGTCCGAGATAGGGGATTACCTCGGGATAACTCAGGCCATGGTGAGCAAGTACCTGAGTGGCCATTACAAAAACCCGGATGATGAGATTCTGCCTGTCCTTGAAGGGGTGGCCGATGAGGTCTCCAGGGCGATAGCCTATGGAAGCTCAAAGCAGGATGCCATAGTTCTCCTCACCAGGAGGATAATGGAGCTCTTCTTAAACGGGGCCCTATGTCCCCCCTACTCCCGCTACGCCGGGATAGATGAGGAGGTCTGCTACTCCCTCTACCGTCCGAAGGAAAGCGGGAGGGAGGTTTTGGAGACCCTTGAGCTGGCCCTCAGGAAGCTCCTCGGGATGAAGGGCTTTGGAGGCCTCATCCCCGAGGTCAGGAGCAACTTTGCCTACTCCCTTCCTGCCCCGAAGGGCAAGGACGACGTCGCCGCGATTCCCGGGAGGATAAACCTCGTCAAGGGCCGTCCCCATGCCCTCTCCCCCGAGTTCGGGGCAAGCTCCTTCACGTCGGGGATACTCGTTGAACTCGGCAGGATAAGGCCCGAGATAAGGAGCGTGCTCAACATCAGGTACGGGAAGGACGTGGAGGAGGCCATCGAGGCGGCGGGCCTTGAAGCGGCGAGGGTCAGGAGCGGGCCCAGTAAGGAGGACTCCATAGTTGCCATAGTCTCCCCCTTCAGGGAGCGCACCTATGACGTCGTAATTGATGAGGGGGGCCATGGCCTCGAGCCCGGCGTCTACATCTTTGGCCTTGATCCCTTTGACGTACTCAGAAAACTTGAGCTCGTGATCAAAAATTTGGGGGTGGTGTGATGGCCGTCTTCACGGAGGAGCTGAGGTTCTCCACGAGGGGTGAGATAGACCTCGTTGACATAACCGGCGAGGTTGAGAGGGTTGTGAGGGGTTCTGGGATAAGGAACGGGCAGGCCCTCGTCTTCGTGCCGGGGGCGACTGGAGCGATAGTGACGATAGAACATGAAAGCGGTCTCCTGGAAGATCTCAAAAGAACCTTGAGGGAGTTAGTGCCGAAGGGAAAGGGCTACCTCCACGACAGGATAGACGACAATGCCCACAGCCACCTCCGCGCGACTTTGCTCGGCGCGAGCGAGTGCTTCCCGGTCGTTGACGGCCGCTTGGTGACGGGAACGTGGCAGCAGATATTCTTCGTCGAGCTGGATGTGAGGCCGAGGCACAGGCGCGTTATAGTGCAGGTTGTTGGGGAGTGAGTTCGAGGAGGAAGAAGGGCACTTCCTCCTTCCCTAAAACCCTTACGCTTTTCGGATACTTCCTGTGGGTTTTTCCAGTCTTCACCTCGACCTTGAGGTCTCCGGCAACTGCATCGGCCTCATAGGAGTTCCTGTAGTAGTACACCTCGCCGAAACGGCGGTGGAGATGCTCCTGAACTACCCATTCGTATAGTGCGTCCTCCCTAAGCTCGGTCCCGCTCCACAGGGCGAAGAGCCTCGCCAGGAGGGGATCGCGGAAGAAGAACTTCTTCTCGCGCTTGTAGAGCACCTGGTTACCCTGCTTTAGGTAGGCTATCCCGAGGATGTAAAGCTCGGTGAAGAACTCGATATAGTCCTGGACAACCTTGTAGGAGTAGCCGGAGGTCATGCCCGCCAAGGCTCTGAAACTCGTCGCCGAGGGGGCGCTCCTTATCACCGCCGCGAGGGTTTCCTTAGCTATCTCAAGGCTCTTTCCAAAGCGGACGATCTCTCCGATATACGCCCCGAGGAGGTCGTCCATCGGGAGGCCGTTTATCGACGCCGGGAATCCACCGGTACTCAGGTAGGCCTCAAAGAGCTTCAGGACTCTCTCCCTCCGCAGTCCTGGCCTCTCCAGTCCCATTACCTCCACGTACTCTGGAAACGAGAGTGGCATGACCTCTATAGTTTTTCCACTCCCTCTCCTGCCGGGAAAGAGCTCAATGTCCCTCTTGACCCTCAGGGAGCTTGAGCCTGTAACTGTAACCACGTCGTTCTCCAAGAGGCCGGCGTCTATGAGCGGTTTAATCCCGCGCCACCAGCCTTCAAGGGAGGTAACCTCGTCGAGGAAGATGTAACCCGTCTTAATCCCTTCCTTCTCCTTGAGCTCCTGGAACTCGCGGAGGATGTTTAAAAGCTCGCGATGGCTTGGTAAGACCTCAACGTTGACGTAGAGAACGGCCTCGGGCGGGTTATCCTTCAGGAGTTCTTGAATCCGAAGCTTTATCCCTGTGGTTTTCCCCACTTGCCTCGGACCGAGGACGAAGTTGAGGGAGAACGGCTTAAGCGAAAGCTTCCCCAGCCACTTTGGCCGCCAGTGGAATCTCTGCTCTCTCCAGCGCCTCACGTGGTAGTCCTCTTTCCCCTCCCACCAGGGGTTCATGTAGGTGAGATCGCCCAGTCTCATGGGGACACCTGAGAAGTTATAGTTCTCAACCCCTTATAAAGATTGAGAAGTGTAAGTTCTCAGGGTTTAAAAATGGAAGGGTTAGATCTTGATCGATATCTCTGCTTTGTCGCCCTTCTTGAGCTGGAGTATCATGAGCATCTTTCTCAGCTCGCTGTAACGTTTGTGTGCAAGGATCATTACTATGAAGTTGGTTAAATTTGCAAGGCCCGTTAATGTCATCGATATTCCAAGTCCTCCCCAAGCAAAGAGCATAAAGAAGAATCCTCCAGCAATCCAAGACTCCAGTGCCCCGTTGCGTGCATCTTTTGCCAGCTTCATGGCTTCGTTTATAGCGTCTTCGCCAGAATAATGAGTCACTATGTACTCAGCACCTTCTATTTTATAGTAGTCTTCTATCCCGGATACTAAGAAAGGTCCTCCCAATCCCAGTCCTATCCCAAGATCCTGAAGGGCTTTCACTTTAGCTAGCACTCCAGACATCATTACGATAAGGCTCAAAATCCAAGTAACTCCCACATGCTTCGCAGTATCATCGTTCATATGGGGGTATCGGTAACCCCTTTCCCTCCTCCCTCCGGGTATTTATAGATTTCCCTCCTCCCGGAGGGTATAATACTGGGGACGAAGGAGTTAAATACAGCCTCCTCTAACCCCACCTTGGTGGGAAGATGGGAAAGAGAATAATCGTCGAGCTTCCAAGAATGGTGAAGATACCCGATGGAGAGGTTGAGGAGAGAATAAAAGTGGAGCTGGCCCTGCGCCTCTACGAGAAGGGTATACTATCCTTTGGCCAAGCTAGAAGATTGGCAGGTCTGAGCAAGTGGGAATTCATTGAACTCCTTGTGAGAGAGGGAAGTGGCATACCTTACGATGAAGAAGAGCTTGAGAGCGACCTTGAGGCTCTGGGGGAGCTCTCATGAGGGCAGTTGTGAACTCTTTCCCGCTCATATTTCTCGCAAAGCTTGAACTTCTCGACCTTCCGGCGAAACTCTTCGACGAAGTTTACATTACCGATGCGGTCCATTACGAGACTGTTGTCGAAGGTGTGGGGCATGAGAAGCCCTCGTTATAGCAAACCAGGTTTTCGGAGAGGGGTTCGGTAAAGAACCAGAGGCTCGTGGAGGTTCTCCTTGAAATGATAGATCATGGAGAAGCCGAGACGATAGCCTTTGCCCTTGAAAACGAGATTGAGGTGGTTATCCCCGACGATAAGGATGCGAGAAAAGTCGCAAGGAGCTTTGGGCTTAGGGCCACTGGAACGCTCGGCCTGTTTCTCCTTGCAAAGAGAAAGGGCCTTATATCCAAATCGCTCCCTACGTGGAAGAGCTAAGGGGGAACGGTTTCAGAATCTCTGATGAGGTTGTAAAGAGAATTCTAAGAGAGGCCGGCGAGGTTTAGGTTTCTTTTGCCCTTTTTATTCTTAAACTTCGCCCATGTTATCTCTCACCGATGAGATAGCCGACGTTGCCATCGAACTTCGGAGGAAAGTCAACATAAAGCTTCCTGACTCGTTATATTCGCCCGGGAGAGTTGAGGGGCTCAGGGTATACATCCCCTTCGAAAAGGTTGGTAAGAAGAGTTAAATATGCTCTCGTTCAACATTAATCTGGTGGAGGGAATGGAGATAGTCATTCCGAATGATGTTGTCACCGCCATGAAGCTTCCCAAGGATGAAGTTGAAAGGGAGCTGAGACTGGATTTGGCTGTTATACTATACCAGCGGGGCGTTCTCCCCCTTGGGAAAGCGGCTAAGCTCGCAGGAGTGACCAAAAGGGAATTCCTTGAGGAACTCGCTAAGAGAAGGATCCCGCGGCACTACACCGAAAGGGAACTGCTGGAGGATGTGGCCTTTGCCCGTGGTGAGTAACTCGACTCCATTAATCCATCTCGCTAAAATCGGGAGGCTTGCACTTCTGAGGAAGTTCTTTGGCGAGATCTTAATCCCTGAAGCCGTTTACAGAGAATGCGTTATTGAAGGTGGCGATAGCGAAGACGCCAGGACAATTAAAAACGCCGAATGGATTAGGGTGGAGAGGATAGCTGACGAGAGACTCAAGAGGTCCCTAATGATCGAGCTGGATGAAGGCGAGAGTGAAGCGATAGTCCTGGCCCTTGAAAAGAGCGCTGAACTTGCCTTGATAGATGATTACGATGGAAGGGAAGTTGCTAAAGCTCTCGGTCTCAGAGTGACCGGAACCATCGGCATTCTCCTTAAAGCCAAGTTCACTGGGAGGATAACCAGTCTTAAAGACGAACTGGAGAGGCTAAGAGATACTGGTTTCTGGCTTAGTGAAGGGCTTTATGAGAAGATACTAAAGGAAGCTGGGGAACTGTAGAGCTCAGCTCTCCTTTGCCTTCTTCATGCCTATTTCGACACCGCTGGCGACGGCCTCCTGAAGGAGGCGCTCCTGGGCTACGGCCCGGTATTTGATGCTCCTCATAGCATCGCCAGCGAACATGTACACCGAGCCTCCGGTGAAAAACAGCGCCGCTAAGCCGAAGGTTACTTCCCCATCCACGAACAGACCAATGTTTATTGCTATTCCCCACAGGGCCACGGGCAGTCCTATAGCCCCTGCAATTCTGCATTTTTCAGACCAGCTCATCAGATCTGAGGGGGAAGTGCTGTATATCTGACTCTTCAAAACCGGCGCCTTGTCGCAAAGGAAGTATTCTATTCCGAAAACCGGCAATATAACGGCAAACCAAACAAGCATCATTAAGCCCGTGTTCATTTCCCTCCTCCCTCCGGGTATTTATAGATTTCCCTCCTCCCGGAGGGTATAATACTGGGCGAGAATTGGGCACCTGAGACCGGAACTCCGATATCGGTGAGGAAACTCGAACACGCTCACAGCGACACCAGAATCGCGCCGATGACGATGAGAACTGCCCCGAGCGCCGTTTTCAGGTTTATCCTGCTCCCAAGGACGAGCCACGATAGGAATATCGCGAGGGCAACGCTGGTCTTGTCTATCGCAATCACCGCGGGAACCCTTCCATTCTTTATTGCCATGAAGTAGAACAGCCACGAGAGCGCCCCCGCAAGTCCGGAAAGGTTTATCAGGAGGAGCGCCCTGCCATCGATTTCAGCAACGCCTGTTGAGCCGCTCGCTAGGGCAACGCCCGCTAAGAAGAGCGCCATTATAACGGCCCTCATCGCGGTCGCGAGGGTGGGGTTGACGTCCCTGAGGCCGAGCTTCCCGAATATCGGGACGAGCGCCGCGAAAAAAGCAGCCAGAACCGCGTAGACGATGTAGTCTCTCATCGAACCACCGCCGTAAAGGGGGTAATAACCCGCCCAAGTTCATCGGCTCCGCCTTCGGCGGCACTCCCCGGGCGTTGATAGTTGGGCATTCCCCCCTAAAAGCCTTTCGAAAAGGCTTCAGTAGACGATGGGTTCTTCACGGTTTTCCCCGTACTCCTCTGGCTCCCCCTCATATTTTCTTTCTCTCTTGACGATGAGGTAGTAGAGGAGCGCCCCGATCAGCGTCAGGAACAGAGCCACCAGGATCCATACTACTTTCTCCGTGTCGGGCATTCTCTTTTGGTTTGTAAGCACGTCGTAGATTACCCAGATCACCGCTACTATTCCGCTAATCCATAGCAACACTAACCCTATAGCAAACACCACCATGAAACCACCCTTTCAGCTTGGCCACGTCCAATATAAAATGTTTTCGGAGAAGGTTGAAAATGAAAGCTATAGAAAGATCACTTCTTGAGCTTCTCGCACTTCTCAAGCCACTCCTTGAGAACGTCCTTCAGCTTCGGCTGGCCGATCTCCTCGAGCTCGTACTTTACCCTCACCGCCGGCTTGTTGAGGTTCATGAAGCGCCTAAGGTCAACGGGCGTTCCAATGACAACCACATCGGCGTCGGCGTTGTTTATGGTCTCCTCCAACTCCTTGATCTGCTTCTCGCCGTAGCCCATGGCCGGGAGTATGACGTCGAGGTGGCTGTACTTCTTGTAGGTGTCGACGATCGAGCCGACCGCGTAGGGCCTCGGGTCTATTATCTCCTTGGCCCCGAACTTCTTCGCCGCTATGTAGCCGGCACCGTACTTCATGCCGCCGTGGGTGAGCGTTGGCCCGTCTTCCACAACTAAGACGCGCTTGCCCTTGATAAGCTCCGGCTTGTCGACGTAGAGCGGTGAGGCACCGTCGATAACGATGGCGTTCGGGTTGATCTTCTCGATGTCCTCCCGGACCTTCTGGATGTCGTCGCGGTTGGCTGTATCTATCTTGTTGATGATTATCACGTCAGCGCTCCTAAAGTTGGTCTCACCGGGGTGGTACTTGAGCTCGTGGCCGGGCCTGTGCGGGTCTGTAACCACTATCCAGAGGTCCGGCACATAGAACGGGAAGTCGTTGTTTCCGCCGTCCCAGAGGATTATGTCGGCCTCTTTCTCAGCCTCGCGGAGAATCTTCTCGTAGTCAACGCCGGCATAGACGACCATTCCCCTCTCGATGTAGGGCTCGTACTCCTCGCGCTCCTCGATAGTGCATTCGTATTTGTCGAGGTCTTCGTAGGTGGCGAAGCGCTGGACGATCTGCTTTCTGAGGTCGCCGTAGGGCATCGGGTGTCTTATGGCAACCACCTTGTAGCCCATCTCTTGGAGCAGTTTGGCGACCTTCCTGCTGGTCTGGCTCTTTCCGCAGCCGGTTCTGACTGCTGTTACAGCTACCACAGGCTTGCTGGACTTGAGCATCGTGCTCTTGGGTCCGAGAAGCCAGAAGTCTGCTCCAGCCGAGTGGGCCCTGCTGGCGAGGTGCATGACGTGCTCGTGGGAGACGTCCGAGTAGGCGAAGACAACTATGTCGATGTCGTGCTCCCTGATTATCTTCTCCATGTCGTCCTCGCTCCATATTGGAATCCCGTTAGGGTAGAGTTCTCCTGCCAGCTCCGGCGGATAGAGCCTTCCCTCGATGTCCGGGATCTGGGTCGCGGTGAAGGCAACGACCTCATATTCCGGATTGTCCCTGAAGAAGACGTTGAAGTTGTGGAAGTCCCTGCCAGCGGCACCCAAAATGAGAACCCTCTTTCTCTTCTTCTCCGGCATGTTCCCCACCTCAGAGGCATTTAATTCGGCACTGGTGTATCCCCTTTGGCTTTTATAACGGTTTTCGTTGAGCGTTGAAAGGCTCCAGTGCAATTCATTCGGAAAGAGAATAGCTCACCTGAAGGACTTTCAAAAACTCCCTGCACTCGGCATACCGAAACCCCTATATCCTCCACCTCCAACCCCCAAGCATGGACGAGGTTAGAACACATACCGCCCTTCACGTGGTCAAGGGGGCCGTCGTTAAAGTTCTCGGTGAGGGGGCCAAGTGGACGGCCTCGACCCACGTTAAAGGCAACAGGGCTATTTTAACCGTCAAGTTCGAACGAAAGCCCGCCCCCGAGGAGGTTAGGGAAATAGAGCGCCTCGCCAACGAGAAAATCATGGAAAACGCCCCCGTCAAGGTTTACGAGCTCCCGCGCGAGGAGGCCGAGAAGCGCTTTGGCGAGGATATGTACGACCTCTTCCCGGTTCCTTCGGAGGTAAAGACCCTCAAAGTGGTCGTCATCGAGGGCTGGAACGTCAACGCATGCAGGGAAGAGCATACAAAGACGACGGGAGAGATTGGAGAGGTAAGAATCAGAAAAACCCGCTTCAGGAAGAGCAAGGGGCTTTTGGAGATCAGCTTTGACGTTTTGGATTGACTCATTTCCTCACCCACAGCGCTCCCGCCATGCCGAAGTAGGTCGGACAGGAGTATGCAGAGCCCTTAAGCTCGAACTCTCCGATACTCACAGCTCCGAGCATCATCAGCATCCCCCAGTAGCTGTCAACTAGGGCTTTTCTCACCAGCCCCTCGGAAATGTTGAGAAGCTCTTCAAGCCGGTTCTCGTTGATGAGCTCCATGATAAGCCTGTCGTACTCCTCGCTCTCCTTTACCTTGCCGTAGGGGCCGTTTTCGCTGTGCCCGTGCCCGTGGTCTGCGCTGACTATCAGAGCAACTCTCTTCCCGCTCTCCTCAAGAACTTTCCCAAGGATTTCCCCCGACTTCACGAGGGTTTCCCTATCAACCCCTCTCGACGGCGTCATCAAAACCAGAGGCCTCTTTCTGAGGAAATGGAGAGGGATAAGCTCCCCCCAGCTAAGGGGCCAGCGGGAGTATTCTCCGCTCCTGCTGGCGAAGTTCAGGTCAACGACTGGAATTCCAGCATCTTTTTCGGCCCTGTAGATTTTCTCGGCCAGCTCCCTATCGGTATTCCACTCTCCCGGAAGTTCAACTCCCTCAAAGCCGAGCCACGAAACCAGGTTCTCCGCCATGACCACTCCAAGGTGGTCGCTCATCCTCACGTTGTGCGGGCTTATCAGGACGTAGGAGTCAACATCAGAGAAGGCTCTCCCGATGTCCCTCAGAACCTCCACTAACTTTTTCGTCTCTTCATCCGGAGGCTCCAGAACCGGGTTTCCGTGGGGCATGAGGCCTATTCCAACGAGCATTCCCATCACCTCAGGCAACTTTCAAGGTTTTCAAGGGAGCATTCCCTAACTTCCCCGCCCTCCGCATGGGGGAGGGTCTTCAAACCTGAACCCGTAAGAATCGAAACCACCTTCGACCCCTCAGAAATAACACCGCTCTCGATGAGCTTCTTCACCGCGGCAATTCCAGTTGCGCTCGCGGGCTGGACGAAGAGTCCTTCTCCTGCGAGCTTTCTCTGGGCCTCGGTTATTTCCTCATCGCTCACCGCAACGCACTTCCAGCCGAACTCGCGGAGGAGCTTCAGAACCGCGTTACCGCTCGGTGGATAAGGGTTGGCTATGGCCTTTGCTATCGTTTCTGGCTTTTTAAAGCGCTCGATTTTTTCTTTCCCCTCTTTGAACGCCCTGCATATCGGCGAACAGCCTTCCGCCTGAACCGCTATTAGCGTTGGCAGTTCCTCAATCAGTTCATTCTCCTTCAGCTCGATGAAGCCCTTCGCTATCCCCCTGAAGAGACCCCCTGAGCTGGTGGGAATTAAAACGTAGTCCGGACTCAGCTCCTCCGCTATCTCGAAGGCTATTCCCTTGTAGCCCTCAACGCGAAACGGGTTGTCGGAGTTTATGAAATAGACGCCGAGCTTCTCTCCAAGCTTCAGGCTCTCGAAGTAAAGCTTTCCGTAGTCGCCTTTAACCCTTATCACGTCCCCGCCGTAGACGGAGATGGCTTTCACCTTCTCGTCGCCTGCGTTTTCCGAGACGAGGATTTTCGCTTTAAGGCCGAAGCGCGATGCGTAGGCTGAAACGCTGGCCCCCATGTTGCCTGTAGAGACCGTTCCGACCGCTTTGTAGCCGGCTTTGAGGGCGTAGCTCACTGCCAAAAACGTTCCTCTATCCTTGAAGCTCCAGGTTGGGTTTACCGTCTCGTTCTTGAGGTAGAGCTTTACCCCGAGTTCCTTTCCGAGTCTGGACCTAACCAGGGGAGTGTCGCCTTCACCGAGGGAAAGCTCAAGCTCTGGCTCGATGGGCCAGAAGTCGTAAAACCTCTCCCAGGCTGTCTTGGCAATGTAGGGCTCTCCCTCAAAGAGTTCAAACTCCACCGGCTCACCGCAGGAACAGCGCTGGATCGGTTTATCGTACTCCCTTCCACAGATCGGGCAGTGCAGTCTTCCCCTCATTTTCCTCGGCCCCCTCCATCCTCCATGACCGGAGGACAACCCTCTTTTCCTCCTCCTTGATCGTGAAGTGGGCGTAGGGATTTCCCCTTGCAAGCCCCCTTAAGAAGTCGGCAAAATCAGCTGCGCTTTTGGAGTCCTTGAACTCCACATTCCAGACGAGGGTTCTGTTTGTTAGGTCGCCCTCTTTTGAGTCCCCCACGACCAGCCAGTCTCCTGTCCAGGCCTCAGCCATTTCAGTGGAGTTGGCCATGCTCGCACCGTGTCCCCAGTAGATGAGGAAGATGTAAAAGGCCCCCATCCTGTCCGAGTAGACTACCTCAGAGCCCTTCGGGAGCATTGAGACTGCCTCCTCCCTGAGGTTCACCGGCGTCCAGTTCTCAAGGTAGAGCTTTGGAAACATGACCTCCTTCGTGGTGTTAGGGAGGTTCCCGTACATTGAGTTCACGAGGGGCCAGCCTCCTCTCCTGTAGAGGTACGCAACGAAGCGGTCGCCGTAGACGTATGGGAATATCCCGAGGTCGGTGACTGGGTCCCTCGTGTAGAGGTCGGTTATCTTGTGGATCGGTATGCCAGTCTCGTTGCAGTAGATGTCCGCCACGAGGTCGGCGTCCCCCTCTATCGCCGCCTGTATTGCCTTGGTGGTGTCGAGCGTCGGCCCGCCGTAAGGGGCGTTGAACCACTGCTTCTGAAGGACGTGAACGCTTTCGTGGGCTATTACCCTCTTCGCGGTTGCCGGATCCGAGAGGAAGTTCTCCTCAATGATGTATATCGTGTCCCCCACTGTGGCCGCTATCCAGCCGACGCTCTGCTCCACCTTCTCGTGGACGTAGGGGTAGTCCGGCTTCAGGAGCAGGCTCATTTTGTAGACGTCGCCTTCAAGTTTCATCCTCTCCACGTCCGGTCTCCCGGGTTTGAACATTCTCTCTGCCTCCGCCCGCGTCAGCACCACTATCTTTGGAGGCTCCTTGAACTGGAGTCCCCTTATGGCCTCAACGCTCTTCAGTATGGCCTGGGCTTCGCTCAAAACGTTTTCTTTGGGCTGGACCGTTTGAACGGAGGCCGCCAGTGAGAGGATAAGGACCGCGATGAGGGCCGCCGCAACCTTTCCCTTCATCTTCATCGCAGGGTTTTGGGCGGGGAAATATTTAAGTCCACCTCTTCAGACTTATCTCGGTGAGACGGATGAAGCTCATATGGTACGGTCACTCCTGCTTCTGGGTCGAGACGAGGGGGGTCAGGATCCTGATCGACCCGTATCCAGAGGTAGATGACGACAGAATAGGAGAGGTGGACTACATCCTCATAACGCACGAACACAGCGACCACTACGGGAAGGTGGAGCTGCTCTCGCGGCTCAGGGGTGCAACGGTGGTGGGACCAAAGCCGGTCTACCTCATGGCCGTGAGCGATGGAATCACGCGAGTTCGCGAGATTGAGGACGGAGAAACTCTGGAGCTTGGAAACGGCGTCAGGGTCACGGCCTACCTCATGGAGCACCCATCGAGCCAGTACCCCTTAGGCTACCTGATAGAGGGGGACAAGAGGCTCCTGCACGTTGGGGATACCTATCCCTTTCCCGCCCTTCAGGAGCTCAGGGGAAAGGTTGACGTTCTGCTCGTCCCGATAAGCGGCCGTTCGACGGCAAACGAGCGTGAGGCCGTTCAGATAATAGAGGACATAAGACCCAGGGTGACCATACCAATGCACTACGGTGTCTACGGGAACGGCGACCCTGAGAAGCTCAGACAGCAGCTCCTGAAGGACAGGGTGTTCACCTTCCTGCGCGTCCTCAAGCCCTACGAGGAGATCACCCTGTGAAGGTGTCGCCATGCTGTCCACGGGCGTGGGATCGCTGGACGAGCTGCTTGGAGGGGGCTTTGCCGAGGGGGTTCTCACCCAGGTCTACGGCCCCTACGCCACGGGTAAGACCACCCTGGCGGTTCAAACGGGCCTCCTCAGCGGCGGAAAGGTGGCTTACGTGGACACTGAGGGCGGGTTTTCCCCCGAGAGGCTATCCCAGATGGCTTCCCTCAGGGGCATCGACCCGGAGGAGGCCCTGAAGAGGTTCATACTCTTCACTCCATCGGACTTCAGGGAGCAGAGGAGGGTCATAGGGTCGCTGAAGAAGATCGTCAGCGCCGACTTCAGGCTCGTTGTCGTTGATTCCATAACGGCCCACTACAGGGCCGAGGAAGACTGGTGGAACCTGACCCCCGAGATCAGCAAGCAGCTCCAGGTTCTGCTCTGGATAGCGAGGAGGAACTCGCTCCCCGTCATAGTGGTGAACCAGGTTCACTTCGACAGCAGACTTGAGAAGACCCGCCCAGTGGCGGAGCAGACCCTCGGTTACAGGTGCAAGGATATCCTGAGGCTCGACAGACTGCCGAACGGCAGGGGAGCTGCCGTCCTTGAGAGGCACCGCTTCAGGCCCAGCGGCCTAATGGCCTACTTCAGGATAACCGACAGGGGAATTGAAGACGCAATCGACACCGAGCAAGAAAAGGGAAAAGGAAACCTCTGAACATTACCCGCCGAGTATATTACTCCAATTTCCTGACCTCCTCCCCGCCCTGAAGGGCGAGGCTTTCGGGAGAAAGAAGTAAAAAGACACTGGGAAATATTAAAGGGTTTCCACCGCAACGTTTTTACACTCCAGTGCCCTACTATATCTGGTGAGACTATGGGGGTCACAAAGGTAACTAGGAACTATCAAATTACTATCCCAAGCGATATTAGGAAGAAGCTGGGAATTAAAGTGGGGGACGTTCTCGTCGTCGAGATCGAAGACGGGAAGGCCGTGATCAAAAAGAGCGACCTTGAACTCCCCCTACTGCCCGGGGGAAGGGGACTGAAGGTCGAGGACATCGAGGAGGCAATAAGAAGGGGCCAGGGTGAGGAGGAGTGACGGTAATAGACACCAACCTCTTCATATACGCCACCCTAAGGGATTCTGAGTTCAACTCGGAAGCAAGAAACATCCTTGCATCGCTGGAAAGATGGGTCGTACCGAGTATCGTCCTCTACGAGCTCTACTGGTTTTTCAGAGAGAAAGGTTACAGAGGGGAAGACATAATGAAGGTGGTCTCCTCGATTCTGAATAGCCCGAGGGCGAAGGTTATCGGTGATGACGGGAAGTACACAAAACGCGCGCTTGAACTGGCCAAGAATCCGAAGCGCTTCAACGACATGGTGATCCTGGCAACTGCCGAGGACTTCAAAAGGCTGGCGACCTACGATAAAAGACTGAAAAAAGATGCTGAGAAGCTGGGCATCAAAACCCTGCCCTAAACCCTCTCGTAGACTTCCTGGGTTATCTTGAGCACGGCCCGGTAGAGCTTCTCGCTGATGATGCCGTCCCTGTAGTGTTCAGTGAGCTTGTCCCTGTCTATTACCTCCTTCTTCCCGTCGGGCCACCTGACTATGTCCACCTCGAGGTCTATGTATCGGGCCCTGTCTGGGTACACCTCAACGGGGGTGTTTATGTTGTAGTACTCACCCTTCAGGTTGCCCCTCCTGTCGTAGTAGCGGTGCACGAACCACCACTTCCCGGCCTCTATCTCGGTTATCGCGTAGTCCCCGCTCTCTATCGGCAGGTCGAGACCGTCGTAGAACTTGCCGGGCTTCAGGCTCCGCCTCATGGTGATCTTGAGCGGGTTGAAGGAGACCTCTGTTATCTCCCCCGGCCCCAGCTTGAAAACCTGGCCGTCCGGTTTGTTGTGCTCTAAGAAGAAGAGCCAGCCCTTCTTCGGCCCTTTGCTGTCTATCAGGCCCTCCCAGAACCCCTGATTGACCTTGAGCCTCTGGCCGGGGATCTTGGCGAGTATGCTCTCCGCTATCTCAACGGCGAAGCTCATCTCCAGGTCGTAGGCCTTCAGCTGGTGGTGGCCATCTATGGTCGGAACGACCCTGTTCCTAATTTCGTCGAGCTTCTTTTTGGTGCCCCCTCCGAACTCGACCTCGTAGATGTTCCTCCCCTCTATTATCTGCTCCGGCGCCGATACCCCTTCTGCCTTCTTGAGCCTGTCCGAGAGCTTTGAAAGCCTTATTATCTCGTCCCTGAGGGTGTTCCAGTCCTTGTAGGCCGCGGCCGTTCTCCACAGGATGCCCCATTCGCCCATGTCTATACTCAGTCCGAGGATCCTGAGCCTCTCCCTCTCCTTCTGCTCCCTTATTTTCCTCGATATCTTGACGTGTCTCTGGCTTCCAACGGGTTTTGGAATGAGGACGGCGTAGTCCCCGGGGATCGTTATCGTCGTGCTGAGGTGGGGCAGAACGCTGTGCCTCTTAACCTGAACCAGAACCTCGTCGCCCTCCCTCAGGTTCCGGCCCTCCTCTGCGGGCACGGTTCCTATGGCGCTCCCGATGTCCACGTACACGTACTTCTCATCCCTCTTGATGACGAGCCCCTTGTAGATTCCGTAGAGCTGGTAAGGGAGCTTTCTGAAGAGGGCGTCAATGAACTCCTCCTCGAACAGGGCCTTGACCTTCTCCACGGCATCCCCTGTCAGGATGACCCCCTGGTGATCCTTCCTGTCGTAGACGTCCACATCGAACTCGTCGTAGCCCCTTTCTATACCGAGCCTCTCGGCCGTTTTCTGGCTTGGCTGGGCGATTTTGAAGCCCCTGTCGAGGAACAGCTTTGTTAGGGCGGTGCTGTATATCCCCCTAACCCGAACTGAAACTCCTGTGTCTGTAGACACTTTCACCCCCCCGTTCCTTCTTTTCCACAACTCCAATGAGCGCTAGTCCCTCCAGTATCTCCTCAGGGTTCGCGACCCCGCTGAGCTTTCCAACGTACCTCGCCTCCACCCAGAGAAGCCCCATGCGGTGCCACTCCATCAGGGCGTTCTCCACGCGGTAGACATCGGATGGATGAAGGTACAGCCTTCCAACGAAGGAGGTAAGCCTTTCAAGCTTCTCCTCAGTTTCATCGATTTTCCTGAGCCTCTCGATTATACTCGCCGGTGCCTTTTTCTGATTTTCGCTTTCAACGCCCATCCTCTCCATGAACTCAAGCCCCTCTATCTCCCTGCCGAGGGCCGCCAGGGCCCTCGAAACTGTGTAGTCGTACACCCTGTGGAACTGGACGAGTCTGTCGAGGGCCACCTTCAGTCTGGCCTTGGTCGAGTAGTCCTGGGGCTTCGCGAGGATTCCCAACAGCTCCTCAAGGCGGAACTTCATCTGGTGCTCTCCCTTCTGCAGCTCCCTCAGCGTGGACTCAAGCTCCGGTCCAGCGGCAGCCATCTCCCGGTAGAGGTCGTTCACAAGCTCCATGCTCTCGTTCACTATCTCATAGAGGCCGCTTACCAGCTTGTAGAGCTCCTCAGTCCCTTTCTCAGAATAGAGCTCGGGAAAACGCCTTTCAAAATTCCTGTGAAGATCCTCAAGCCGGTTGAGTATCTCCCTGCCCCTCTCTGTCCTCATGGTCTCCCCCCATCACCCTTCATTTTACCCCTACATTTACTTTTCCCATGATTATGTTAAACAATTTTGTTTTCTTGAAAAAATTTATTAACTCAAAGCGCTAAATAATGCGGGGGAAGGGGATGTTCTACGACCGCTTTGGAAGGCCGGTGACGAACCTCAGGATTTCCCTGACGCAGGAGTGCAACTTCCACTGCTTCTTCTGCCACCGTGAGGGTCAGAGGTTCTTAGCTAAAAACGAAATGACCCCGGAAGAGATCGAGAGGATCGTCAGGATAGCCTCGCGCCTCGGCATCAGGAAGGTCAAGCTGACCGGGGGCGAGCCAACGGTCAGGGAGGACATAATCGAAATCGTGAGGCGTATAAAGCCCTACCTCATTGACCTCAGCATGACGACCAACGGGAGCAGGCTCAAAGAGCTGGCGAGACCGTTGGCAAAGGCCGGCCTCGACCGCGTTAACGTCTCCCTCCACAGCCTCAGGAGAGAGGTTTACAAACGCATAACCGGCGTCGACATGCTCGACGTTGTCCTGGAGGGGATAGGGGAGGCGGTGAAATACCTCTCTCCCGTAAAGCTTAACATGACGGTTATGAGGGGCCTGAACGAGGGTGAAATCTGGGACATGGTTGACTTCGCGGCTAAAACTGGAACGATACTCCAGCTCATCGAGCTTGAGGCCCCAAGGGAGGTTGAGGAGACTGCATTTTTCCGGAAGTACTTCTACCCGCTCAAACCGGTTGAGAGGGAGCTTGAGAGGAAAGCTGTGGAAACGCGCGAGAGGAGGATGCACAGGCGGAAGAAGTACTTCGTTCCAACCGACTACGGCATAGCCGAGGTTGAAGTTGTGAGGGCTATGCACAACACGGTCTTCTGCGCCAACTGTACCCGCCTGAGGGTCACCTCTAACGGGATGTTCAAGACCTGCCTGCTGAGGAACGACGACCTGATAGACTTTATGACCGCGATGAGAAACGGCGCGGGCGATGGGGAGATAGTGGAGATATTCAGGGAAGCAGTCGTCATGAGGGAGCCCTACTGGAAGTGAAGCTTTTAAGGTGCCGACCGAACCCCTTCTGATACATATGCCCGCACTAAAGGTTCCAAAGCGAGAGGCAGAGCCGGTGAAGAGAAAACTGAAAAGCCTCGGGATATACGATGGGAAGAGAAGGCCGAGGAGGGAGGGTGATTTCGTCCTCCTTCCCGTTGTTGGAGATGAGATGGTTCGCTCGCTCGGCTACGAAGTTCTACCGGTTGAGCTCCCGCTGAGACCTGAGAGGCAGATATACAAGAACCTTGAGAGCGTTTTGGCGGAAAAGCTGAGTGAAGATGAGCTGAGGCACCTCCGGAGGTACGACATCGTCGGCGACATAGCGGTCGTTCAAATCCCGCCCGAGCTGGAACATAGGGTTGATGACATCGTTTGGGGCCTCCGAAAGGTTCACCCGTTCATCAGGGTCGTGGCCCAGAAGGGCTTCCACGAAGGCAAATTCAGAATAAGGGACTACTCGATAATCTGGGGCGAGAAGAGGCTCGAAACAATCCACAGGGAGAACGGCGTCGAGATAAAGGTTGACCTAAGCAGGGTCTTCTTCAACCCGAGGATGAAGGGCGAACGCTATCGGCTGGCCCAGCTCGTTCGCGATGGCGAGAGGGTTTTAGTCCCCTTCGCGGGCGTTCTTCCCTACGCTTTAGTCATAGCGCGGTATAGGAGGGTCAAAATAACGGCGGTCGAGCTGAACAGGGAAGCCTACGAACTGGGTTTGGAGAACATTGAACTCAACAGGAAGCGCTTGAAGGGTGAGATAGAGTTCATACACGGCGATGCCTTTGAGGTTTTGCCTGAGCTTCCCACTTACGACCGCGTGATAAGCCCAACGCCGAGGGGCATTGATGCCTTAGCTTTAACGCTGAGCAAAGCGGAGAGGTGGCTCCACTACTACGACTTCGTTGGCGAGGCCGAGATAGAGAACTTCAGAAGGAGAATAATCGAGGAATGCTCAAGCCAGGGGAAGGAGTGCGAGGTGAGGGTGAAGAAGGTGAGCGACTTTAAGCCCCACGTATTTAAGGTCTGCGCCGATGTAGTGGTGAGGTAACAAACGCCGAACGGCATTGGTTGCATGGCCATGCAACTCTTTTACTCGGGCTTCTTTTAGATAAGTTCAGGAGCAAAATGCAACTCTGAATAAATTTAATATTCAAAAAAAAAAAAAAGAAGGAGTTATTACTTATAGTAAAGGAAAAAGCTTATAAGGATAGGTTAAATAGAATCTATTGCAGATAACTTAACGGGGTGGGCATTATGCGATGGCAGGGGGTTATTGGGAATTTTGCTTGGTCTGCTAGTGCTTGGAATGACCTCAGGAAGTGCAGCCGCTACGGTCTGGGGTGTCCCAGCAGGTCAGGCTACCGGAAGGACTGATGAGGGCATAGATCCACATCTGCAGGTTTCTGGAGCTTATGATGGGGTAAGCGTAAGTTTCAGTGTTTCTTGGAATGATCACCATGGAGCAGCATGGGGCCTTTATCAATATGGACTCTATGATGATACAATTAACAAGTTCATCCTTTTCTCCCACGGGTACAGGTACTCCGTTAAGAACTATCAGACTCCATTGATACATATAACCAAAATAAGCTACTCTGTTGACATAAATATGGGATACACCTACGGATATATAAGTTCTTGGGGTGGCTATAACATAGTGACCCCCTACCATGTAACTGTCAAGGAAAAAGTGTCCCATCTCCTGGGGGGATCAGACACTAAGACCATTGTAGATACTTCAGGCACACTTCAGGGATATATCCCCGATCCCAATAAGGTTCTAAGCACGGAAAACTCCAGTAACTGAAATATTTTTATTCTTTGATTTTTAAGAATTCCCATGAGGTGAGTAAAATGAGACGTTCCGCTGCCCTTTCACTTCTCATTGTACTCCTGCTGGTGCAGTCTCATGCGGCGGTTGCAGGGGCACCATTAGCATGGAGGGGAGACGTTGTAGTGCTTGGAAAGATCAACGCAGGGTATACCTTCACCCTGACGAACCTGACCTATGAGGACAACGGTTCGGTTTACACCGTCGTTCTGTGGCTTAAAATCACAAGGTGTGTGAACCTCAACCTTTCCTGCCCGAGGACAAAGAGGGTCTCGTTTGTGGTTAAGAAGGACACCAACACCTTCATCCTCGATGGGAAGCCCGCTTTCTTCGCCTTTTACTGGGTGGGATATACTCTTTCCCGAACTTTCTACAACCTCGGCAACGAGCTTAAACCCTCGAGGACCGAGATATACCTCCACAACAGCAGCGAAGGGAACCGTATAGGGTGGGGCGTGGATCTTGAGGGGCATCCGAGGATTATCGAGAAGTGCACGGCGTTTTCGATACCGCAGGCCAATGGGAAGTTCCTGAACCAGAGCCCTAAGTGTGTAGGGGCAGGGCCCCGGAACTTCACCACGGACATCGTTTTTAAAGGCCCCTACCCTGTTACCGGTGAGGTTTATTACAGCTCGGATCCATTTGGCATTGCAGAAGATCATCCCGTGCTGATAAACTTTGACGTGGTAGACTCACCGCAGGCTAAGAGCTTTCTCAGATCTGTGAAGGACATCCCCGGAAATAGTCCACTCAAGCTTTACCTGGCCGGGCTCGCTGCTGCCGTCCTTTTAGGCCTGCTCCTCTGGAGGTGGAGGGGTTGAGATCGGTAAAGTTCATTGGGGTTGAACTCAGGTCAATGCCCCAGTTCATCTCCATATTGGTCTCCGCCCCGGCAATCCTGGTCTACATCGTATGGAGCAGACTCTCCAGTGCGACCGTTGTCACAGGATCCTCCGTCTTCCCCGTTCCCCCAAACTACAATCTTCAGGCTCAGGTGCTCGCCAACCTCACCAGTGACACCAGCATCTTCGTATCTTTTGGCCTTGCACAATGGAAGGCGTTTTTCAATGCGGTTTCAGCAGCTGTGGTGTTTGATTTCATTCTCGGTGGTCTTCTCGGGGCCTTCGTCTTTGGGGTTCCTATAGCGAGGGGAACCGTGATACACGACATCGCCGCACTGGGAAGTAAGGGAAGAGTGCTTGCCGTGAGAACCCTCTTTTTAGTCCTCTGCGCCACTTTGCTCTCATCTCTCACCGCTGTTTTTCTGTACTACTTGCCGCCCGGGTTCGGGATATCACCTGATGCCAGGTTCTTTTTGGTCCTCCTCGGAACGTCATTCCTCTCTATACTCTCCTCCGCGTTTTTAACTCTCCTCCTGGCGGCCCTGTCCCGGGATCTGGTGGTTCCGGTTTTAGGAGTTTTTACGGTCTTCGTGGGCATCCTTGCGGGCGGGAATTTTGCCCGCCTGTTGCTTCCTTTTAAGGATCTTACGTTTATACTTTGGAGTTCTTCTCGCTTTGGTCACCCTGGCGACTACCTGTACTCGGGGTTCGTCTTATACACCGTCCTCAGTGTACTGGCAGTTAAGGCCTTTGAGGGGGGTGATTTCTATTAGGAGGGTCTTCTTAGTCTTATTTGTGGTTGCTTCACTGCTCTCCGTTGGAACAGCATGGGGACTGTATCTCCACGCTTCGTCCTCTCCAGTTAGGGTGGAAGTTCTGTTCCAGTTCCCAGAGACTGGGAAAGGGTTCAACATGGTTCAAGCGGCCAACAAGGAGATTGTACTCCCCCTAACTGGAGAGTATTCAGTTGATATGAGGGGCAACGCGGAACTTTACATTCAGACGGCTTCAAAGCTCTATAAGAATCCAGTGAAGGTCAGCATTAAGGGAAGCAGGGTTGTCAGAGTTATAATTCTCAACCAGAGCTCTGATGTTTGCGTCGAGTTCCAACATGAGGGGGCACCCACCTATGCCCTTCCACTGGTTGCCATAGTTCTTTCGGGGGTGGTTGGCTTTGCTGTTGGAATGCTCAAATTTGAGTAAGTCATACGGCAATGTAAAAGCACTGCAGAACGTCTCATTCTCCCTTGCGGACGGGCTGTCCCTAATCTTGGGCCCCAATGGAAGTGGGAAGACGACGTTTTTGAAGATACTCTCCAAGATCATCGAGCCGGATGATGGAAGCATTGTCCTCAGGGGCATGAAGTACAAGGAGTACCCGCCTCATAAAGTTGGATTTTCGTTTGAGAAGACTATCATGCTCCCCAGGGTTAAAGTCAGGGACTACCTGGAGGCCGTTGCGGAATATCGTGGCTTGGATAACGTTGATGATGTTGTCGACATGTTTGGGCTCAGAGAATACCAAGGGGCAAGGTTTAAAGAGCTATCTCAGGGATACAAACGGAGGTTTTTGGTAGCAGCCGCCTTCGTGGGAAAGCCTGATGTTGTTTTCTTGGATGAACCGTTCAGCAACTTGGATGTGATCTCAAAGGTGGAGCTCAGCAGGACGTTCCAGGAAATAAAAGGGGAGGTCAGCATCGTCATAGTTTCCCACATAATCTCAGGATTGAGGAACTTGGATTCATTGGTCTTGCTCCACAACGGAAGGGTTGTGGTGAACAGAGTGGGGGATAAGGCTAAGACTGTAGGGGGCTTTAGGGCCGTCTTCCAAGACGGATCGGTGGTGGAAGATGATGTTGGGGAGCTCATGAAGTGGATCAGGGAAGGAAAGGAGCTTGCCCGTATTGAACCGATAACCCCGGAAGACGTGATATACGAGACGCTGAGAGGCAAGGAACGTAGGCTCCAGTAGCGGCTGTTTTGTGGCTTTTATCAGCGCTCTTTCGTGGTTAAGAGGGCAGTCTGTAAGCTTACAGCGAGAGCCCTCAATGTCTGCGCGGACGTGAGGATTTCTGATCCACAATTTCTGATGAACCTCAAAAAAGCTAAATATCAAAGAGAGGAATAGGAATTGGTGACAGAAATGTGTGGCTATTATGAGAGCATTTCTGGGTTCCGGTACTGGGATGTCAAAGCATGGAAACAATACATTCAACAAAACATTGCACCGTTATACTCAATAACCACTACGCTCCTTGAAGTTAGGGACGAACTTGCCCCGTACACCGGTAATTCCTTTGGTGTAATCACAAATTCAAGAAGAGAACTACTGCCGTTTCTCGCAGGCGGGATTAAGGACGGGGACTACTCGAAGTACAGCCTTGCAAAACTTACCCGACTTATCTACGGACTTTATGTGGATCCCCGTGAATTCTCAAGTGCTGTCTCAAGCTTGGGAGAAGAGGGGTTGAGTGAAGTCGTTGTTAAAGCAGAGGAAAAAGAGAGCTCTGTTTTTCTTCGCCTGATAAGCGGTCTAAATCGGCTAAGTGGCAATGTGCTCGAACTTGCAGATATTGGCCCTTCCGAAATCTCAATCCCTTCTTCTGGTGAAATAATCAAACAGCCGGAGAAGATACTGGATGTCCTTAAGGAATTTTACAGATTCAGTATTTCGTTTAGTGCAAATCACAACTACTACACATTCTTTATTGTCAGCACTAGAGGAACACACTGGAAAGCACTAAGAGAGGGTTATCACAAACTGGAGGAGAATCTAGACGAGATAAAGGAATTCTTGGGATTAGAAGAGATATTTATTCCCGAAACCGGAAAAGAAGACGTCCAGAGAGATTACACAATCTGGAGCCATTCAAGAGGTGAAATTGCAGAGAGCATTTACTCAATGCAAATTGGACTCTGGGGACGCTTCAACTTTGAAGTGGAGACCGAAATAAACAAGCCTATCGAAGATGCACTCAGATACATAACCAAGAACCCCGAGGACTTAGCAAAAGGCCATATAAGACTCGTGAAAGATGCTCTAGGAGACCCAAGGGAGATACATATTGGGAATGAGCGGTTTTACCCAAAGGATAGCTATGACCTGAAAATCGAGGGACTGTGGATAACGGATTGGCCAAATGAAACGTTGATATCCAGCGTCAGTGCAACTAGTGCTGCAAGGGATGTACTTAAACGAGAACATTCGAAACCCAAGCTTTCCTTTATCGAGTTCCTTGATCAGCTTGGGCCGTACCTGTTCACAGGATATGGAGAGATTTCAAGACATCCAAAACACAAAGAGCACCTCAAATACTACGGGAACATCCCAATGAACGCCGTCTGGTGGTTGGGATGAATGAGCAAAGAGATGAAACTAAAAGAAAATCAAAATACCACAGAGAACGAAAGGGAAGGGCAAGACGAGAGGAGAGGGCTTCCCATCACTCCACACATGCCACACAAGAACCCAAGACAGAAAAGCTTAGGAGCCACACTCCAAAGGAGGGCAAAGTCCCACAAGAACCATCTGAAGGTATTGACCACATCTCAAAATTGGCAGTACAAGTAAATGAGCCTTACAAAGTTACCATCCCAAAAGTGCTGATTTCCACCCCAACAATCGAGTATGACCTGATCAAAATGGATACCGAGTATTCTATCCAAAAGAAGAAGCAGAGGGTACAGGTACCAACCATCAAAATAAACGCTCCTATTTTGGAATTTCAAAGGATATCTGTGGACAGCAATGTTACAATGACAAAGAAAGCCAGGAGGTTTATAAAAATCCCCCGGATAAGGCTCCACGCCCCAGTTTTTGTCTTTCAAGACAAAACCCTTGATTTAGTGGTAGACATTAGTCCTAATCCGCCTTTAAGCGACATTTCACAGCTTCCAATAATCCAAGCGAAGAAAACTCAAAGGGTCATTCAGCCAATTTCAGTTCCGAAACACGAGACTAGACCCCTTGAAACTACCCAAGAAACTGAAGCCGTAAGTTTGTCTGAAACAGGCAGTAGCAACTGGATTATTGAAACAGAGACAGAGGACTTCATAAAAGCTCTCTTCGGTGTTAGCAGTCAAGAACTAAGAGAACCTAACGCCGCAATCATACTTTTCAAAGACGTTAGAGACGAGGGTTATATCCACCTCTTTGAAAAGCTCCTTTTGAGGCTCCAGAGAGAAAAGGGAAAAACAGGAAAGGTCAAAAAGCTGACTCTCAGTGATGAAGATTGGAACAAAGAAGAAATTGAAAAGTGGCTTGACGAGGGCGGTATCATATTCATTGAAGTCGCCAATAGGGAAATTCTTGACAAACTAACAAAGAGGGACATAGCGGACAGGTTATGGGCAATTTTCTCGAAGGGGGATGGAACAGTCGTATTCCACACCAAAGACGATGATACTTTCTACGCAATCAATGAGCTTGTCCAAGAGCTGAACTGGAACAAACTGGGATTAAAGCCCGAGATCTTCAAAATACTTGCCAGAGAGCTGCCGTTTGAGGAAAAACTAAGAATTATAGAGCATGTTTACGGTTTCGTGTCCCTCCCTGACCTGATGCCGGGTTCAAAAGTCTCATGGATTGTGAATACAGCCGAGAAACAGTACTTGAAAGCTCTAAAACGGATTATGCACAAATATGAACCATTCTTCCCTGTCAGAGCTTCAGATGATGAAAGTACTGAGCATGTCTTGGCAAAATATTTCATAATTCACACGCTTATTAAACGGCTCCAGAGAGAAGGGAAACTACCTTCCCGTTTACAGGATGTTGAATGGGATAAGGTTAGGACAATAATAGAGACCGAGCCTGAGAGTTATCCAAGGCCAGACGTTTTGTACAAGCCAAAAGAGGCCTATTTTGAATTCGAAACACTATTTGGAGAGAGCTTTAGGAAGATAACCAACAAACTGGATGAATACGCAAGGGCCAAACCTGGAGCAAAAGTTCGCATAGTCGTCGAGCCAATTACAGTATTGTTGCATCTGCATGAATTTAAACATCAGATTGCAGGCATTAAAAAAGGAAAGCTCTACTCAAACCTTAATGTCGAGTATTACACGTTTAATCTTTCAACCGGGGAGTTGGTACCGCTAGGCAAGTTCATTGAGTCGCTTTCGAGAGTTTTAGCGGAGTTAACCGAGGGTGAACCTTAGACAGTGCTGGTGTTAAAGACTCGACCAAACAGGAACCGCCAAAGCGGAAGGCACTTTAGCCCCTATTCTTTCCTCCTCTCCTCGCAGGACCCCCAGCCAGTGATGATGCTCTGTTTTCAAGCCAGAGATCTTAGCGACTTATATTCCGCAAAATACAAAAATGGCAAAAATTTGTATTGCAAAGAATACAAAAATCAAAACATGCCTTCACTTCTTCAAAAAGTCGAACAGCGTGGCCTGCTTGCCTTTCCTCTTTTCCTCTTTTTTCTTGCCAACGGCCTCGATCTCTTTCTCGGCTTCCTCAAGCTCCTCACCGCTTAGCTCTTCTCCGGCTTCTTCTCCTGCTTTTCTGGCAGCTTCCCTTGCCCTGGCTTCGAGCTCGGTTTCTCTTCTCATCCTCTTCTCTATGTTCATGCTCCTGGCCCAGATCCTCCTGGCCCTCTCAGGATCCCCGGCTATGAACTCGACCTCCTTCAGGTCGAGATCGAGGTAGACGACGAAGTGTGCTGCCATTTCCGGGTTGTTCTCGAATATTGCCCTCAGGTAGTTGAGGGTCTCCAGGGCCTCAAGCTTGGCCATGTGCATCTCTGCCATTATCTTCTTGAGCACGGAATCCCTGAGGGTTCTCTCGGTCTTGCTCTCGGTGAGCAACTTGATCGTCTTCGGCGGGTAGATCTTCACGAAGCCCTTCTTCTTGACTCCGGCAACGGCAACTCCGGCAGTCATCAGATCGGTGGCGTACTTCCAGAGGGAGTAGTTCCCGGTTCTCTGGGCCCTGCCGAGGAATATGTCCGCCCTGCTGAGGGCTTCGTAGGCCCTCGCTATGTCCTCCGGCCTGTAGTAGACGTAGGGGACGTTCTCCTCTATCCACTGGAGGAGTTCGTGCGGGAACATGTCCACCCCCAAAACCGCGATCTTTGCCCTCTTGGCGTTGTCGGTTGCGAAGACCTGTGCCAAAGCCTGGAAAACGCTCTTCTCCGTGTCCCTGTACGCGAGAACTCTGTCCGCGTCCTCAACTCCACCGGTCACGACCGTCTGCAGGTCGTTCACAGCCGCTCTTAAATCGCCGTTGGCGTGCTTCGCTATCTCGTAGAGCAGCTCCTTGGGGATCGTTACTCCCTCCATGTGGAGGATCCTCACAAGGGCCTTGATTATGTCCCTCTGGCTGAGCCTCTTGTACTGGACTATCTGGGCCCTGTTCCGTATCTCCCTCGGTATCTCCCAGTAGTGGTTGGCGCTCATTATTATCGGGTTCCTGGCCCTGTCCACGAGTTTGGCTATCTCCTTCGCCCCCGTTGGCTCCATGTTGTCGGCCTCGTCGAGGAATATGAGCTTCCTCCTCTTTCCGAGGATGTCCATCGTGTATGCAGCCTGAACGTAGCGCTCCACCTTCTCATAGGTTCTCTCGTCGCTCGCATTCAGCTCGATTACCTCGAAGCCGTACTCTCTCGCCAGAGCGTAAACAGTGGTCGTCTTTCCCGTTCCCGGCGGACCCGCTAAGATTAAGGCCTTCTTCTTCGGCGGGTTGCCGTGGAGCCAAGCCTCAACCCATGCCCTGACCTGCTCGATGGCCTTGGTCTGGTTGATAATCTCGCTCAGTCTTCTCGGCCTGTACTTCTCGACCCACGGGACTTCGCTCATGGTCATCACTTGCCCATTATTGTGAACTGGGCGAGGAGCGCCTCGAGCTGTATCATCTCGTTGGCCCCTTCAACGAGGCGGAAGTTGTACTCGCCTATCCTGTCCGCTAAAGCCACCTTTTTATCTTCTGGAATCGGGAGGTTGAAGACCTCCCTGTGCATCTGGATGAGCACGTCTTCACCGCTGAGGCCCTGTTTGAGGAGAATCTCCCTCAGCTTGTCCCTCGCCTTGAGGAAGTTGCCCTTCAGGGCCAATTGCATTATCTCGCGGACGTCCTCTGGTCTTGCCCTGCTCGCAACGAGGAAGACGTTCTCGTCGGTTATCCTTGTGTCGAGGGCGGCAGCAGCTTGAAGGACGTTTATCGCGCGCCTCATATCACCTTCGGCAACGTATAGAATCGCCTGAATGCCCTCCTCGGTTAGTTCAAGCCCCTCGTTCTCCGCGATGTACTTTATGCGCTCCTCTATGGCCTCATCATCGAGCGGTCTGAAGCGGAAGATGGCGCACCTACTCTGTATCGGTTCAAGAATGCGGCTGCTGTAGTTCGCAGAAAGAATAAACCTTACGTTGTTCGAGAACATCTCCATGGTTCTCCTGAGGGCCTGCTGGGCGTCCTGGGTTAGTGCGTCGGCCTCATCGAGGAAGATTATCTTAAAGCTGGTCCCTCCTATCGGCTTCGTCCTTGCGAACTCCTTCACCTTCTCACGGATGACGTTTATGCCGCGCTCGTCGGAGTTGTGGAGCAATACCGGTATCTCTCCCGAGAAGAACATCTCGTTTTCGGGGACGCTGACGTCGTAGACGAAGTCGTTGTATTCGACGAGCTCAACTTTCCTGACAATTAGGGCGTGGAGATCTGTACTGGCGAGCTTTCTGAGCGTTTTGAGGGTTTTCCTGCCCCTTTCGTCGAGCTTCTCCTCGTTTATCATTCCGATAACCTTCTTCAGCGTCTCCTTCCTCACGCGCTTCTTGTCCTCATAGAGCTGGTGCCTCAGCTCGTAGCGCCAGTTGCCCTCTATGGAGTGCTCAATTGCCTTGAGCATCTTGACTACAGGGTCAGCAGGGAGGAGCTCCGCCTTGCTCCACTTCATTCCTCCCTTCCAGATCAGCCTCGCCTCCCTATCAAAGAGGCTCGCCTCGATTCCGGAAATTCTCGCCAGCCAGACGGTGTCAATTAGCAAGTCCTTCGAGACCGATGAAACCCTGATGACTCCGCCCCATTCACCGGTTCCGTCGCCGTCGGCTAGGCCCTTAAGGAAGGCTATTCTCTCCTGGATTGGGAACTCAAAGACGAATCCGGGAATCCTCTTGTTTCCAGCCTTCCTTCCGTTACCGTCGTAGAAGTTCTCATCGAAGAACTTAGCCAGCTGGGTGTTGAGTAGCCTAACTTGGTAGGCGCTCTTCCTTGAGCGGTTGAAGCCTGAAGAGGTATAGTTCTCGTAAACGCTCAACCCTAACCCATCGGCGAACTCCCTAACGCGGTCTATGAGTTCACCCTCGTGGCTCCCGAGCGTGTAGATTACCTGTCCCGAGGTGTTGCCCCTGAAGCCAACAGCTCCTTCCGCCGCGTAAAGTCCGAGCATGTATGAGAGCTCCTCGCCAACCGGAAGCTTCTCAAAGGTTCTCGTCCTCGTGCTTTCCTTAACCCGATAGTCGCTCACGTCGAGGACATCGAGGAAGCCCCGGAAGTTGGCCGTGAAGCTCAGGAGTATCGAACCCTCTTTGAGTTCGCTCGCCTTCACAGTTTCGAGACCGTTTTCGGTGAGGACCATAACGGAGTGGTTGCCCGTCAGTTCGAGCTTTCCTCCGTCCTCAAGGTGAACGCGCAGTATAACCGGGACGCGGTGGCGGATTATCTTGCTTACCCTCGCCCACCTCACGCGGTAGTTCTCGTCAACCGTGAGAACCTCAAGGTTCGGGGCGTCTCTGTAGGCGACGTCGCCGTCTCTCTCGTCGAAGTAGAGCCTATCGAGCTCGGCGAAGGTCGTTCTGATGGTTTTTCCGTTGATCCTCACAAGAATTGGTGTGTCTTTTGAAACGGAGGCGTTCAATTCCAGAAAGTTGTGCCTCCAGTTTTCGCCGAACAGCTCCCTCGCAAGGGCTAAAGCCGCCGTTGTGTTGTGGAGAACCGTCGGAAGGTTGCCGCCTACGAAGTTGTGGTAGCCCGGCACGTGGAGGTCGTAGATGACGAAGTCGCCTTTGAGCTTCTCGACCGTAACTATCTCATCCCAGAGGAGCTCGTTCTGGGCGAGAAAGATGAGGTACGCTACTCCCCGCTTAAGCTTTTTGTCGTTCAGGATTTCCCTCAAGAGCTTCAGCTCGGCCTTCCTGATCTCCTCAAGGGTCTCTATCTTTTCTGTGTTGCTCTCAAGGACTACCCTTACGCTTGAGTTCCAAGTCCCGATAAGCCGTCCAACCTCCGCGTAGCTTGAATACCTCTTCGCAAAGGTCCGCATTGCTTTTATCGTTTCCTCAAGCCCGATTCCGAGGGCATCTGCAATCTTGAGGTAGTTTTTCAGACTGGGCCTCCTCTTGCCCCTGATGTACTCAAGGAGTCTGTCAGTCCGTATTCCAGTCTTATCAGCTACTTCCTTCCTCCTCTCGGCCACTTCATTCCAGTCAATAAGAATGCTCTTCGACAGGGTCTTCTCAAGCCCTTCCAGCTCGTCGAGGCGGTAGTAGATTTCCTTCATCAGCTCCCAGGCTATTTTCCTTGCCTTTTCTGGGCTCCATCTGACTTTGTCGTCGTAGAATTTGAGCTTGAGCCTGTCCCTGACGTAGGAGATAAGCTCCCTGTCGGCGTAGAGGGAGCCGAGGTTGGGGTTCGGCCTTTTTACCAGAGCCTCCGCCTTTCTCCTCTTCTCCTCCATGGAGAAGCCAACCTCGGAGAGGAAGCGTGAGATGTTCCCTGAGCCGGAGATCACAACGTAGTAGTAGGTGCGCCCCCTGATGGTTTTGTCCCTGATTTTGGCAACCACTCCAAGTCCAGCCAGAGCGTAGGAGACCTGCTCCGCCATATCCCTGCTCGCGGTTGAGAGGACGATGCCGTTGCTCTCCACGCCGGCATCGCAGTCGAAGTAGGCCCTCAGGAAGGAGCGAAGTCCTTTCCATCCCTGAGTGGGTATGTAAACCCTGTCGGCCTTTCTGCCCGCGAGGCCAAGGGCCTTAACGAGCTCCTTCGCTATCTTTGAGTTCACGTAAACATCAGGAGCACGGTTTTCGTGAAGTCTCTCCTTGATCCTCGCGTCTGGAAAGAGCTTCTCTGTGAGCTCCATAAAGCGCTTTCTCAGCCTTTCGTCGGTGTTTGTGAATGTTATCGCGTTGGTGTTGGAATCTGCATGTCCGTCGCCTATGAAGTAGCCGAGCCATTCAGCGAGGGGGTCTTCATCGAGAACCGCGGGGAGAAAACGCGGGACTGCAAGCCTGTCCCCGGGCCTAAGTTCCTCAGCCTTTACCCACTCTATTCTTCCATCCTTCCTGTTTACGAGGAGGGGATGATAAGTGGTAACTTTAAGCTCCCTTCCCAACCTCGTCCTTATTCTAACAAGCTCGCTGGTTTTGTCCTTGTAAACGTACTCCACCGGCAACTCTCTCAGTTTGCCGTCCTCGTCAACTCCAAGAACCCTGAGGCCGTTAACCGGTGTTGGGCCGAACTTTCCATTGCTCAGATTTTCAACGAGTTCCCCTATTGTGGTTAACTCTCCATTGACTACGACCTTCGCATCCCCAGTGAGGCACTTCCCGACGCCCGGAGGCCCGGCAAAGAGAAGGTGGGGCATCGAGCCCGTTTTGACGTAGTGCTTGAGCCTCTTAACTATGTGACCCTGACCGACTATCTCGTCGAGCCTCTCCGGCCTGTACTTCTCAACCCAGGGCTTTTCGAGGATCTTAACCTCCTGGACTTCAGCCGACATGTTCATCCCCCAGTCTCCTATGTCCTACACCTCTTAATCTTTTTGTGCCATGTTTGCAACGCAACATTTTTAAATCCTTTTTTTTCTATGTGGTGGTGATAACCAATGAGAATACATAAATGGATAATAGTGGGAGTTTTGATCTTGTTTTTATTTGGCATGGCGGTGAATCAGTTTTCGCTAAAAGTGGCGGCGGACAACTTTCAGGGAGTCCAGGTTAAGTACAGTAAGTCAGTGTTTTCAAGGTTCCTGGTTAACAAGGGGGATCGCTTTGCCGTTCACTTCGGGTCAGGCACGGGAACCTTCACGGCAGTCGGGATGCTGCCCAATGGGAGCCCCGTTTTCCTCGGCTACTACCATGGGGACGGGAGCTTTCACGTGAGCATGAAGGCCGTTTTCCTCTACGCGAGGATATGGGAGGAGCACCTGAGGCACCTCGGACTGGATCCCGGGAGCGTAAACCCGGGGATGCTCTTCCTCGGGGTTGTTAGGAAGGATAACGGCACCTATTCAACGGCGTTCGCGGTTCCGATACGCGTGGATAAGGTGCTGGAGGGCTACGCGGTGAAGGTCTCGGTCTCTGCACCGATGCTCAGGCTGTCCCAGTCCTCCCTGAAGCCCATAGAGAACAGAACCATGGGGGTTGAGTCGATATGGAATGATTCGGATAACTGGGTGATAGATAGGAATGACGAGATCCTCTTGGATTCGGTGATCCCAAATCGCATTGACGACGGCTGCTACGGAAGTATTTGTTTTTACTGGGCCCCCGACGGCAAAACCCTGTCCTACGGCATCAACACCACAATCCCCCTGGTCATAGCCCACATCTGGGGGAAAACCGACATCAGGGATTCAGGGCTCCTTAGGATGTTCATGGCGACCGAGAGCTCATCCGGGGTTTCAATATCCTTCTCATCGCTCGGCGCTGAGAACTATGGGGGCTCAGTAATCCCCGTATCTGCTGGCCCGGTTTTCACCCTCAAGAAACAGGGGAAATGGCTGGAACACTACACTCATTTCTTTGGAAGAGACCTGCCGGATGATGAAGACAGCTACGTGATGTCCGGGATCGTCGGCCACTACGCCGTCGTGCGCTTCAGGCTCTACGAGGACGCCCAGGACGAGACCGGGACGAGGCTGGTTGAGCCGACCAAGACGAGGGCCTTCTTCACGATAGCGGTTCCAGTCCTTGAGAAGACCCCGGAGGGGGCGAGGATAAAGGCGTGGGACGGGATCTTTGGCGGGGACAACGGCTCCAGGCTCGTGGAGAAGGTCAGGGACATCGAGAACACCTTTGAAACGTACAGGAACTACACGTTCACCGGGCAATTCCACGTGGATACCTGGCAACTCAGGAGCGAGTCCCACTACACCCCCCTGTTCTCCATGGGGGTTTCGGTGGACGACCTCGGGCTGATGCCAGTAGCGGGGTTCTCGATAGGCATGTCCTCTGACGACACATCATTTCTTGAGATGAATGTTGCCTATAAATCTTGGAACAAGGATCAGAAGTTCAAGGTGACCGCTTACAAGCTGAAAGACCTCTTCCTCTACCTGAGGGACAAGAAGAGCTACGTCATCCCGGTGATGTACGTTGACATCTACGAGATCCCGAAGTACGGCCCAACGCTCCCGATAAACCCCCACCATCCAGTGTACCCCGTGAACTAAAGCCCGGGGCTCCTCCTGCCGGGCCTGGAGATATCGCGATGTCTTCCTTTCTCTTTTTCAAGAGAACGATGTATTTTACGCTTGAGCCCAAGCAGCTACTCCCCCCTCTTGTGGGGCGGGGGCAAAGTTGGAAAAGGGAACGCTCAAAACTCAAAGGCCTGTTCAGCGCTTCATGGTCGAGAGAACTTTGGTGGTGACGTCGTTTCCTTCCCTGTCGTAGATCCTGTAGTAGGCTGAGTAGGGCAGCTTCATCTTGGCCCTGTGCATCGCTCCAAGGGCGAACTTGAGGTGCCCTTCGTTCACCCAGACGCTGAGTATCTTCTGGTCCTTTCTGACCCTCGCAGCAAGGCCGATCGGCTTTCCGAAGGGCCTGCGCATACCGTTCCCGTAACGGTCGGCCTTCCTTCCGGTGGCCATCGGGTTCTCCCTAAGCACCTGGAATGGGAAGACGCGGATCTTGAAGTGGAAGTTGCTCCTGCCGACGTTCTTCTGAAGGTACCTGTTGACCTGAATACGAATAGCCTCAAGGGCGTTCTGCCTTATCTGCATGGCCTGCTCGGCGTGAAGGCTGACCTCGTACTGGAACTCGGCGGAGAGGTTGCCCATGTCGAAGATCGTTATCTTCGGCCCAGGGGCACCGCGTATGTACTCCCTTCTCGTGTAAGCGGGCTTGTCAACGTCCCTATCAATCTTTGCTGGCCTCAGTCCCATACTCTCACCTCCAAATGAGCGTAAGCTAAGCCTAAACTTAGCTTGCCCCCGCTTTTATAAAAGTTTTGGAGGGATATCTTTTCCAATCTTCATGCCCTCAACGAAAAGCCCAACTGAAAAGGGCAGGAAAGCAAGGAGGGCCAGATTGAGGCTCAACCAGATGTGAACCTCGCCGAGGGAGTAGGCTAAGCCGAAGATCATCCCGCCGACGAAGGTCGAGAGGTTTTGAATCGCGTTGACTCCCCCTATAGCTAAGGAAGAGCGGTGGTAGCTCGCTAAGACCTTCCTAGAAATCGGACGGAAGCTCTGGAAGGCGAAGAGAGCGAGGAAGACGCCAAGGAAGACCGTTGGGGCGGTCTTTATCGATGTCAAAAGCGGTGAAATCCCAGCTAAGAATGCTGTCAGCTTCACCGTCTTTGCCTCGCTCCTCACGTCAGCGAACCACGAGGAGAAATAGCTGAGCAGAGAGGCCGTAAATCCGGTCCAGCCCAGTAAAACAGCAGTTCTCTCCCTGCTCAGCTCGAGGGTTTCTGCAACGTAGACGTAGGTTATCTCTCCCGATGTGAAGGCCACTATGACGGCCATGAGGGAAGCTATGATCAGAACCTTTCCCGGGTCAAGGCTTATAACTCCACTCTTTCCCTCACTCCTCGGCGTTATCCTGTTGTAGAGGAGGTAGTAGCTCAGGAGCATTATCAGACCCGTCAGGACGAAGAAGGCCGAGGATATCCACATCTGGCCTGCTAAACCGAGGTTTACCGTGTATGCATAGGCGTAGTTCCCGAGGAGCGAAGCGATGCTCCCGAAGAAGAAGTAAACGGCCGTAACCCGGGCCCTTATCTCCTTCGGCGTTGTTACCGCCACGACGAACTGGGCCATCGGCCAGCTCAGCCCGTTGAGGAAGCCGTTGAGGAGCTTTATTCCCGCAACCTGAATCCAGCTTGAGGTTAGAGGGTAGAGCTGAACCGCGAGGGCGTTTCCCATCATAGCCACCGCGCCCAAGTAGACCAGCCATTTTCTCCTCTCAAGGGCAAGACCACCCAAGACGGAGGTTAGGGCCCTCGCCAGAACGAAGGACATGGAAACCAGAGAAACCGCCAGCATGCTCGCCCTCAAAACATCGCGAGTGTAGAAGGCTATAGCTGGAGTTGCCAGACGGAAGGCTATCGTTCCAGTGAAAGCTGAGAGCACGAGGAGCGCTATCCCTGCGAGCCTTCTGTTTTCCATTAGACCACCGTCTTAACGTTGGGGCAACTTTTTAAAAGTCTTAATCTCCGTGAAGGTTCTTCGGGAGCCAGCCAGAAGGCCGGAACTTCCATCGAAACCACTCGCCCAAGACGAACGAACCCTTTTTATGGATGCCGGGCAATTGGGAGTGGTGATCCCCATGGGTCTGACCCTCGAGTTTGATATGAATTACGAGGATGCATACAGGGAAGTCTATGAGATGGTGAAGCCGAAGTACAAGCTCTTCACAGCCGGTCCGGTTGCCTGCTTCCCGGAGGTTCTCGCTATAATGTCCGTCCAGATGTTCAGTCACCGCTCGGCCGAGGCCAAAGCGGTTCACGTTGACACGCTTGAGAGGCTCAAGAAGTTCCTTGAGGCTGATAAAGGAGAGATAATTCTATTCCCCAGTTCGGGAACGGGCTTCATGGAGGCATCGGTCAGGAACACGGTTCCGCGTGGCGAGAAGGTTCTGGTTACGGTTATAGGTGCCTTTGGAAAGCGCTTCGCTGACGTCGTCAATTCAAACGGCAGAAAGGCGGTTGTCCTTGAAAAGGAGCCGGGCCAGGCGGTAAAGCCCGAGGAGCTCGACGAGGCTTTGAGGAAGAACCCCGACGTTCACGCGGTTACCATAACTTACAACGAGACTTCAACCGGCGTTTTAAACCCGCTCCCCGAGCTTGCCAAAGTGGTTCACGAGCACGACAAGCTGCTCTTCGTTGACGCCGTTTCAGCGATGGGCGGTGCGGACATAAGGTTCGACGAGTGGGGGATCGATCTGGTCTTCGCGAGCAGCCAGAAGGCCTTTGGCGTTCCTCCGGGATTAGCGGTTGCCGCGGTAAGCGAGCGCGTTTTCGAGATAGCGGAGAAAATGCCAGAGAGGGGCTGGTACTTCGATCTGCCGCTATACAAGGAGTTCAACGAGAAGAAGAAGGGAACGCCCTCAACGCCACCTCTGCCACAGATATTCGGGCTCAACGTCGTCCTCAGAATTGTCGAGAAGATGGGAGGAAAGAAGGCCTGGCTCGACATGTACAGGAAGAGGAGTGGGATGATCAGGGAAGGCGTCAGGGAGATGGGCCTCGGAATTCTGGCTGAACCGGGCTACGAGAGCCCGACTATAACAGCGGTCGTCGTTCCCGAGGGGATGAAGGGGGTTGACGTTTACAACGCGATGCGCGAGAGGGGCTTTGAATTGGCTAAGGGCTACGGAAGCGTTGCCGAGAAGACCTTCCGCATAGGCAACATGGGCTACGTGACCTTTGAGGATATAAGGGAGATGCTCGACAACCTGAGGGAGGTCATAGAAAAGCTGAGAAAGAAGTGAAATCAGAGCAGGGGCTTCAGCTCCCCTTTCTCTATCCTGTAAATCTGGTTTATCTTTTTTATCCCCTTTCTCCAGTCCCTGCTGAGCTCCACCAGCACGTCAAAGCGGTCGAAGGTTCCCTCGTCTATCCTGAGCCAGTGGATAACCTCCGCTTTAAGGTCATCGCTCATCGCCAACGAGGTGACCATGAAGGCGTAGTCGTCTATCAGCTCATCTAAAATCCTCGGGACGTCCACGGTGTGCAGTGTGTCTATGACGATGTAATCCGGGCTTATATTCTTCAGCTTCCCTATGACCTCTTCGGTTCTCGCTTTGAGAGACCTGCGGTCAAACTTGGTGTCCACTATCTCTATATTTGGCCTGAAGGGCTTGAACTCCCCGTAGGCCGTTACAACCGCAACCTTCCAGTCCTCGGGGACGTAGTGGAGGAGCGCCTCAACGAGTTTGGTCTTTCCGCTCCTGCTCGTTCCAACTATGAGAACGTCCCTCCTATCAAGAATCTCCTCCCTCAGGAGTTCGAGTTGCTCGGGCCTGGCCGAGCCGTAGCGCACGAGGTCGTCGGGGCTGACCTCCTCCCCGCCTTGAAAGGCGAGGGTTCCAACGGTTTAACCCCTCGCCAAGGGCGGTTCGGTTTACGGGCACTCATCCACCTACTTCTGTTACCGGTTTCGGTTCAGCCCGAAGGCACG
>NZ_JALXBJ010000055.1 GCF_026991495.1 Thermococcus sp. | reverse complement strand
CCTTTAAAGAGGTCGGTGAGCTCATAAGCCAGTACCGCTTCAAGGATGCTCTAAAGCGCGTTATGGAATTGGCGATCTTCGGAAACCGCTACTTCGACCACCAGAGGCCGTGGAAGACCGCCAAAACCGACCGCGAGAGAACTGCCACAACGGTAAACGTCTCGCTCCAGATAGTCAAGGCCCTCGGAATCCTCCTTGAGCCCTTCCTGCCCGATGCGGGCGAGAAAATATGGCACCTCCTCAACCTTGAGGAGAAGAGGAGATGGGCCTTCAGCGAGCTTAAAGCCGGCCACCGCGTCAGGAAGGCCTTCCCGATGTTCAGGAAGGTGAGTGACGAGGAGGTAATCTACTTCATAGTGAACTACATAGGAAGGAACAACCCGGAGGGCGCCAAAGTGCTCCTTGAGAAGTACTACAAGAAAGAGGACGTCGTTAAGGTCGTCCTTGAGCGCTTCGGGGAGGGGAGAAAGAAGGAGGCCCTGGCCCTCTTGGAGGACATCTACGGGGAGGTTCCCAGGGTAAAGGAGGAAAAGGCCAAGGGGGCTAAAACTTCCGGGAAGGAGAAGGTAAAGGGGGGTGAGGAGATGACTTACGTAAGCTTTGACGACTTCGCGAGGCTCGACCTCAGGGTTGGAAAGATAATAGAGGTGAAAGACCACCCCAACGCCGACAAGCTGTACGTGGTCAAGGTTGACCTCGGCGACGAGGTCAGGACTTTAGTGGCTGGCTTAAAGAAGTATTACAAGCCGGAGGAGCTTCTCAACAAGACCGTCGTCATCGTGGCGAACCTCCAGCCCAAGAAGCTCCGCGGTATCGAGAGCCAGGGGATGCTTCTCGCTGCCGACGACGGGGAAAACGTTGCCCTGCTCATGCCGGACAAAGAGGTAAAGCTCGGGGCGGGGGTAAGGTAGTGCAAGAGGCGGTGGAGATGGCAAGGTGTCCACTCTGCGGCTCGCCCCTCGACTGGGCCGAGCTCATCAACCAGATGATAGCCAAAGAGGGCGGGAGGATGCGCGAGCTCTTGGGCGATAGGGGGGAGTTCATGAAGGCCTTCAGGGAGTTCGTCTTCAAATGCCCCCACTGTAACGGGGAGTTCTACGGGAGGAACCTTCCTGAGGAGGAAGTAGAGAAGGTCTTTGACCTGCTGAACGAGTTCAAGGGCTCGATAGACTGGGAGAATGGCAGAGTGAGGCTCAAACTCAACAGCCTCCTCGCCCTCGACGTGATGCTCAGGAAGTGGGACGAGAAGGTGAAGGGAGATCCTCACAAAACTTTTTAAGCCCTCCGCGATACCGAGAGCGAAGGCACTGTCATGCCTCATGACTCGGGGGTGTCCGTAGGAGCCCACCGGGTCCTCCGGAGGTGGGAGAATGAAGTACCCAAAGCAGATAAGGACTTACTGTCCGTACTGCAAGAAGCACACCATCCACAAGGTCGAGAAGGTCAAGAAGAGGCCGAGGAGTGAGCTGAGTCAGGGCCAGAGGAGATTCCGCAGGATCATGAAGGGCTACCGCGGCTTCCCGAGGCCGAACCCGGCCGGAAGGGAGAAGCCGGTGAAGAAGCTCGACCTCCGCTTCCGCTGTACGGTTTGCGGCAGGGCCCACACGAGGGGAAAGGGCTTCCGCGTGAAGAAGTTTGAGCTGGTGGAGGTGTGAAGGTTGGCCCTTCCAAAGAACCTCATACCCATGCCCAAGAGCAGGTTCATCAAGGTGAAGTGCATCGACTGCGGCAACGAGCAGATAGTCTTCAGCCACCCCTCCACGACCGTCCGCTGCCTCGTCTGCGGTGCTACTCTGGTGGAGCCGACAGGCGGCAAGGGCATCATCAAGGCCAAGATACTCGAAGTCCTTGAGTGACTTTGCCTTCTTTTTGGTTTTCGGCGGTTTTCAAAATTTTAGTGAAGGGTGGTCCCATGAGGAAGGGCTCCGTCAAGGAGGTTCTGTCGAAGATCAAGTATGACCCCAATGAGGACGAGGCTGACTACTACGTCGTCATTGAACACCGCGGCTCCTACGGGGGGGTTAAGAGGATCCCGGTGAAGGAGATAGAGCTCGGCCACGGCTACTTCTTCCTGGGGGAGACCCAGATCCCCTACCACAGGATTCTGAAGGTTATGAGGCGGAACGGCAGGGTGATCTGGGAGACGAGAAAGAGGACTAACCTATGACCTCGAACTCCGCCTCTAAAACCGCCCACTCCCTCTCGCTCATGGCGGGCCTGTTTGCGTGGACGAGGAGGTATGAACCGTACATTATGGCCGCGTCCCGGAGCATGGAGACGCACTCAAAGGCCTTCTTGAAGCCGACGCTCATTGCCACTACCTCAAAGTTCTCGACGAGCAGGACAACGTTTCCCTTCTTCAAAAGCTCGCACATGCCAGTGCCCGACTCAATGAGCATCTTTGGCGTTATGGAGCCCTTGACGGGGGCCGTACTGATCCAGGCAAAGTTTATGTCTCCCCTCTTGAACCACTCCCTGAGCTTTTTCGGGGGATCCCTGCTGAAGACGTAGATGTCCTTTGCATTGGCAATTAGGTCGAGGAGGACGTAGCGGGCCTTGACCTTATCTGGGAAGAGGTATGCACCAGGTTCTAGGTTCTCGGGCAGGGTTCTCCTGTCCCTGAACTCCGCGAGCAGGTCGTAGGCCTTCTTAATCCTCATGTAGTGCTCCTTCTCCATGTTGGAGAGCTGGACGAACACGATCCTTGCGTCTTCGCTGGAGGCCCTCTGCGAGAGTATCTCATAGGTGTCCTTGGCAAACAGCTCGCTCTTCATGCAGTACTCTAAGGCCTCAAGGTAGTCGTCCACGCTCTCAAACTTGGGGTAAAAGGGCGCGACCTCCACAGGTGGCGCCTCAACCTCGACGGGCTCCTCGTTGGGATAGAGCTTTTTGAACAGCTCGTAGAGCCTCTTGTAGTGCTCAGCGCTCTCGTCGGCCATCTGAAGGAAGAGGGCCTTGACGCTCTCCCGCGGGGTGTGACGTGCTAACTTTCTGTAATATTCAGCCTCCTCCTGCTCGTTGAAGATTGCATAGCTCAGGATTTCCTTAACGGGCTTATCGCGCAGCGTTTCAATTATCCTGTTCATGTAATCCCTGAGCTCGGGTGAAATGGGGGGCATGGTGCATCAAGGTTAGATATGATCAAACCTCAGAAAAGCTTTTCTATGGAATCTTGGTCATTACTCAGGGAGAGAAATGATAGACGCGCACGCTCACTTCGAATTTTACAAGAAGGAAGCCCCCGGGGTGATCGAAGAGTGCAGGGGGAAGCTGAGGGCGGTGGTTGATTCGATAACCGAATACAGGAAAGCCCACGTCTGGAAGAGCTGGGAGCTCCTCAAGCCATATTTCGGCTTCGTCTTTCCAACGCTCGGCTACCATCCAAACGAGGCGAGGAGGGGCAACTGGGAGAAGGTCGGAAAAGTCGAGGCCTTCATCCTTGAGCACAGGGACGAGATAGTTGCAATAGGGGAGATAGGCCTCGACTACCACTACGCCGAGAACGAGAGGGGGAGGAAGAACCAGAGGGAGATCTTCCAGCATTTCCTCGACCTCGCCATTGAACTGAAACTGCCGGTTGTGATCCACGCGAGGGAGGCCGAAAAAGAAGCCTTCGAGCTCGTCCAGCGGGCCGGCGTTAGAGCCTACTTCCACTCCTTCGCCGGGAGCGCTGATTTGGCCCGGGAGATAGCCGAGAACGGGCATCCAATCGGGATAAACACCGGAATAGTCTTCATTCCCGAGGTCAGGGAAGCCGTTAAAGTCCTTGAACCCGAAGAGATCCTCGTGGAGACCGATTCCCCGTACATGAGCCCCTTTAAAGGCCAGCGCAACGTCCCCTGCAACGTTAGGGTGGCCATAGAAGAGGTGGCAAAGGTTAAAGGCCTGGACTTTGAGGAAGTCGAGAAGAAGACCGAGGAAAACGCGATAAGGTTCTTCTCGCTGAAGGTTTAGGGGGTGGGAAGATGGAGGTTCCCGAGGTGAATGAGATAAAGGCCCTCCTCAAAAGGCTTGGCGAGGAGAGGCTTGTCGAGAGGGTAGAATCTTTCGTCAGAATGAACGAGGGGCTCGAAGCGAAGAGGGGCGAGGATTTCATCGCGGTCTCGATCTTGGGCTTCCTTGAGGGAGTCCTCACCGTGCTGAGGGAGAGGTATCCTGAGGACGGCGAAGTGAAGGCGCTCTACGAGAGGGTCAGAACGAGGAGGGAGGATCTGGACGAGCAGTTCCGGAAGCCGGGAATACCACTCTTTGAAGAATGATGTAAATTTTTCTAAGAAATGAGGTCATTTTTGGGCAGGGGTGGGTAGTAAACGCCCGATGTGCGTCTTTTTGTTATAAAATATTCGCCGAAACCCTATTATACTTCGAAGGGAATATACCAATATGTTATTCCAATGCTGAGGAGAAGGGTCAGGGACTGGGGAGCTGGGCTCTCTAAAGCTTGCGCCCCCACGCCCGGGCTCTTCTTGAAGGGGGGCGGGACCATGAAACGGGCGACCCTGCTGTTGGTATACCTTCTCTTAGGCTCTTGCCTAAACATGGGTCTCATTGGTTTTTACAGGCCTGTGAGTGCCGAAAATTTCGTTTTTTATGACGATTTCAACGACAAGGGCCTCGACACAACGAAATGGATTGAAGACGTTGTTGGTAGCGGGAACTCCTACAGGGGAGAAAACGGCGAGGCAGAGTTCGTTATATTCGGGCATGGAGGGTGGGAAAAGGGCCATTCTGCCCTCGTGAGCAGGTGGATAGAGCTCGGGAGCTGGAAGTCCATAACGATCTCCGGGCGGTGGAAGTTTACCGACCCGCACACCGCGGAGATGGTCATGGGCATCGATGGCCCGGCAAAAGGGCAGCACCTCTGGGTCCACTACGTGAGCTGGAACGGGCTGAAGATAACCTACAAGTACGGCAACACCTCAAAGAGCGAGCCTCGGGAGATACCAAAGCATTACGTTCCCTTCAAGCTTGTTGTATACCCCGGCCGCTTCGAGTTCTGGGAGAGCGGGAAGCTTGTGACGACGGTTCAAACGGACTGCATGGGAAAAGCTGAAAGGATAAGGCTCACGATAGGGGGATGGGACGCCTCGCCCTTGGTTTCCCACGTCTATTTCGATGACATAGGTGTGAGCTACGAGCCGGTCACCACAAGCAATCCCGGCGAAACGACCACGACAACCACCGACAGTTCAAACGAGACCACCGCGATCTCATCCAGCCCAACCAGCCCAGCGACGGTTTCTGAAACGGGCAGCGCTTCATCAGGCAAGGGAATCTGCGGCCCTGGAATCACGCTGCTCATCTCAATCATTACAGCGACCTTTTGGAGGAGGCGGAAATGAGAAGGGCGTCCATCTTCATTATCTACCTGCTGCTGGCTTCCTATCTGAACGTTGGCTTTGTAGGTGTTATGCACGTTGCAACCGCCGACGGGAACTACGTCTTCTACGATGACTTCAACGACAACAGCCTGGACACGACAAAGTGGACGGAAGATGTTGTCGGAAGCGGAAACTCCTACAGGGAAGCCAACGGCGAGGCGCAGTTCACAACCTACGGGCATCAGGGATGGGACAACGGCCACGCGACGCTGGTCAGCAGGCCAATCGAGATAGACGGCTGGAGCTCTGTAACCCTGTCCGGGGACTGGAAGTTTACCGACCCCGGAACAGCCGAGATGCTCGTGAAGATCCTCGACGCAGACTCAGACGGCTTCGTTGCTGTGCACTACGTAAGCTGGCCCTCCGACAAAATCTCCTACCGCTACCCCGGAAAGAGCATAACCGAGGACAGGGCGATACCGAGGAGCTACGTCCCCTTCAGGATAGTCATCTACAGGGACCGCTTTGAATACTGGGAGAGCGGGAACCTCGTGAAGACGGTCTACACTAACACCATGGAGAACGCCACGCGCTTTCAGGTAGTAATAGGCGGCTGGGACTACTCGGCATATTACTCCCACATGTACTTCGACAACATAACGGTTGAGTACACCCCCGGGGAAAGCCAGGGGCTTAAGGTGAAGATAATCTCCCCCGAGAACAGGACATACAACACCACCACCATATACCTCAACGTCACCGCTAACAAACCCGTTGACAGCTGGAGCTACTCCCTCAACGGTCAACCCAACGTCACCTTCACCCCCAACACCACCATAGAAGCAGGGGAAAGGGGGAACCACCTGGTGGTTTACGCTGTAGCTGGCGACGAAACCGCCTCGGCGAGCGTGGACTTCTGCGTTGACACGACTCCGCCGGGAACCGTCCAAAACCTCACCCACGAGGTTGGAACGGACTACATCCACTGGACGTGGGACAATCCAAAAGATGAGGACTTCGAGGGGGCGCTCGTCTACATAGACGGAAAGTACCAGGGCGAGACTTCAGATGGGGAGTGGGTGCTCGACGAGCTGTCCCCCGGCGAGACTCACACCATCGGAATCCTCACGAAGGACGCCAGCGGAAACATCAACACGACGTGGGTAAACGACACCGCAACGACGCTCATTCCAGCGGAAACTGTCTACGTCAACGAGAGCGGGTGGGGGTACGAGGGGGGCACGCTAAACCCGAGCGAAACTCCTCTCCAGGACGGGATAGACGCTTCCCCTGAGAACGGAACCGTTGTCGTTCTCCCCGGGGAATACGAGGAGAGCGTCGGGATTGACCATCCCCTGACGCTGAAGGGAAGACCCGGGGCCGTTGTGAGGGGCGACGGCTCCTACTTAGAAGAGGGCATGAAGCCCGTGATATACGTTGACTCGGACAACGTGACGGTAACCGGGCTGGTAATCAACTCCTCGGTATCCAACGTCGGGATCTGGGTCGACGGCTACACCAACTGCACCGTCGATGGGAACACGGTAATCGTAGCCGAAAAGGACGAGGACGTCCGCCACGGAATCTACCTCAGCCACGGTGGGAACAACACCGTGAGGAACAACGGGGTGAGCGTTTCAGGCTTCCAGGGGATTGGAATCTACGTCTACGAGGAAGAGAGCGATACCGTCAGCGGGAACACGGTGGCCGTTACCGGAGATGGCGCGGACGGGATACTGGTATTCGAGGCCTCATCCTCCCTCCACGACAACGACGTGGCCATCTCGGGAATCGGCGAGGATGAGGGTTATGCGCTCTACCTCTACACAGCGGGGGATTCCTCGATATACGACAACACCCTCAGCACTAACCTCTCCGAGGAAAACGCATGGGCCATAAGCGTCGTTGATGAGTTCAACGGCTCGCTGAGCTCGAACTTGATAAACGGAGTCCTCACCGATGTAGTCTGTCCGGGAAACTGCATGCTCAGAGGCGTTTCCCCGGGGGAGAAGCCCGCACCGCCGGAGGGCTATGGAGCGCTCGGTGAGTACCTCGACGTCTCGATGGACTCGTGGGTTTATCTAACCTTTCACTACGACGACGATGAACTTGGAAGCCTTCAGGAGGACACGCTCCGGGTGTGGCTTTTTGAGGAGGGCTGGACGCTCGACGGCACTGGAGGTCAGTCGTTGGACACCGGGAACAATCTCGTTGGCGCGAACATCACTCGGTCGGGCATCGTTGCGCCGCTCGCCCAGGTGGAAGTTGACACGACGCCGCCTTCGCTCTCCTTCGTCAGCCCCACGCCCGAAAACGGCTCCCTGATTGACTACTCGCACGTGGTCTTTTATCTCGTCTCAAACGAGAACCTCAGCTCCGCGACCCTTGAGCTTGACGGGGTAAACCACACGATGGCCGGTTCCGGAAGGAGCTGGAGCTACGAGACTGACGTTCCCGACGGAAGCCACGCCTTCAGGGCCTACGGGCGGGATTTGGCAGGAAACGCTGGAAAGAGCGGGGAGAGAACCTTCGAGGTTGACACAAAAGGACCGGCCTACTCAAACGTCGGCCAAAACCCGGACGGAATCCCGCCGGGTGGGAGCGTTCAAATTTACACCCTCTGGAGCGACCCGCACCTGATGAAGGCGGAGCTCTACTCGAACGTCACCGGCTCGTGGGAGGAAATGGACGAGGCCTTCTTTGAGGGAACCGAGGGCTGGAGCAACTTCTCGATAAGCATGGACGAGCCCGGCCTCTACTGCTGGTACATCGTTGCCATCGACGAACTCGGAAACACGAACCAAACGCCGAGCCACTGTTTCAAGGTCTACTCGCCACCGGAGATAACCTCGTATTCTCCTGAGAGCCCCGTTGAGAGCTACGTTGGGGATTCAGTAACCTTCACCTTGACCGTTAATCAGGTTGTGAACGTCACATGGTACGTCGGCGAGAGCGAGGTTTACCGGGAGGAGAACGTCCTCACGTCGAGCTACACGAACTCAACGGCTCAAGAGGGAGAGTACAGCGTAACGGCGATTATTGAGAATGAAAACGGGAGCGACAGAGTCTCGTGGACGTGGTACGTCTATCCGGGGCAGGGGTTCAGCATAGGCTTCACGGAACCGACGCCTGAGGACGGGACGAAGCTCAACGTGAGGAGGGTTACCGTAAACGTCACCTCATCGAGAGACCTCGACAACGCGATCCTTGAGTGGAACGGGGTCAACTACACGATGAACGGCTCCGGGAGGAACTGGTGGGCGGTGATGGCTGACCTCGGCGATGGAGCCTACACCTTCAGGGCCTACGGCTCCGCTGACGGCGTTGTCAACAAAACGGAAGTGAGAACCGTTGAGGTTGATGCAACGCCACCGGTTTTGCTCAACGCCGGTCAGAGCTCCAGCGAGGTTCTTGAGGGTGAAAACGTGGACGTCTTCGCCCGCTGGAGCGACTCTCATCCGGGAGATACTCTCCTCTGGAGCAACACAACATTCATCGATGGGAGCTTTGTCTGGGAGAAAACACCATTGGAAATCGTGGGCGGTTGGAGCAACTGGACGATAAACACCAATGAGGACATGGCGGGGAAAACCTTCTGCTGGTACATAGTCGCCAACGACACCTTCGGGAACGAGAACGAAACAGAAAAGCTCTGCTTCAGGGTCGAGGAGAGGCTGAGGATAGTTTCCTTCTCGCCGGAAGCCGGGGAAGTCGCCCTCCTCGACAACGAGAGCGCAGTCTTCTCGGTAACTCTGAACCAGAGAGCGAACGTCACTTGGTTCATCAACGGGAGCGTTGTCATGGAAGATGAGGGAGATTCCTCAACCTACACCAACTCAAGCCTTATACCCGGCCTCTGGAACGTGAGCGTTACCGCGAGCAACGGGAACGGGGAAGTGGGCCGCTGGTGGCTGATGAAGGTCGAGAAGGCCGACACGACACCGCCGGGGCTGTGGTTCCTCCCGCCGACACCCGAGAACGGATCATACATCAACTCTTCGAGGGTCATCATCAACGTTACGGCGAGCGAAAACCTCAGGCAGGTGATTCTTGAACTGGACGGAAGGAACTTCACGATGAGCGGTTCTGGAAGGGAGTGGGAATATGAGTGTACTCTCACAGATGGAGCCCATACCTTTGTGGTCTATGGGGAGGACATGGCTGGGAACTGGGGCGGCGGTGAGGAAAGAACCTTCACCATCGACACAGTCCCTCCAAGGGCGCGGTTCGAGGCGCCGACACCCACCGATGGAAACGTCACTGGGAATGATGTGGTGACCTTCAAGCTGCTCTCGGATGAGGAGCTGGCCGATGCGACGCTCTACCTTGACGGTCGGGCCCATCCGATGTCCGGGGAGGGAACTGAGTGGACGCTGGAGCTAAACCTCCCCGAGGGAGAGCACAGCTTCCAAGCTACCTTCCACGACTTAGCGGGGAACTCCAACCGCACGAAGGAGAGAACCTTCACGGTTGATACTACTCCCCCAGCGCTGGCTTTCGTTCCACCAACACCAGAGAACGGCTCCCTGCTGGGAACCCCCACGATCACGGTAAACGTGTCGTCAAGCGAGAACCTGACCTCGGCGGTTCTTGAGATCGATGGAAGGGAGGTCCCGATGATAGGAGGGGGGAGGGACTGGAGCCTCACACTCAACGTCTCCGACGGCGAACACGAGTTCAGAGTCTACGGCTATGACAGGGCCGGCAACTTAGGGAAGAGCGAGATGAGGAGCTTTACCGTGGACACGGTGCCCCCGGTTATTGACCTCGTTGAACCGACGCCCGAGGGGGGCTCAGTCCTCAACCGGAGCAGTGTTACCTTCTCCATATCCTCCAGCGAACCCTTGAGAGCCGCGGTGCTCGTGCTCGACGGAGAAGAGCATCCCATGGCGGGATCCGGTGAAGCGTGGAGCGTAACGCTGCAGGTTGCTGACGGGCACCACGAGTTCTACGTCATCGGGACGGACTTCGCTGGAAACGACGGGACGAGCGAGAGGAGGAGCTTCACCGTGGACACCACCGCGCCTTCAATAGAGTTTATCTCGCCAACACCCCGCAACGGCTCCCTTTTGAACACCCACAGCGTTGTGGTAAGCATTGCAGCCGACGAAGACTTAGAGGAGGCCGTTCTGGAGCTTGACGGTGTGAACCACACCATGAGGGGAATGGGGAGGAGCTGGTATCTCGCCCTTACGCTCCCGGATGGGAGGCACCGCATCAGGGTGTACGGGACGGATACCGTCGGCAACATGGGAGCGAGCGGCTGGCTGATCCTCACAGTTGATACAACGCCCCCAGAGGCCATCTTCATCACACCAACGCCGGAGAACGGATCCACAACCAGCTCCAGCCAGGTGAAGTTCAGATTGGGGGCTAACGAAGAGCTCTCCGCGGCGACTCTCTACCTGGACGGGATCGGCTACCCAATGACGAAGCACAACTCCTACTGGGCCATAACCTTAACGGTAGCGGACGGGGAGCACGCATTTTACGCGGAGGTTAGGGACAAGGCTGGAAACACGGGGCTCACGGAAGTTAGGGACTTCACAGTCGACAGCAGGCCGCCTCTCCTGAGCTTCGTCCCGCCGACCCCGGAGAACGGTTCCCTGGTGGGGTTCAGATGGCTGTGGATCGCGGTGAATTCAAACGAGAACCTCTCAACTGCCGTGCTCGAATTTGATGGACAGAACCACACGATGATGGGAGAGGGAACGCACTGGCAGATCAACATCCTCGCGAGCTCAGACGGCAGGCATTCGTTCAGGGCCTACGGGACGGATAAAGCTGGGAACACTGGCGCAAGCGAGCCCCGTGTCATAGAGATTGATTCCACGCCTCCCTCCGTCAAGGAAAGCCTCGTGAACCTCACTGTAACGTCCAGAAGGGGGGAGTTAGTGTACGCTAAGGCCGAGAGAGGGCGCGTTGCAGGCGTTCTCCTCAACGTAACCGAAGAGCATCCTGGATGGTATGAAGTCGACTTCAACCCCGATGCCAACACGCCCCAGGAGGGCTGGTACCGGCTGAGTGCCGGAAGTTACGGAAACGGAAGGCCGTTCTTCATCGAGTTCAACACCAGCGAGGTTGGCTACGTGATCTACTATATCGTCGTCTCCGATTCGCTCGGCAACTGGGGCTACTCCAGCTACTTCTTCCTAACCATCGAGGACACGACGCCGCCAGCTGAGATCACCCAGTTCGGGGCCAACGTCTTCTCAGGTGGGGCCGAGTTATGGTGGATAAACCCCACCGACGACGACTTCAACCACACCGAGCTGTGGATAAACGGCACCGTCATCGGGAACTTCACGGGTGAACCGGGAAGCGTTGGCTCGTACGTAGCCTATCTCAGCCCAGGGAAGACCTACAACATCTCGGTGGTCCCGGTTGACAGGTACGGGAACAGGGGGAGCGCCACTTGGAAGCTCGTCAGCGTACCCTATCCGAGTCTGAGTTCGGCCCACTACTCCCGGCCCACCCCGGAGAACGGAACGGTGCTCCCAGCGAACACGGGCAGCATCACTGTGAGAGTCTCATCCGAGGAGGAACTGGGGTCGTGCAGGATAGTATGGGACGGGGTGGCCTACCCTGCCAAAGTCAAAGAGGAGTGGATAACGTACTTAGACGAGAGGGGTAAGAAACACTCGAAGCTCATCTACACCTGCGGAAAAACCTTCTCCGGCCATCTGAACGGGAACCACAGCTTCAGCGCCATCGTATCCGACGGCTACGGTCACTGGAGGATCTTGGAGGAGAGGCAAGTAACGGTGGCGTGGCCCTGCTTTGAGGGCTGTGCCCTTGAGATAACCTCACCCGAGCCGGAGGGCAACGTCATGAGCCTGCTCATGCCCATTAACTTTACGATGAACACGAACGCGCCGCCGGTGGGCTACGAGCTCGTCATAGAGGCCATCGGCTACGACGCCGGGATCTTCCCCAACGTGACGTACTCATGGGACGGCGATAAGCTGAGCCTCAGAGGAAGCTACCTCCTCGACCTGAGGCCCTTCATTAAAGAGCTGAAGAAGGTAGGGGAGAAAGGAGAACCACTGGACGTCCTTTTGATCGCTAAGGGGCCCTGTGGAGGAAGCCTGAGCGCCGAGACGGCCTTCAGGGTATGCTCGGGGAACGAGAGGCCGCGGCTCAAGGTAGAGCTGAGGGAAGAAGTCCGGCCGGGTGAGGCCCTCGTTCCAGTTGTGAACGTTGAAGACCCCAACGGAAACCTCGAAGGCGTTTACATCTCCATCAACGGCGGCCCCTACGTGAGGTACGAAAGCGGCATGGACATCTCCGGGAGCTTGGTTCCCTACACGACCAACGTAGTGAGGATCAAGGCAGTAGACAGCTGCGGGGCTGCAACAGTGGAAACCTTCAGGATCGCCGTTGAAGGGCCGCCGGTCAGGGGAGACTGGGTCGTCAACGGCACCCAGGCCTGTGCTGGCAAGGAATACACCGTAAACGGGAGCCTCCTGGTCACGGGGAGCGGCTCCCTGAAGCTGAGAGGCTGTAAGATCCACGTCCTCGGTGGAAAGGTCGAGGTAAACGGGACGCTGAATGCCCTCGAAGGGTCGCTGATAGACGGCAGCTCCCTCGATCTCTTCGGAAGCGGAGGAACGCTCCAGATTCAGGATTCGGAGCTGAGGGGCTTCAGCGGGGGAGCCTTCGGCGGAACCGCTTCCTTCACCGGCTCTCACCTCGTGGGAAACTTCAACTTCAGCTCCTCAGCGGTCTCGATCGAGGAAAGCGACGTTGAAGGTGGCGTTATCGCGAGCGGAAGTCTCAGCGTGAGCGGAAGCGTCTTCCACGGCGGGAAAGGGCTCGAATACATCAGGCCCTACTGGAACTCGCCTGGAACTCTAAGCATCGTCAACAGCACCTTCAGGAACAACGAGAGGGGACTGAGCTTCGCCGGCACTTTCCTCGGTATGACGTGGAACGTGAAGAACCTGCTCGTAGAGAACAACCGCTACTGCGGGCTTTACCTTGAGGAGACGTCCGGGCAGTACAGCCAGCAGACGCTCATGAACCTTACCGTCAGACACAACGGGATCGGCGTCTGCGTGAGGGGCGGTGGGATGAGGCTGGAGAACTCGGCAGTTTATTCCAACGGCGAGAGGAACTTCGACCTCGATCTAGGTGGGGGATGGTTCTTCCTGGCGGATTCGGTCGTCAGCGGCAGCAGGTACGCCTTCATAGCGAGAAACGTCGGCGGGATAGAGATCTGGGACACCAACGTTAGCGGGAGCGTTTCGCCCTACCCGACCTACTTCATCCTCCACGTGGGGAGCGGAAAGAGGGCCACCGTGACCGATGGAAAGGCTGGCGACTTCTACGCCTACGTTAATGGAGAGCTGCTCTTAAAGGGCTACACCGTCGAAAAGGGCAGGATAGAGGTTCGCGCCAACGGGACGCTCCGGGTTGAGGACACAGATGGGATCCCGGCAACGAGCCCGGCCGACAGGGACGCGAGCGTGCTCGGGAACGTTACCGTGGAGGGCCTGGCCAACTCCAGCATTACAATCCTGAACTCAAAGCTCGAAAACAGCCACGTGGGGACGATCTCCCCGGATGCTCTTATAAGGGGCTGCCTGGTGAACGGAGGCGGTCTCGGCCTCAGCACTACCCTGGGGTGGAGCAGGAGGAACACAGAAATCCTTGAGGAGCTGATAGGCAACGACTCAACGTGGTTCTACTCAACGGGGGAGCCGCCAGAGGACTGGATTTACACTGCTTCCGGGGAGGGGATGAGTAGTGGAGAGGAGCCCTTCTACGCGGACTCCTACAAGTCCCACTTTACCACTGGAACTGAGGTTGGCCAGTTCACAGACCTCTACCTCAAGAAGGTTGTGACCCTTGAGAGGCTTCCCGTCCAGGCGTGGCTGAACTACTACGCGGTAAGCGGCGTCGAGATATACGTCAACGGCAGGAAGGTGGTCGATAGGCTCGACCACGAGGCCCAGCTCTCCTTTACCTACGGCTGGGGCGGCGGGGGAATAACCGCCCACCCGCTAATGGAGCTTGTTGACGTAGCCGGCTATTTGAGGCCCGGCGAGAACGTCATAGCGGTGCACGTGAGAAGCCCGAACCGCTACCCCTACCTCAACCTCGGGGCTTTCAAGGCCACCCTCGTAGTCGTTGAGGGGATGGCCGGTCTTACTGACAGCGTCGTGAACGGCAGGGTCAGCGGGGGCTCCGCGAGGCTCATCATCGCGAGGGACAGGATAAATGGGAACGTGAGCTTCAGCGCTTACTCAAGGGTCAGGATAAGCGACTCAGCTGTTCACGGGAGCGTTAAGGCCAGCGGCGGGCTCGAAGTCATGAGGAGCAACATCACAGGGGACGGAAAAGGGCGTGGAATATGGGCCGATGGCATCTTCAGCATCATCATAAACGAAAGCTCCATAGAGGGCTTCGGCGAGGGAACGCACCTCAACCCGATGGGTTCAAGCGGTTCTTTAGAGGTGTATTCGAGCTCCATAGATAACAACGGGATCGGGCTCTGGGTATACAACTCGACAGTCGAAGTGAGGGAGAACTACTTCATGAGGAACGGAAGGGGCATGGTGCTCGACAAAGCGAACGGCAGCGTCCACAACAACCTCATCGCCGGAAACGGTGCCGGGATAGAGATCAACGCCTACGGCGGTGGAGTTCTTTACGTAGACCACAACACGATAACCGGCGGCGGAACGGGGGTTTCCTTCCTCTACGGCGACGGGGAGCGGGTGATGCTCTCGAACAACCTCATACAGGACAACGGAGTCGGGATACTCTTCAACGGCAGCGCCTCTGTGGCGATGGAGAACAACTCCTTCATCAACGCGAGGGGAATCCACGTGATCTGGAACCCGAGCCCGATGAGCATGGAGAACACTGACTGGGGCGGGCACGTGCCGGTGAAGGTGGAGAACCACCCGAGCGGGGTTATGTACACGGCAAGCGGAGGGGAGAGCGAGAACTACGACATCCTCTGCGACATCGGGAGCCTAAGCCCAGGAAACACCGTTGAAACTGGCTCCGACTGGGGTTCGAGCCTTCTCGGTGCATTCCTTGCGGTTTACCCGTCGGAGGAGGGAGTCGTGAAGGGAGTCGTAACGCTCGCCGGGAGCGCCCGCTCGAAGAGCCCGATAGTTAAAGTAAACTACACGCTGGTCTACAACGGAACGGAAAAGCTCATTGGGAGCGCCACGCCGGGCACCTACGAATACGGCGACTTCATAACCTTCGACACGGTTGCAGAAAACCTCACCGGCGTCGGCTTCTTCAGGTTCACTGCCCAGAACGCGGAGGGGACGAAGGTCAGCGCGGTGAAGAGGGTCTACTTCGGGAACGCGGAGGTGAAGATAGAGGACTTCTCTGTGAGCCACCCGACGGCGGTCTACGTTTACAGGCGCGACCCCAACTACTACGGAACGGCGATGCCCTACGACGAGCGCTTCGCCAACGTCACTGTAACTCTCAGGAACACCGGCGACCTGATGGGCGTGGTAAAGATAGAGCTCGTCCTGCCGGGCTACATCGAGAGGCACACCGGGAGGGTGAGCATGCTCGTTGCCGTCCCGGCCGGGATGAGCGGAAAGTTCCACGCCCTGATCCCGATAACGGTCTACGATCCGCTGAAGATGAAGTGGGACCCCATGCCCGACGAGTTGCCCGCGAACCACAGGATACCGATGCGCATAAGGGTTTACGACACGGACGGGGTTCTGAGGGACGAGAAGAGAACCGAGATAAGCTTCGACCTCGGGCCCGTCTTCAAGATTGTGAGCTACGACGCTACGGTGTACCCGCGCTCGTGGTGCCAGCACAACAGGAACAAATGCCACGTCAAGAACTACGGGCTCAACAGCTACACCTACGACGGCGACGGTGACGGAAACCTCGAAGCGGCCGAGAGCCACCACTTCAACCTCGTAATAAAGAACGTCGGTGACGAAGCGGTTTACCTGAAGAGCCTGAACGTCCGCGACTGCATCCCCGAGCCGGACCCATACTACAATAACAAGATACTCAAGCAGAACTCCGTGACACTACTTGGGGGAAGCGATGCTACGTTCATGGCCGACGTCTGGTCGAAGAACCTGACGAGGCTCACGAGGCCGGGGGAGAAGAGATGGGTCTACGGGGCGTGGATGCCCTGGTGGTTCGACGACCCGCCGAGGTTCGTACCGCCGGTGAACTTCTCGGGCTCGTACCTGAACACGGTCTACGTGATCTACCGCCCCGTTGAAAACGGCCAGCCCTACGGCGGCTACTACACCACCTTCCCGATAAACTACAAGAAAACGCCGGTGAAAGCCCTCAACAAGACCTTCGTTCCCTTCACCGAGATGGTCGGCCCCGTTCAGGTAGACGTCCTGGGCATAAACGGGAACAAGACCTACCTGAGGCTCAAGAACACGAACGACAACGTCTACTACAGCTACTACGCCGAAGGCGACTACGACATGAGCCCGGAGGGCTACGTCTGGTACCACAGTATCCCGCCCGGCTTCGAGTTCAGGGCGATAGCCGACCACAGCAGGGAACCTGGGACGGTGATACCGCACTACCGCGTCACCGTTGGCGTCGAGTACTCGCTCCTCTTCAACGAGCTTCAGCTGGTTGCCATAGGGGCCGAGGGAGCGCTCAAGGTCAACGACATAGATGTCCCGCTGGAGGCCATAGTGATGGGCATAGTCAAGGCATCGCTCAAGATAACCAACATCGTCGAGAACCTCGACTTCCCGGACGACAAAACGATAGAGGAGTACTCGAAGAGCAGCTCCGCCCCGCAGGTGAACAGCATGCTCCTCAACGACAACACCACCGTAGTGCCCCTCACCCTCGACGACTTCGCGAGGTGGGAGAAGGAGTATGGGATGACTAAGGGCTACTACTACAACCTCACGCACTTCTCGGACATCCCAATGGACGCAAAAATAGCCGTCCTTACAAAGCTCGCAAAGGCGATAGCCACAGACGACGACCTGCAGATACTCCTCTTAGAGACCGTCCTTGAGGTGGCCGACAACGACGTGGCCAACGAGATATACAAGGCGGTGAAGACGGCCCAGAACGGCGGCCCAAGCGCGCAGGACGAAGTCAACGCCGGCCTCGACGAGATTAAGAAGCAGGTGAAGAAGCAGCTCGTCAAGTACCTGAAGGAGCAGATAAAGAAGCAGAAGTCCTTCCAGGAGCTCGATCCCGAGGAACAGGAGAAGGCCCTGAAGAAGAGTGGGAAGAGCATAGCCGCGGCTTTAGACACCTTCGAGAAGATGGGAGAGTGGGCATTCTACAACGTCTATGCCGTCCTCACCCAGCCCACCCCGCTTAGCATTCAGGTACTCGATCCCCCTGCCAACTACACGGTAGAGGCAAAGAAGATGGACACCGCGATAATCCTCGGCGGCGAGAGCGGGAGCCTGGACGGCTGGGGCAACGTGAGCATGACCTTTGGGGAACCGGACGTCTACAGGGCCGAATACGTAGTTCCAACGCCCGCGACAAAGGTGGGGCCGCTCTTCAACGGCACCTTTGAGAGGATGAAGCTCGAAATAAGCGGCCACGGCAACGGAACCATCGAAGGAAGCCTGAGGATGGAGATAAGGCCCGACCCGAGGAACGCCTCGATGGTCTTCGCCCTCTTCAGAAACGAGAGATTCGCGAGGGCCTTTATAGCCTCGTACATGGCGAAAATAGACTCCTTCAGCTCGGAGATAGAGAACGGCACCATCTTTATCACGGCCGCCGGCGAGCTCGCGGCACTGCCCGAGGACAGGGAGATAGGGATCAGCATGAACGTCGGGAGGCTCCTCACGAACGCGACCATAGTCCGGAAGGGCCACTACAGGGGCGCGGTCGAGCTCAAGCCGGCCTTCGGCATCGACCCATCAAAGGTTCAGACCTCGGTGGGGGGCAATGTCAAGACCCTGACTGGACGGACGAAGGACGGGGACCTCGTGGTCATAAGCTCTGAAAACGGGACGTCCGAGCCACCGGAGATAACCGTGAACCCCACAGCGCTCTACGCTGGCGGTGCGATCTCGGTCAGAACCTCAAGACCCTGCCCGGTCGAGTGGTCTTTGGCAAACCTCAGCGGGAGCGGTCTGATCGTTGGGACCGAAGGCCTAAAGCCCGGAAACTACACCCTTACCGTGAGGTGCCCCTACGGCAACACCAGCGTGGAAAAGAGCCTCAGCGTCAGGCTGCTTCCAAGGCCCGTTGTTAAGAGGAAGGCGAGCGGAGAAATCGTCTCCAGTGAGGGCAACGGGTGGATAAGGGTCATCACAAGCACAGACCTCTACCGCGTCTACTTCCTCCCGGTGGGTCCGGTTGAAGGCATGCTGGCCGTCTACGAGAAGCCCGGAAAGATTGAGGGCTACATCGTCTACGCCCTCTTCAACGTCAGCCATCCGGCAAACTGGTCGATAAAAAATGTAACCCTGCGCTTCCGCGTTTCAAAAGAATGGCTTAAGGAGAACAACGTGAGCCCGGAAGAGGTTCTCTTGCTCCGCTACTCAGGAGAATGGGGGGAGTTCAAGCCTTTAATGGAGGGAGAAGACCTGAGATACGTTTACTACAAAGTCAGCGTTCCGGGGCTTTCACTCTTCGCCGTGGCAAAGAGAAGCTCCACTCGCCCGCCTGGAACAAACGGGACGACCGAAACAACGACCACGCCAAGTCCGACGGAAACCCAGGGGACGAGCACAACCGAACCCCCAACAGGCCCGGGAACCGCGGGAGGGGTAAACTGGCCCTACTACGCCCTCCTTGGGGTCCTACTGATGCTCATCGCCGCTTACCTTTACAGGCGGCGCTGATTTTGTTTTTTCTTTTTCGTTTTCAGCTCTTTAAACGGAATTTAGAACCCCAGCCTCCCTGAGGGCGCTTTTTATATCCCCGAGTGCCTCCTCATCGAGGGGCAGAGAGGGGAGCCTGGGCTTTCCGGCTTTGATTCCCCTCATCGCCATCGCGGCCTTTACCGCGCTTATCTGGTTGTATCTCTTCACGACAACCTCGTTTATCAGGTTGAGGCGGAGCTGAAGTTCTCTGGCTTTTTGGTGGTTTCCTTCCATGAATGCCCTCCAGAGCTCGGCGCAGAGCTCGGGGACGACGTTGGCAACCGCTATGACGGCCCCATGAGCACCAATCACCCACGAAGGATACATGACGTCGGCGGTTCCAGCGAGGACGGTGAATCTATCTCCAAGTCGTCTCGCCAGCTCGGTTATCCTCCCCATGCTCCCGCTCGAGTCCTTTATGCCAATCACGTTAGAATGCTCCTCCGCTAAGCGCTCTATGACGTCGAGGGGTATGTTTGTTCCCGTGAACTTGGGGACGTTGTAGAGGAAGATTTTTCCATCGAGCCCCTCAGCTAAGGTTGAATAATGGGCGAAGAGCTCTTTGCTGGAAGGCTTGAAGTAGTAGGGCGGGCCGATTAGAAGGGCATCGGCTCCGAGGTCGAGGAGCGCTCTTCCGAGCCTCAGAGCCCCCCTCGTTGAGTTTTCGGTGGCCCCAGCAACAACTGGAACCCTCCCGTTCGCCTCGTCCAAAGTCGTCTCAACGACCTTGAGCTTCTCTTCAAAGCTCAGGTAAGGGGACTCCCCGTTGCTCCCGAGGGAAACGAGGCCGTTTAGACCTGCGTTGATAAAGTGGTTCACGAGTTCTCTGAGAGTTGGCTCGTCTATCTCCTCATTCCTATCAAAGGGCGTGACGTGGGGAACTAAGACTCCTCCCAGCATAGGCATCGGGGGAAGTATGCGGAAGGGGAGTTAAGGTTTGCCCCGGGGTTCTGCACGCTAATCGAAGCAACCACCAGAACTTCGGAGAGCTTTTTAAAGGACGTTGAGAAATCCCCCCGGTGGTTGTATGGACTGCACTAAGGACTACTGTGTTAAGGACATGAGCCTCGCGCCGAGCGGTGAGAGGAAGATAGACTGGGTCTCGCGCTTTATGCCTGTTCTTCAGAGCATAAGGAGGGACTTCGAGGGAAAGAAGCCCTTCAAAGGCGTTAGAATTGCGGCGACGCTTCACTTAGAGATGAAGACGGCTTTTCTGCTTCTGACCCTCAAGGCGGGGGGTGCAGAGGTTTCAGCCGCCGCCAGCAACCCTCTCTCGACCCAAGATGATGTCGTCGCGGCCCTCGCGAAGGCCGGCGTCAGGGTCTACGCCATCAGGGGGGAGAGCAGGGAGGAGTACTACGAGAACATGCACAGGGCTTTGGACGTACGGCCTAACATAATCATAGACGACGGTGCGGACATGATAAGCACAGTTCATCGCGAGATGGAGGAGCTCGTTCCCGAGATCTGGGGCGCGAGCGAGGAGACGACGACCGGCGTCATAAGGCTCCGCGCCATGGAGCGCGACGGGGTTTTAAAGTTCCCCATCATAGCGGTGAACGACAGCTACACCAAATACCTCTTCGACAACCGCTACGGAACAGGCCAGTCAACGTGGGACGGCATAATAAGGACGACCAATCTGCTCGTCGCGGGCAAGAACGTCGTTGTCGTCGGCTACGGATGGTGCGGCAGGGGGATAGCGATGCGCGCTAAGGGCCTCGGCGCGACTGTTGTAGTCGTCGAGGTGGACCCGATTAGGGCTTTGGAGGCAAGGATGGACGGCTTCCTCGTTATGGACATGAAGAGCGCTGCCAAGGTCGGCGACATCTTCATCACCTCGACTGGGGACATCAACTGCATCCGCGGAGAGCACTTCGAGCTGATGAAGGATGGGGTCATTTTGGCGAACGCCGGACACTTCGACGTCGAGATAAGCAAACCGGATCTCGAAGCCCTCTCAGTGGAGGTAAACGAGGTCAGGCCCAACATAAGGGAGTACAGGCTCAGGGACGGGAGGAGGCTCTACCTCCTTGCTGACGGGAGGCTTGTAAACCTCGCGGCCGCAGACGGCCATCCGGCCGAGATAATGGACATGAGCTTCTCCCTCCAGGCGAAGGCAGCGGAATACATCAAGGAGAACCGCGGAAAGCTCGAACCCAGGGTCTACGTCCTCCCGAGGGGGATAGACGAGATGGTGGCGAGGATAAAGCTCGCCTCGATGGGGATAAGGATTGAGGAGCTCACGGAGGAGCAGAGGCGCTACTTAGAGAGCTGGGAGCAAGGGACTTAAGCTACCTTTGGGAGAGCAGAACGTACTTCGTATCGCCGTCCTCGTACTCATAAACCTTCCAGAGGGTCTTGAGATCCCAGGGGGACCTCAGGGTGATGCTGTCCGGGGCCCCTTCGTCCAGCTCCAGGAACACGGTTCTGGCCACAGGGCTTCCGCCTTCGAGGAGCAGGAACGTCGAGTCCATGGTTATCTCCTTTTTTGAAACCTCGAAAGTATCCCCGGCGACCATGTAGACCTTCGCGACTTTCCTGAGCTTCCTCGCCTCCCCCTCACTTCTCCTTCCGTGGAAGGCCACGAACGCCCCCAAAAGGACGGCCAGCAGGGGAAGGGAGAGGAGAGGGAGGGGGCCGTAGGAGGAAGTTCCAAAGCCGCTGCGTAGCTGGAGGGCGAGGGCCATTAGGAAGCCGAGGACCACGAAGGCGGAGGAGGTCTTGAGGTTCCAGAGGAAAACCTCCGAGAGTTCATCCGGCTCAAAACCCGCTTTCTCAAGCCGCTTGGCTTCGCGGGATGTTTCCTCCATGTAGATGAAGAGGGTAAGGGCAAGGAAGAGGAGGGAGGACGTGATGGTGTAAGCCGGGACCTCCCAGATCTTAACGCCTCCTACTGTGGGCAGGAAGTAGAGGAAGCCTAAGAGGGCGGCGGTCTTGATGGCCCCCTTCTCCTGGGCCAGTAGGAGGGATGCGCCGGTTATCACCGGAAGGAGGATTAAAAGGGGGTCGATGCTCAGACCGGTCCAGAGGATGATGTCTCTGTGAAGGGCAGCCCCAATGCTCGATTGGGCAAGAGACCACGATGAAAGCGCCCCGATCGAGGCGAGCGTCCAGCTTTTAGCGCCTTCCATGTCTAACACCATTCATCGCCCCCAAGATCTTTTTCAGTACAACCCCCTCGGGCTCTCTTGAGACGTCCCAGTGCACGATCTCGGTGGCGAGCTCCTCCCCGAACCTGAGCTTTTGGTAGTGTGCGAGGCTCCCGAGCTCATCGCTTATAGTCCAGTAGGGGTTTAGATCGACGACGACGGCCTTGTTCCTGCCGGAGATCCTTTTCATCATCTTTACAGCCTCCTTAGCTTCGTAAAGGTTCGAGGGCGTCAGGTTGGTTATCAGGATTGTGACGGGCTCTTTTCCCATAAGGGCCTTTTTGACCTTCTCCACGGCCCCGTTGAGGCTTTCCTCCCTCCCCGATACACCCACCGATGCCAAAAGCCTCGAAAAGTTCTCCATGGCGGCCGCACCGGAGCGGGGCGTCTCGAACTTTCCGGGGCCGATAACGTAGAGCCCCACCCGCAAGTTGATCCTGAGGAGAGCCCTCACGAGGGAGATGGCCAGCCCAACTGCGTTCTCTATCGCAGTGCTCCCCTTTCCCCCCGCGCTCATTGTGCTGGTTGCGTCTATGAACAGCATGGCCGTGGTTCTCCCCTCGGGTTCGTACTCGTTTACCAGCGCCCTCCCAGTTCTGGCGGTTGCCTTCCAGTTAACCGCCCTTAGGGGATCCCCTGGTCTGTAATCCCTTATCTCCTTGAAGTCCGTGGAGGGATTCCCGATGTGGGAGTACCCGGGCTCCCCCGCGGTTATCTTCGAGAACAGCCTGCTCACGAACACCCTCGGAACGTTCCTTATCTTAGGTGCGACCCTAACAACCTCTGTCCTCCCAAAAACCGCATAGGACGGCTGCATGTTCCTCAGGAGGGAGTGCCCCTCGACCTCAACGGGGGAGACGGTGTGACGGCCCCTCTTCGTTCCCCTGAGTTTGTAGGTGTACTCCACGGCGAGCTCCTTCCCTGGGGGCTTGAGGAAGACCCTCCTGTTGCTTCCCTCTATGATTTCAAGACCCGGAGAGACGTGATCCCTGGCTACCACCACACCGCTTCCCCTCCTGGCCCTAAGCCGAACCCTTACCGTCAGGGTTCTTCCTATGCTCGTGGAGTCCCCGTCGATTTCCCTCTCAATGGAGAAGCCGGCCGGCGGCTCAAAGAGGTAGGAGAGCGCCAGAGTCGTGCCGGGTATTAAAGCCGCGTACGCGAAGCCGGGAACCCCGCTGACGACGGCCATGACGAACCCAGCGAAGGTGAGGAAGAGGAGGTATTTAGGGACGTTCAACTCCCCCGCCCCCCTTCATGCGCAGTGAGTGGAGAACCTCGGAGACGAGCCTCTTCCTCCTCTCCCTCGCGAGCCGGGCGTACTTCACCCTGAGCCACGTGGGAGTAAGGGCACCGCCGAGGTCGTCCTCATGCTCCACGATCTTCCTCACGACATCAACTACCACCCACTTTGGATAGTTCAGGGGTCTGTTCTCAAGGATCTCAACGAGCAGCGCCGCCTTGTCGCCCCTCTCGACGAAGTCCTTTATGGCCCGTTCAAGCTCCCCGGCATAGGAGTCCTTCCTCGGAGTGCTCTTGGCGATTCCCTCCGAGCCAAGGGGAATTTCATCGTGGAGCTTGGAGTATACGTAACTTGAGATCGCGTAGGCGATGGAGATCAGGGCGCCCACGACCAAGAGCTCGGTCACCACAGTGAACGTGGCTCCTCGGTCGGGGTAGAAGTAGAGGGCCCCCACGAGCGCTCCGATTGCGATGGCCCCGAGGGCGTTTTTTTCAAGGGCATCGTTGCCGTGGCTTTTGAGGTACCATGCCAGCCAGTAGACCCCGGCAGTCCAGAAGGCTGTGAAGAGGCCGGCCCGCCACAGCCAGCTGGTGCCGCCGAAGGCAAGAACCGCAGCAGCGAGCAGGAGGAAGCCAGCTCCCCTAACGATCAGATCCCTCGGCCGGGGTGCCTTTGAAGCGCCGGCTATGAGGATTATCCCGGGAAGGGCCGAGATAACGAGAGCCGGGCCGAAGCCCAACATCAGCATGAGGAGGGCCGCCCCTCCGGCCTCTATGGCGATTGGCTTAAGTTCACTTCCCCGCACTTTTCTCACCCCTGATACCCTCAACGATTGCGGCGAATTCCAGGAACTCGTCCTCTGTAACGGTATGGTTTGAGTAGCGCGCCTTTATGAAGAGCTCCGTCGCCCTCATCAGGGCCTCCTCTGGAAAGCCCCTATCCCTGAGGAGGCCCAGCACTTCGTAAGGCGTCATGCTCCAGGCACCGGAGCTCCCCCCTGGAAGTAGCGGAATGAGGGAGGTTTCGTAGAGCCTCTGTATGCCCTCTCTGGGCCCGCACACCCACACTACCTCCTCCTTTTCTCCGACTGAAAGCCTGTGGAAGCCCTCGTCGAGACAGAGCCTGAAGGTTTTCCCCCTTCCAAGGGACTCCCCGTCGAGTTTCAGAACCCGCTCCCCGTTGAGCAACACCTCAAAGCATTCGCCGGGCATAAAGACGTTCCTGGGGGGCTTTAGTTTAACCTCCACCTCCCCGGCTGTCGGCTCGGGCTCCTTGGAATCCATCACTATCTCTCCATTTCTCCTGAACCTCGATACCGCGTAAGCGGTCGCGAGGACTCCCACAGGGAGGAGCGTTAAAAGGAGGAGCCTTTTGGAGGAGCCCTTTGTTTCACGCCCTTCAACCGTCCCTTTCGCCTTCCCGGGGCTGAGGGCAACCGGAAGGCTTACGGTCAGCGTTGCCGGTTCGTAGTAGGTGTCCCCGCTGTATTTCAGGGTTAGCTTCCCCTTGGATCCCTCAAACTTGATAACGGCGTAGCCCTTCCTATCCGTTTGAACCCTTTCAATCGCTTTTCCGCCTTCAAAGACCGTTAGGTTCCCCGGGATTCCGACTCCCCTCCAGTGAAGCCTGACCCTCAGGATAGTTGAGTCCCCGGAGGTGGTGGAGTTCACCACGCTGATTACCGGAATCCTCTTCACAACGAGCACCGGGTCGCTGTTTGATGGATAGGCCATGGTGCTCTTGTAGTACGCTATGAGCTGATACCTCCCCGCTGCCATTGCAGCTGGAATCACCGCGCTCACCTTGAAAGTGCCGTTTTTCACAGGTCCCGCTCCAATACTGACCTTCTCCGTGCTGTTCTTGCTCTTTGCAACTTTTAGAACCACCTGGCCGGGAGGGGCGGGGCTGCCGTTGTCGAAGTAGACCCTGCCGGTGATTTCGACGTTCATATCGCCGTTTCCCTTCACCGAGCTCGGCCAGGAGGTTATCTCAACCCTGGGCTTCCTCAGGAGGGCCACCCAGGATAGGAGGGCGTAATGGCGCCCGTTCTTAGAGGAAAGGACGAAGAATGGGTAGTAGCCCGGCCGGTACTCCTCCGTTGCTTTGAAGTCGTAGGAGTAGTAGATGAAAGTCGTGGTCTTCTTCAGAATCCTCAGCCTCCCGGGGATTCCGAAGTGCACGGTAACGTTCCCGTAGCCGTAGTTCTCAACTCTGAATACGACCGAGGTGTTTCGGTTGTAGGTCGTGATCAGGAGCGGCTTTACGGCTTTTATTGGGGCGTTCCCGTTGATGCCGCTTATCACCTTAAGATCCGCCGGTCCCTCTGAGACCACGAGGCTGTAGAAGCCCCTGAACCAGACGACCAGCTGATAGCCCTGCCCGTAGTGGATTGGGACCGACTTTGCGGGCACTTTGGCGCACACCAAACCTGGGTCATGGGGGAGGAGGGCAACGGGGCAGTAGGTTTTCAGCATCGTAGGGCTGAAGGTGAAGTTACTGTAGGGAGGGCTCCCTCCGTCCCCTTTATCCCCCAGGTAAAAGTCCTTGGGCTGCTTGTCCGGGCCGCTCGCAATGTCCTTCGCGACCCTTCCAAGTCCCCCGCCGGGCCCTAAGTGACTTACGGCCAGGGCCATGAGCAGGAGGAGCAGGAGGGTTATGGCAGTCACGTGCTCCCTCTTCATTCCCCTTCAGCCCCTTTCGGGACCTTCGTCTTCCTCAACGCCTCCCTCACCACCTGCTCCCCCCTGACGCCCTCAAAGCTGTAGTCGGGCTTGAGGACGATCCTGTGGGCAAGGGCTTCGAAGGCGTACTCTTTAACGTCGTCGGGCACGACGAAGTCCCTTCCCTCGAGCATGGCGTTGGCCTTGCTTATTTTGAGGAGCGTTAAGGCGCCCCTGGGACTCGGCCCGGCCTCAACCCGCTTGTCCGACCTGGCGTTTCTGACGAGCTCAGCTATGTAGCGGATTATCGAGGGGTCCACGTAGATGTCCGTCTCAACCATTTCCTGAGCCCTCAGGAACGTCTCCCTGTCCATAACGGGCTTCATATCAACCGTTGGGTCGTCCTTTCCCCAGCCGAGCCTCGCGTTGAGGATGGCTATTTCATCTTCCAGGCTTTTTGGATAGCCCACGCTCATCCTGAGGGCGAAGCGGTCGAGCTGGGCCTCCGGAAGGGGATACGTCCCCTCGTACTCTATTGGGTTCTGGGTTGCCATGACGAAAAAGGGTCTCTCAAGGGTTAGGGTCTCGCCCTCTATAGTTACCTGCCTCTCCTCCATCGCCTCAAGGAGCGCGGCCTGGGTCTTCGGCGGGGCGCGGTTTATCTCGTCCGCTAAGAGGACGTTCGTGAAAATCGGCCCCCTCACGAGTTCGAACCTCCCGAGGTTCTGGCGCCAGACCTTGGTTCCGAGGATGTCGCTCGGGAGCAGGTCGGGAGTGAACTGGACGCGCCCGTAGTCAAGGCCCAAAGCCCTTCCGAGGGCCTTCGCTAAGAGGGTCTTTCCGAGTCCGGGATGGTCCTCGAACAGGACGTTGCCGTTCACGAGCGAGGCAGCCAGCGCCTTCTTAATCACCCCCGGGTTTCCTATGTAGACCTCAGAAACGGCAGTTATGACGTCCAGCAGTTTTTCCCTGAGCACTTCTATGTCCTCCATTTTAACCGCCCCTCTCCTACTGCATACCTGAACAAACCCGGAGGTATTTAAGGTTTTTGATAGTAACAACAACACCCACTCCTGTTAGATTAGTGGAAACCGAAGGCACGGTACAGGAGGCCTTTTGTATGGACCAATCGCAAACCCTAAAAAGCCGGCGGTGGGCTTATACAGGGGAGACGATGCTGAGTGGTATCATCTTCGACGTTGACGAGACCCTCGTTTACTACGAGGGCTACGACCACAGGAAGTGGTTCGAGGAGCTGGTGAAGCCCGAGCTTGAAAGGGCAGGGATTTTCATAGACTACGAGACCTACAGGAAGACCGTAACCGGCGAACTGCCGAGGACGTACGTTAAAAATCTTGGCATAGACCCGGTTGAGATGTGGAAGATAATAGATGGGGTCAACCATAGATACCGGAAGGAGATGCTCAGGCTTGGGAAGGTAAGGCCCTTCCCCGATGTGGACGCGCTCAAAGAGCTCAGAAAGCTGAGCTTAAAGCTCGGTGCGGTTAGCAACGCCACCGAGGAGAACACGAGGCTGGTTCTGAGTGCCTTCGGCCTCGACCGCTATTTTGAGGTCGTTATCGGAAAGGACTACTCCAACCTCGACGGGGTCAAGCCGAGCCCCTACCTCGTAGAGAAGGCCCTGAAGGCCCTCAGTCTGAAGCCGAAGGAGGCCATCATGGTCGGCGACAGCATTCACGATGTTTTGGCCGGAAAGAGGGCCGGTTTAAGGACTGTCAACGTGACGCGCTTTGGAAAGGTTGAGGTGGCCGACTACTACGTGGAAAACCTGTGGGAGCTTGTTGGGCTGGTGAAGAGGATTTTAGGGATTCACTCCCCATAGAACTCCCCTTCGAAGACGTCTATCCCGACTTCAAGGTTCTCCAGCCAGTCGAGGAACTCGCCGACGTGCTTATCCCCGAAGATGGCCCCGTGCTGAGGTGCTATGACCTTTGGTCTGAGCTTTCTAACGTACCTCACCCACGCCCTCAGCGCCTTCGTGGAGCTCATGTACCTTCTGTGGAAGCCCTCCATGTGCTTTACGTGGTCTTTGAAGTCTTCCACGAAGAGGTACCACTCCCCATCTGAAAATGCGGCGGCCCCAATGTCGGAGCTGAAGAGAATTCCACTTCTCTCATCGTAGAAGGAGAAGTTGCCGGGGCTGTGGAGGTAGTGACTCGGGATCGCCCTGATGACAGAGTCGCCGAGCTTGATATCCGTCCCCTTATCCGGGATTCCGATTGTCCTGCCGGAGCTTAAAACCGCGAGGTGGGGTATGAAGCGGACCCAGAGGTCGGAGATGATGAGCTTCGCCAGGGGAGCGTACTCGAACCAGAGGTTTAGTCCGGCCACAACGTCTGGGTCCTGATGGGAGTACATGAGGTACTTTACCTGTGTTGTTGGAACTATTGATGAGATGTTTCTCAGCACGCGGGAGAAGACGAAGAATCCTCCGGGCTCTATCAGAGCCGCCTCTTTTCCATCTACGACAAGGTACTGGTTTGTGAGAATCCCTCTTTCATCCTCGCTCTCCTCTATTCCAAGCCAGAACACTTTATGTCCCCCGTCGTCATAGAGTGGGTAGCTGTTCATGTTCCTTATCATTTAAACACCTCCAACTGGAACCCAAACGTTAACCATATAAGCCCCCCTGATTCCAGCCGCCATATCAAAGGCAGCTCGGGCATCTTCGTCGTTCTTCACTTTCACTGCCTTCACGCCCTCTTGGGTTCTGTGCTCTATAGCCAGCACCCTGCTGCCGTCGAGGAGGACCTTGAAGGAGCTAGTTCCGTCGCTGGTTATTCCTGAGACGTAGAGGATTCTATCCGGCATGGTGGTCCTGAGTTCACTTACAAGACCTAAGAGTCCCCCCTCGCCGAGGATGTGAAGCCCGCTGTGGATCATTCTGGACTTGGAGAGGAAGTTTGCAACGCTCATTGGGTCGGCAAAGTCCACGTTTGCTGCTGTACTACCCCGGGCTCTTGAGTAAGTTTGAATCTGTTCCTGAACGGGCCTGTTCTCAGCGAGTTCCTTGAGAATCGAACCTATGCTCTCAACAAAGTTCTGGAGTGTCTTTCCAAGCCAGAACTCGCCTTTTCCTTTATAAGACAGCTCAAGGACGGCGCTGATTTCTTTCTGCCACTCTTTCAGCGTAACCACGAGGGCTATATGCCCCTTTGCACCCCTTCCGTCGTATATGTGACTGTTGTAATCGGCGTGATGATCAAACCGGTAAACATCCCTAAACCTGAATAAGAACCTGGGCATCATGATCTCAACTTTTAGGCCCTCCTTCATGCTTACCCTCACCACGTAGGGCCAGTTTGTAATGAACGAGGGAGCGTCGTTGAGGACAGATTCCACAGCCTCTTTTGGGGCGTTGATGGAAATGCTTGAGTTTTTCCGTTTCATCTCGCATTCCTCAGAGCGTTGGTGAGCTTCATGTATATCCCCTCGAGCCCGTCTTGAGGGTTAGCGGATATTATAAAATAGACGTCGCTACCGTCCTTAAAGACGAGCTCCTCCTCTTCTGTGTGGAGCACCACCTTGATTTCGAGTCCCGAGACATTGCCCCCAACAAAAGAGGCCCTGCCGACTATGTGGGGAATTCCAAGGGAGGTGTCTCCAGTGATGGCGCCCCACACCCGCTGGAGCTCTTCAAAGGGGTCTAATCTCCAGCTTTTAAAAGCGGTCGTTTTGTCGTTTTTTATCAGCATCATCTCACCTTCAAACTTTTGTATGATGTTCAGTAAATTGGGTTCGTTATATAAACATTTTGGTTTGTTAGATGCCCATTTCTATGTTGACAATGAAGATATAGAAATTTAAGTTGCTCCAGAATAGGGTTTGAAATTAAAACAGCCACAAGTTAAATAAGGTGAGGGAGTAAGTTATGTGAGGTGTAACGATGGAAGCTGGCTTCAGGTGCGAAAGGTGCGGCGCGCCGCTCGAGGTGTCGCCGGAGACGATAGTTGCGATATGCCCCTACTGCGGCTTTCCCAACCACATAAGCGGGAACCTGAAAACCGAGGGCATCTTCATAGTTCCATCGATAAACAAGAACGCCATAGCAAAGGCCTTCTGGGAGCACGTTGAGAATGACTTCGATCTCAGGAGAATAAAGGACGACCTTCAGATCGTAGAGGTGGAGGGCCACTACGCCCCCTACTGGAGCGGTATCGTCCACGTTTACGGAACGGTTCGTTATATGAGGCGGGAGCAGGAGTGCCACACAGACTCCAAAGGAAACACCCGCTGCCACACGGTTGAGAGGCACTACACGGAGAGGGTGAACGAGAACATGCACCTGCTTGGCTCGGCGAGAAGGCAGATCAAGAGCCTCGGCGTGGACGACCTCATAAAGCACTTCTCCAAGACCAAGCCAGAGGGAAAGAGGCTCCTCGACCTCGACGAGGACGAATGGAGTAAGGTCAAGCTTGAGATACTCAACACGGAGATGGACGAAAGGCACGCCAAGCTCATGATGAGGGAGGATGCCGTCGACATAGTGAGGAACCGCTTCCTCGACAAGTCGGACAGGATAGAGCTCTTCGACATCCACACTGACGAGCCTAAGGACGTTAAGCTGCTCCTTCTCCCGATGTGGACTGTCTACTACAAGTACCGCAACTCCATATTTCAAGCCGTCTTCGCGGGCTGGGACGGAAAGAGGGTAGCCGCGACCGAGCCCATGAACGTCTTCAGAAGGGCGGAGTACATGACGGGAGCAGGGATAGGCGTTCTCCTCGGCTCCTTTGGTGCGGCGTTCACAGGCAATCTCATAGGCGCGGCCATCCTCATGGCCGTCGGAGGAGGACTCGGCTGGTTCTTCGGGAGCAGAGTCCTCGAAGGGCAGAGGGTCGAGAGGGGTGGCTGAGATGGAGGTTCAATGTCCAACCTGCTCGGCCAAGTTTAAGGTTCCAGATACCGTTAGCGTAGTCACCTGCCCCTACTGCGGAACGACCTTCCACGTCCACACGGGAGAGGAGGCTAAGGAAGAGCACTACTTCTTCCCGCCGATGAAGGAAGACCCTGCAGGAAAGCTCCTGAAGTTCCTTTCGAGGCAGTACGGCGCTCCCGCTGACATAGTTGACGCCAAGATACTTGAGAAGAAACTCCACTGGGTTCCGGTTTACTTCTTCTACCTCCACGGAAAGGCCAGCGAAACCGTTGAGGAGGTTGAGTTCCTCGGCATTCCCGCGGGTTCACCCCTGAAGACACTTCTAATGGACTATCCCTTCCCGGTCAGGGGAAAGAGGTTCTTCGATGAGGCTATGGGGAAGAAGGGGACCTACCACGAGCCCGAGATGAAGAGGGAGGAAGCCGAGGCGATAGCCCGGTCGAGGCTTGAGAACGCTCTGAAAAAAGAAGCCAGTGAGGAGAGCTCCTACCTCGGAAAACCAGAGCTTGAGGTCAAGTTCCAGGGGCTCGTTCACTATCCCATCTGGGGGATAGCCTACGAGTACGGCGGGGAAACCTTCAGGGGCAACTACGTTGACGGAACCGACGGCAGGATCATAAGAGCTGTTTACCCGCTCATGAGCGAAGCAAGGAAGAAAGCGACACTCCTCGGCTCGGGAGTTATAGGCGCTGGAGTTATTCTCGGGCTCATAGCCTCTGCCCTCTACTCCAACGCGTGGGGGATAATAGGCGGTCTCGTCTCAGGAATAGCAGCAGGAGCGGGGATATTCTCGAAGGGCTCGGTCAAAAGAAGAACCGTCAGTGAGGTAATGAGGGTTAAGAGGGGCAACGTCTACTTTAAGAAGGTGTGAGGTGGTAATATGGGTAAGGAAACAAAGCTTTTGGAGAAGCTTGAGCTTGTTATTCCCGGCTTCCACGGCTACAAGAAAAAGGAACTCTTGAGGGAGGACGACAGGCTCGTCCGCGGAAAGGTTGCCGATCTGCTGGTTCAGGCAAGGAAAGAGATTGAAAGGGCCCTGCAGAGGTGCGCGATGCTCAACTGCTCCCAGTTGGTCGCGATGGACTCGCTCAGGAAAAAGCTCGTCGGCCTTGAGGGCAGGGTGAGGCACGCGGAAGCGGGTTACGCAGGCTACTTCGACAGGGTTAAGATAAGGGAGAAGGAGATTGGAGCGTTAATAGAGTACGACGCTAAGGTGATAGAGCTGGCCGAGGAAATAGTCAGCAAGGCGAAATCACTTAGCGGTGAGGTCGTCAATCCGCAGGCTTTGGGGCTTTCCGTCCTTGAGCTCGACGATAAGCTGAGGGCCCTTGAGGAGGCTTTAGACAAAAGGATGAGCGTCGTGGTGGGTGAGTGAGATGGTGCAGGTTATTGAATGGGTCAATCCTGGTGAAGACGAGATAATCTGGCGCTATCCAAACGAGGTAATAAAGTGGGGAGCTCAGTTAATAGTCCACGAGTACGAGGTAGCGGTCTTCATGCGCGACGGCAAGGTCTACGACGTCTTCGGCCCCGGGAGGCACACGCTGACGACGCAGAACCTTCCGCTTTTATACAAGCTCGTCGGCGGAAGCAACAGCCCCTTCAAAGCTACGGTGATTTTCGTCAGCATGAAGGAGTTCCAGGGTAGATACGGGGGAGAAACACAGACGAGAGAATTAGCTCCGATAAAGTACTACGGCGTCTACTGGTTCAAGGTCGCCGATCCCGTGCTTTTCATCACCGAGGTCGTTGGCGGCCAGAGCCTCTACGACACTCAGGATGTAACCAAGTTCATCAGGGCTTACTTCAACGAGGGCATGATGAAGCACCTCTCGGCTTATTCAATCGTCGACCTCTTCCAGAACCTCGACATGGTCAGCACGCAGGTGAAGGTCAAGCTTATGGAGGACTTCCGCAGATTAGGCCTTGAGCTCGTCGATGTGAAGATTGAAGGTGTCAACACGACCGACGAATGGCGCCAGAGGCTCTTCTGGATAATGCAGACGGGCAACGCCCAGGCTGTAATGCAGCTGGACACGGCAAAGCAGGTGGCAGCTGAACTCGGAAAGAGTGGGAGCGCCTCAGTCGGCACTGGAATGGTTCTCCTCCCACAGCTCATGCAACCGGCTCAGCCCGCTCAACCAGCCCAGCCCTACTCTGGCGGTGGCGTTCCTCCCGCTGGCTACCAGCCCCAAGGGCAGCCCCAACAGTCCCAGAATGCCGCCCCAGCCCAGAACCAGGAGCAGGAGATATGCCCCTACTGCGGAAAGCCGATTCCCAAGGGAGCGCGCTTCTGTCCCTACTGCGGGCATGAGATTAAGCGCTGTCCCAACGGCCACATAGTTCCCGAGGGCGCGAAGTTCTGCCCGGTGTGCGGTGCAAAGATAGAGTGAGCATTCATCCGGGCTTTTTCTTTACTTTTAACTCGCCCTTGAGTTTAAGGTACTCTTCCTTTGTAAGCGGAAAGTTCTTCGCGGCCTTTAGGAAGGAATTAACGAGCCTGACCTGTTGCCTGAATATGTCATCGGGGTTTTCCTTCAACTTTTTGACGTAAAGTCTTATGAAGGCCAGCCTTTCGTCCATATCCCTTTTAGAAAGGGAGGTCAACCTTGAGCCTTTTTGCATAGTCATAAAGGAGCCTCCGGTCAAGGTTGTCCTTGAAAAGTTCGTAGAGGAAAACCGCATCTTCTATATCCTTATCACTTCCGAGGTATAGCTTGTACGCTATTTGAAGTTCCATGGGTGAGATGTAGATTTTATTCCCATTGAGCACGGCAGGAATGCGCATCTTTAGGGCTTCTTTATGAAAGGTATCCTTCGGAAACTTTATTTCTGCATTTGGAATTATCTCATCCTTTCTCGCCATCCTAATCCCCATCTTTTGCTGAAGCATCTCATAGAGGCCATTGCAATCCTCTGGATTCAGGAACTCGAATCTTCTTTCCAGCGCCTCCATGCACATCGTTTTAAAGTTGTCCCTGGAGAGGGGTTCAATAACAAAATCAACGTCCTCGGTGCCTCTTGAACGTCCCAGGAGTATTGTGACGTATCCACTTACTATGACGTATCTTGTGTATTTTCCAATTAATTTGGCCACATCCAAAACGAAGTAATCTAAATCGCTAAGCTCCCTTGAGATGATGATTTTGCCTTCCTTAACTTCAATTCCCATTGCCATTCCCATCAAAAACTCTGGGTCTTTCCTTATTTATCCTTTTGCCCGGAAGGCGAAGGGAATAAAATTAAAGACGGATTCAAAGCCCAAATTTCTCTCCGATGTAAGTCCTTATCAGCTCCTTCGTCGCAAGCAGGCCTTTAACGTGCGTCCTCTCCATGCCGTGGCTCGCGTGAACCCCCGGCCCTATGAGGGCAACCCTGAAGTCCCAGCCAGCTCTTAAGGCAGCGGAACCGTCGGAGCCGTAGTAGGGGAAGACGTCGACGACGTGTGGAATATCGTTCTTTTCGGCGAGCTCGATGAGCTTGCTCGTCATCTCGTAGTCGTACGGCCCGCTGGAGTCCTTCGCTGCAATCGAGACGGCGGTCTCCTTCCCGGCAACTCCATCTCCGACGACGCCCATGTCGACGACGAGCAGCTCCTTAGTGCTCGGTGGATAGCCTGCTGAACCGCCGTGGCCGACCTCCTCGTAGGGCGAGAAGAAGAACGCCACAGGGAGCTTTTCCAGTTTTTCTGCCCCAAGCTCCAAAAGCAGGTCAATCATAACCGCGACGCTCGCCTTGTCGTCCAAAAAGTGGGCTTTGATGAAGCCGTTAACGTACTCGAACTTCGGGTCGAAGGCTATAAAATCCCCAGGCCTTATTCCAAGCTTCTCGGTGTCCTCCTTCTTTTCGACTTCTGCATCAAGCCTTATGTACATGTTCTCCTCCTTCCGCTCCTTCTTTCCTGCCTCCCTGTTGACGTGAACGCTCGGGTTCTTGATGAGGAGCGTGCCACGATAGCGCTTCCCGGAGCGGGTGATTATCGTGCAGTATTCGCCTTCGAACGTCGGGAGGAGAAGGCCTCCGATACGGGTAAAGCTTAAATGTCCGTCCTGCAGGATTCCCCTCACCATCGCGCCGAGAGTGTCAACGTGGCCCGCTATGACGAGCTCGGGCTCCGGATGGTTGCCCGCTATCAGGGCGCCTTTGTTGGTGTAGTACGTCTTTATTCCAGCTTCGCCGAGCCTCTTCTCGATGTGACTAAGGACTTCCTTTGTGTAGCCCGTCGGCGAGGGTATCTCAAGTATTTCGCGGAGGATTTCGACGACGCGCTCCATAGTACCACCATGCCAGAAATACATTAAGGATTAAAAAGGACATCGCCCGGGACAAAAAGAAAGAGTAGAGCGTCAATCCTTCTTCAACCCCCTTATCTCAAGGTTGTAGAACGTCCCGTCCCTGCTGAGTCCGAGAACCTTTATCCAGTTCCAGTCCCCCCTGTAGTCGGCGTAGAACTTCACCAGAGGAACTCCAAGGCTGTAGCTCTTCACGGGCTTGAAGACGTAGTTCTCCTTTTCATCGTCCCAGACGTAGTCGTAGACTAAAAGGTTGCCGTCAATGGTGGAGAGGATTACGTACGGCTCCTGCGAGTTCGGTCCGTACATTCCAATCACGTTCCTAACCTTCACCGGGGAGTTTACTGAAACCTGAATCTTATGCGCATCGTGGTTGTAGTCAACTTCGAGCTGGTGGAGAGTGTTTCCATAGTAGGCAACCAAACTGCCGATTCCCCAGTAGTGAATCGCACCCACGAACTTCACGTAGGTTCTAAGGACGGGGTAAACACTGGCGTCGTCTCCGTAGCGCCCGTTTGGCTTGGGAACGATGTAGAGTCCGTCCGCCGTTCTGACAACTATGAAGTCGTCATCAAGGTACGGGTTGACCTCGATTATGTTGCTTGGGAACCTGTATTCGTGAGGCTCAACGCGGATTTCCTCGCCCCTATCCCACATCTCGTAGTGCTGGTCACTAGTGTAGGCGTACACCCTCATGGTTCTGCCGTTCCATGCGATGTACTCGTTGTCCCCTTTGTCGATGACTACTCCCGTAGCGTCGAAATCGTAAATCACGTGGGCTTTGAAGGTGTGGACTGTTACGCCGTTGACCTCAGTTTCGCCTCCGTAACCAACGAGAACGTGGAGCTTTCCATCTTTACCTGCGAACAGGTAGTCGTCCCCGTTGGGAACGCCGTAGAAGGCCTTCGGCTCCTCGGGAAGAAGGTCGGGCGTGGGCATCTCTATCTCCGGAGTCGAAGACTCTCCACTCCAGTAGTCGGAATCATAGGGGTATACCCTGAGCACGTACTTCTCGATTATCTGATAGAGGTAGCCATCGTCTCCGTAGGGGAAGTACTCCAAATGGCCTTTCTTTGGGGTGAGCCTGAGGCCGAAGTAGCGGTAATCGCCCTTTGTGAAGTTGAGTCCCCGCACTTCAAAGGTCTCCCCGAGGCCCTGAGCCGTTTCTGGGGCACTCTGGGTTGTCGTGCTCGTTGATGTTTGCGTTTCGGTCGAAGGCCCTGAACTCTGGGTCGAAGTCCGCGTTCCAGTGCTTTCATCGCTCAGCTTTTTCCCAACGCTGAAGGTGTGTTCTCCCCTGATCTCGGAAGTTTTAACGACGATATGGGCGAAGCCGTTCCTCCATGCGACCCCCATTTCAAGCGTGTCCTCATCGGGCTGGACAACTTTCACATCGAGGATCTCCTCTGGGAAGGTAATCGTCCCGACGTGGTGGTAGGCGCTGTCCTCTCCAAGCTCGTAGATTTCGAGCCTGTTTTTGTAGGAGAGGGCAAGGTAGAACCAGCCAACCGAGGCCGAGGAGGGCTTTTCCTCAACCTTCAGGGGCTCGCTCACGTAGAGGGCTTTGTCGTCCCAGTCGTAGTAGGCAGAGATTACCTCATTGGAGTCGCTTGAGTAGGCAACCACGCTCCCGACGTCGTCGTGGTCGTTTGAGATTATCTCCCAGCTCCCATCTCCTAAACCCGAGTCATGGGTGTTTAGGTCAGGGTCAACGTAGTAGAACCCGCAGGTCGTTCCAAGGTAGAACCCCGCAATGCCCTCATCTCTAAAGCCGGGGTGCATGGAGAGAATTGGACAGTCGAAGGTGTACTCCTCGCTCTCGGCTTCACCGTTCTCGAAGGTCGTGACGGTGAGGTTCTCCTCAATGGAGGTCACTATCGCCACTTTTCCCCCGATCCTCGTTACCGCATAGGCCATGGCTCCTTTCTTCTCCCTGTACTTGTTGAGAGAGCGCGTGTAGATGCGAACCACCCCGTTTTCCCAGCCAAGGTACCTGTCCTCATCGAACCTCACGAAGTCGAAGAGGTCGCCGACAACCCTTCCGCTCTCGGTATAGACTCCTTTATCGCTGAGTTCGAAGTAGTAGAAGTTATCCCCAACCTGAAAGACGACGTTTTTTGCCGAGATTTCATCGGAAGAGGCCTCCAAGTTGGCGCTCGTCTTGGCGAATCTTGCCGGTCTCTCTATCAGCAGAACATTCACCTCGGCGTTTGTTCCAGATAGTGAACCCGTGTGAACCGAATAGGCAAGCTCCTCCGTCGGTTCGAGGTTAAGGTTATGGTACGCCCAGGGTTCGGCCTCCTCTGTCTGGGGCGGGGCGGTCGTTGAGCTGGAAGGACTAGAGGAACTCGTTTGGCCTGTTCCCCCCATACAGCCGGCTGAAATGACCACAAACAATAAAGCCAAAGCAAGGAGGAAACGCCTCAACGTATCACCCCCGAGCGAACCTTTTTGGATTTTCCCAATCACCTCCAGAAAAAAGAAAGGGTCACAGGCTCATCCGAACTCGTAGCCGTAGCCAAGAACGGTGAAGCCATAGGCCCTGCAGTAGTACTCGTTGCAGGCCTTAACGGTTACGTGGTAGGCCGTCTTCTCCCTCCTCGCCCTCATTTCCGCCTCGTTGGCGTACTGGACGGCTTTCTCTGTGATGTAGTCGAAGGTTTTATCGACCAGCTGCTCCTTCACCCAGTCCAGTAGGCCCTTCTTGAAGGCCTCTTTGTCAAAGCGAACCGAGTCTGGAGTTTCCACCCCTTCCGTCTCCGGCATTTCCTCTTCCTCTGGAATGAAGGCCTCAACGCCGCCAACGATGGTCTTCACGCCCTTAGCTAAGGCCACCATCCCGTAGGTTATCTTCGCCCCCAAACTCTTCGCCTCGACCATCTTAGCCGTGAGAACCCCTATGTCCTTGCCCGTCCTGAGGACTTCAACGCTGTTTTCGTATTTGGTGTAGATAACGCCGACGTTTTCCCCGGGAAGTGTGTATCGCCTTGGAATCAGCCTGATGTAGAAGTGCTTAACCGGCCTCGTCGAGCCGAAGTCTATGATCCTCTTGGGCTTTCCGTTGATTAAAGCTCCCGGCGCGCTTATGGTGACGTTCTTGCAGTGGTGGCACTCGAAGTAGAGGAGTCCAACGTCGGTGCTGTTGAGCCACTCCGAGCTTACGAGCTTTACTTCGGGCTTTGCCTTGTACTTTGCCTCAATGTTGAACTCGTAGGTGTAGGACTTCTCTTCGTTCCCGTCGGAGAAGGTGAGCTCCACATTGAACGAGACAAAGGCAAAGCCAATCTTCGTGACGTTCGGCAGGTTGAGCGTGTATTCGGTTCCGCTTACCTTCTCCAGCCTGTCCCTGTCGTCCCCTCCCAGCGAGACGCCGGTGAGATGGTATTCCTTCTCCTTCCCATCGGGGAACGCTACCGTTATCGGCTCGGCTTTTATCTCAAAGCTGACCGAGTCACTGTCAACGACTACCGTGATAAAGTTATCGGGCTCGATTCTCTTTCCATCGAGGAAAAACTCAACGTGCCTGTGGACCTTTGGCCTCGGCGTTTCCTTAATTGCCGTGTCCACCTTCTTGTACTCGGGCTTTTCTGCGCTGGGTGGCGAGGAGGGCTTTGAGTTTGGATCGTTCGGATCGCTTCCCGCTTTGACCTCCTCAAAATCCGTAAAGCCGTCCCCGTCGGTGTCCTGAGCGAGGGGATTCGTGCCGTACCAGAAGAGCTCCTGCCAGTCGGTAAGGCCGTCGCCGTCAGTATCTGGGTTTGCTGGATCGGTCTTCGAGCGGTTTTCAACGGAATCGGTGACGCCGTCCTTGTCGCAGTCCAGAGCGAAGGCGCAGGCGTCCTCCTCTATCAGGCCGTCCCCGTCGAAGTCGTAATGGGCCGGAACCGCATCGCTCCCGTCGAGGATTCCATCTCCGTCTGTGTCTGGATTCGTTGGGTCGAGGATTATCGGGTTTCCTTCAAGGAGGTACGTGGCGTTGCTCTCGCGGTTGTAGGAGGTGTAGAGATAATCGAAGTGTAGCTCTTCGTAGTCGGTCAGGCCATCACCATCGGTGTCTGGATTCGTTGGGTCTGTAGCGGGTAGGATAAAGCACACCTGACCATCGTGTTCAAAGGTCTTTCCTCTGAAAACGTCCTCTGGAATGCTATAACGAACGCTCAAACTTTTCTCATCAGGGGAACAGAAGAGACTCCTTCCCCACCTGGCCTGGATGGTATAGTACTCAAGGTATTCTAAGAGGTTCATTTCCGTCTCACTTACTCCGTCCCAGATTTTCGTTTCTTTGAGGTCCTCTGGTAGCCACGATGGAACTCCACCACCCAGTTCCATCTCTACCAGCTCTGGCATAATCTCCTCTATGTCTCTCAGACCGTCGCCATCGGTATCCCTGTTGAAGGGGTTACTGCCGAGCTTGAGCTCCCAGCCGTCCCAGAGGCCGTCTCCATCGGTGTCTCTGGCGTAGACGAGCGTTCCCAGTTCCAGCTCTTCCCTGTCGCTTAGACCGTCGCCGTCGCAGTCTGAACTGAGGAAGCAGAGGTAGTAGGGGGTGTTGAAGAGCGGACTCGGGGCGGGCCACTCCTCGGCGTTGTAAACCCGCGCATCGGCCGGATACCTCCCATCGTAGCGGTAAAGCTCCTCGCCGTCCGGAATCCCGTCGTCGTCCCAGTCAGGGTTCGTGTAAAAGGGTTTATCCTCATTGCCAAAGAGGTATGTGAGAACTCTCGCTTCGTAGTAGTCGTCCAGCCCGTCGCCATCGGTGTCTGGATTGGTAGGGTCGCTGGGAACCCCTTTCTCCACTCCCTGAACGAGGTATCTGCCTGTCAGCTCGTTGTAGTCGGTAAAGCCGTCCCCATCGGTGTCGTAGCTTACCGGACTCGTCCCGTACTTGAAGACCTCCTCGCCGTCGGTTAAATGATCCACATCGCTGTCCGGCCGATTGGGGTCGCTTCCATAGTAGAACTCAAGTCCGTCACTCAACCCATCGCCGTCGCTGTCTGGGTCGTTGGGTAAAGTCCCGTGAGAACGCTCGAATGCATCGCTCAGCCCATCGCCGTCCGTGTCGAGGTTCTCCGGGTTCGTCCCGTTGTCACTGGAGAGGGCCTGTGGGATTGCAAACAGCGAAAGCACTAAAATCCCCATTAGCAGGAGCGGAGCGAGCTTCATCCTTCCACCTCCGTCCAGACTATCTTGCATCTGTCTCCTGAGAGAAACGTGACGTAGTCCCTCTCAATGCCCATCTCTCTGCTGTCCTTGACGATAACAGCTGAATAGTGGTATTTGCAGGCCACGAGCTTCGTACTTACTGGAAAGCACTCCAGGTTTTCAACCTTCAGGTCTTTGAAGTCAACCGCTTCATAGAGAGCTTCGTGGAGTTCTACCAGAGAACTTTCGTCAACCACCGAAAGGTCAAAGAATCCCGAGATGTTCTCCTCGTTCTTGACCGCGCTGTAGTAGCCTTCTATGACCGACGGCGCTTTGTCGGAGCACTCCCAGACGGAATCTGGAACGAGAGAGGCGTTTATCGCAACCGTGCGGTTGAGCAGTCTGTAGGTCTGGACTCCGGTTGGATGCTGAACGATCCTCGTCGAGGTTTCCCCGGTTTCCGTTGTTGTCTGAGAAGGCCCAGTTCCGGAGGGAGGTGTTGTGTGTGAGGTCTTTGCTGGGGAAGCATGGGAAGTTGATGTCCCTGTTCCCTGGCTGATGCAGCCGGTGGCCATAACGAGGAGGACGAGCACGACAACGAGAAAAAGCCTTCCCGGCTTCACTTCCACTACCTCCGGCACTTATCCCTTCTCAAACCTCTCAAGAAAGTCCCCGTGCTTTTCAACCAGCTTCTCGTACTGGGCCTCGCTCAGATGAATCCACAGTTCGAAGGTAGGGTCGACTCTCTCCCTTCTGGTCTCGTAAACGCCCTCGTCTTCGCTCTCTTCGTAGTACCAGATTTCAATCTTCTCCCACCTCCCTTCTCCCTCCCTGCGGACTTTGTCTATCTCGTAAGCCTGACCTTCCCTCTTGAAGCTGAAGTAAACGCTTCCCGCTTTTCTAAGCTTCTCCCAGTTGTCTGCAAGCTCTGCCGCGGTCATCTTGAAGTGCCTCTTCTTGAGGTGCTTAGAGGCGGAGCTGAGTCCGGACTTCAGCTTTCCAAACAGACCCATACCCACACCCCGCGGGAGTATTAACTGTTATTGGAGGTGGAACCTTATTAGGATTTTCTTAGGGCATCCGAATTCCTAACCCGTGAAGAACCTGAGGCTGGTGAAGAATAAGAGAACGAGAAGGCTCAGAACAACGGTTACCGCTATCCCCTCTCCAGCTTTGAGCCTGTAGTGGGCGAGGAGGACGTTGGCCATTATCGCTGGGGGCATCGCGGACTCGACGAGGACGGCGTAGTAGGTATTCCCGGCGCTCCTGAGGGTGAAGATGACGAAGAGGAATGGAAGGACGCTCCTGAAGAGGCCGACCTCAAGAAGGTGCCTGAGCCTGAACTCGCGGAGGTCTATTATCGTACCGAAGTATATGAGGAGAAGCGGAATGCTCCACCAGCCAACGGCCTTGACCGGCTCGAGGAACCAGCTGGGTAGTTTAATGCCCGAAACTACCAACGCTAAGGCCAGAAGGTTCGCCGCCGTCGGCGGAAACTTGAGGGCCTTGATGAGGCTTTTCCGTATCGAGGCCTTTCCGCTGGAGTAGTGGGCCGCTATGAAGCTCGCCAGCGGGAGAACTATGAGGCTGTTGGTTGTGGAGTAGAGTATGGCCGGCGTTATATCATCGAGGAAGAGGCTCGCTATCGGGAAGCCCATCGCGGCGGTGTTGGGATAAACCGAGAGCACCATTAAGGCCCCTGCCCAGCGCTCGTCCCTCACGAAAAAGCGGGCGTAGAGGTAGGAGAAGCCGAGGCAGAGGGCTATTATGAGGATCACGTAGATGAAGACGAGCTTTATGCTGATTAAATAGCCTAAATCCTTGCTCGCAACGTTCCCGAAGACGAAGAGCGTAAGGAGAACCCGCGTGGACAGAATATTCAGCCAGTGGAAGGGCCTCTCGTTCCCAACCAGCCACTTTAAAACGTAGCCAGCCACAATGAGCGCGAGCATCTCGTAGATGTTCATGGTTTAACTGAAGGTCTCAGCGTTTAAAAGGGTGTCGAGACTCGGAACAGGAGCATCAGCGTAGCCCGTTTAAAGGGCTTGAACGTGTTTCTCGATGTGGTTATTCTGCGCCCACATTGAGTGCCCAAAGGCCTCGTTGGCAATTTTTAGTCGCTGGCGTATTCTCTCCACGGCGATTTTCGCAACCCTTTCATCAACCCCTTCTGAAACCTTCACCAGTATTTCGCTCAGGTGTGGAAATAAAGCCGAAGCGAATAACAAACCTTCCAATTCACCCAAGGCCTCCTCATGGAGTGGCAACCGATAAACTTTTATATACCTTTACACCCAATTAGGTACAGAAAATTGTACTACAAAAATCTGTACCCGGTGGTAGCATGGACGAGCTAAGGGCCCAACTTGAGGAGCTGAAGAAGCGCCTTGAACTGCTTGAGGAGAACATAGATCCTGTTGACGAGGTCATGCTCTCGATAAAGGCCCGCCTGAGGAGGAAGCTTGAGGGCGGAAAGTTGCCAGAACTCGACGAGGAGAAAGCGGCAAAGACCCTCAAGGCCCTCGCAAACCCGGACAGGATAAGGATACTCAAGATGCTCTCCGAGAGGCCGATGGGCTTCAAGGAGATTAAGGAGGCTTTGGGCGTTGAGAGCCCTACTGTTTCCCACCATTTGAAGCTCCTCACGAAGACGGGAATGGTGAGGAAGGGTGAGGGATACGAGATCTCTCCAAACGGACGTTTGTTTTTGCGTTTGCTCGAGATAATTACCGCCCTTGAGGAGGTGGAAGAATGAGCTACCCATTCGTTTACGACAGTCCGCGCTTTAGAATTGCGGACTACTTGAAGAAGTTCACCGCGGTGCTCCTGATAGTATGGCTCTTCAAAGGTTACCTAGGACTGGAGAACTACAACGAGTACTTGGTTTACGCGATAATAGCCCTCATATTCGCCTTCGAACTGCTGAGCGTTGGCAAATGGTTCGGCGTCACCATCAGCGGAGTAATCTTCGCGTTTTCCAAGGCCTTCCTCTGGACGAGCGTTTTCTTTTACTTCGGGGGCTGGCTTGGAATACCGTCAAAGCTCCACGGGATGGCTGGAAGGGCCTTCGCCTACTCGGTTGTGCTGGCAATAGCCGGCCTCCTCCTCGGAAGGGCCGAGAAGAGTAGGTTTGACTGGAAGGTAGAGAAGAAGGCCTACGAGTTCAGCGGTGCCGACTTCGGCGATGTAATATTGAGGGGAAACGGAAAAGCCTATCCAGTAAAGTTCGGCGGAAAGATGGTCGGATGGGTTATAGACGGAACCGTCGAGGTTGAGGCGGGGACACCACTTGGAAAGATAAGGAAAGTCCTCTCAAGTCCAGTAGCCGTGTGGGGCGAGCTGGAAGTTGGGAAGAAAGTTAAAGCCGACGAGGCCTTTGTCGAGACGGCATCGAGATTAATCAACCCGGACAGGCTTTACGGGAAGGCCAGGAAAGGTTCAATGGCCGTTGACCTTGGAATAATCAAGGTTTACGAGGGAGAGGACTTTGAGTACGTGAAGTTGCCCTTCATCGAGGTCATTGAGACACCCACCGGTCAGGAGGTCAAGGTTGGGCCGATACACGTCCACGAAGGCAGGGTTAAGAAACCGGAGAGGATGCTTACTATCAAGGAGCTCCGCAACGGATTCCAGCTCACAAAAGTTGGAGACAGGTTGAAAATTCAGACTGAGGAGTTCTCGATTGAAGTCGAAGGCAACAGGGTCACCTACAGGAGCGGAGATGAGACGTTGAGTCTGGGCGATTCCGTATCGCTCCGCTCGGGAGACGTTTCCGTCACTGTTGGGAAAGGCAGGGCGAAGATACGCATCGAGGACGTCGTAATCTCGGCCAGAGACGGCACAGTCAGGATAAGGACGGGAGGAAAGACCTATACCATAGAGGACGAGCGGGCTTACAAGCTCGTCGTGAGGAAGGCAAAGGAGATAGTTGAGGAGCAGAGCGCCGGCCTCATCGAAGGTTTGGGCGTTGACAGGACGCTCCTGAACAAGCGCGTGAAGGAACTCATTGACGAGCTGATGGACTACTTGGGGTGAGGGGGATGAAACCCGAGAGAGCCAGAACAGTTGGGTGGGGGAGAGGGCCCCTCTTTGACTTCACCTCGGAGGGATGGCTGTGAGGTTTGAGGGCATCGAGGAGGTCTGGATGAAGCTCGTGGACGCGGACGTTGAGGTGGTACCCACTGAAGATGGGACGGTTCATGTTGATGCCGAGCCCGAGAACGCGTTCACCGTGAAAAGGGATGGGACTATCCTTAAGGTGCTGACATCGACCCGCTGGAAGCTCAGGAACCTGCCGGTGAAGGAGAAGGAGCGCGCCAGATTAGCCCTGCGTGTTCCTGGAGATGTGAGGGTCAGCGGGGGTATGAAGAGGGCTTCTCTCAAAGCGAGGAGAATCAGGTTCGATTCCCTTGCAATCGGTGAAGCCACCGCCCAACTTGAGGAATGCGGTGTCAATAGTCTCGGAGTTGCCACAGCAAGGGTTGAGGGCTCGTTGTACGTAACGGAAGACACCCAAGTGGCCGTTTCGATGGGGAGCCTTGAGCTCAAGGTACTGGAGCTTGAGGGAAGCCTCGACCTCTCGACGGTGATGGGTTCAATAGTCCTGAAACTTCCGGAGGACTGCGATGCGGTGATAGAAACCGTCCAGCAGGGCGGAGAGGTTGTTGTAAACCCTGAAAGGCTCCTCGGGAGCGGAGAACACAGGGTAAGGATTTCCAGCGTGAGGGGAGCCGTTATTGTTGACCTGTGGGGGGAGGGGGATGAGGTTTGAAAACGTCCGGGAAATCAGGGTGAAGGCCATCAACGGCCTGATTAGCCTTGAAGTCTGGGAAAACGACTACGCAGAGGTAAACTACACCCTTCACGGCGATGTTGACGTCGTTCTCGAACAGAACGGGGACGTCTTGAGGGTAGAGGAAAGGCCAAAGAAAAGATTTCGCCTCTTTGGAGGTAGAGAGGGCTGGGCCGATATTGATGTGAGAGTGCCAAAAAGGGCCATCGTCTGGGCTAAAAACATCAATGGGGAGATTAAAGCCAATGGCATCCGCTTCACGAACGTCACGACAGTCAACGGGGAAATCGAACTTAGAGAGTGTGAGGCAGAGCTCATAAAGACGGTCAACGGTGAGATAAGGGTGCACATGCTGGTTGGCCCGCGGAAGGTCTCGACGGTCAACGGTGAGATAGAACTGACGGTTGAAGAGCTCGACGACGATATGAACGTAAACTCAATGAACGGCGACGTGACGCTTCGTCTCACGGACTTCTGCGATGCAAGGGTTAGGGCAAAAAGCGTGAACGGTGACGTTCGGTTCATCGGCATAGATCCAGCGAACCCGGTCGTAGGGGCGGGGACCTTTGAGGTGGAAGTTAGCACGGTGAACGGGGACGTGAGAGTAGAGCTGACCTGATTTTCACATTTTAGAATTATGCGATTGTCGAATTGGCTAATCAAGGAGGCTGAGGAATGCTCGGCAGGAACTTCTGGCTCTTCGCTGTGGGCCGCTTTATCAGCCAGCTCGGCTGGGCGGTTCAGGATGTGGCTTTGCCGCTCTACGTCCTTGATAAAACGCACAGCGGAGGTATGATGACGGCCTTCATCCTGGCCGAAGTTGTTCCCGTTCTCATCGTAATGCCGTTCGCCGGAGTTATCGGGGACAGGTACAACAGAAAATGGCTGATGGTTGGTTTTGACCTCGCGAGGGGTCTTCTCCTGTTTGGCATTCTCGCGTTCCATCTCCTCGGCGTCTACCAGCTTCTCCTCGTCCAGGTTGTGATGGGGACGATGAGCGCTTTCTTCGGCGCGGCAACGAACGCGATGTTCCCGGATCTCGTTGAGCCGGACGAGCTTGAGCGGGCCAACTCCATAGCGGGCTCCTCCAACATACTCGCCAGGCTCATAGGCCCCGCCCTTGGAGGCATGATCTACGCCGCTGGCGGCATTGCACTGGCCCTCCTCGTGAACGCGGTGAGCTTCTTTGGCTCGGGCCTCTTCGAGACCCTCATCGAGTACGAGTGGGAAGTCAGGGAGCTTGAAAGCGCCTCCCAGGTCGTAAGGGACATAAAAGAGGGCCTGCATTTCCTTCGTTCCAACCGCTACTTGATGACGATAATGACGTTTGCCCTGTTCATGGCCGCGCTGGGCCAGCCTTTTGGGGCGGTTGTAATGCCCTACGCCTTCAGGGTGGTTCTTAGGTTTTCCAGCCAGCAGTTCGGACTGCTCGAGAGCTTCTTCATGGGCGGCATGCTCGTGGGGAACATGATAATAGCCCTGAAAGTGGGGAAGAAGGCAGGTAGATTCCTCTTTACCGCCCTGTTCCTCAGCGGTTTGATGATTTTGGCGTTCGTGTGGGTAATCAGCCCCCTTGCCAGTCTAACGAGACATCAGGCCTTCATAACCCTCGCAGCCATTGGAGCGGCCTGGGGTGCCGGTGAGGCCTTCGTTAACGTGCCCCTCAACTCAAAAATCCAGAGGGCGATCCCCACCGAACTCAGGGGCAGGGTCATGTCGGCCCTCATAGTGTTGATGAATGCCTCAGGCCCCTTAGGCCTTCTGGCAGCCGGCCCGCTCCTCGACCGCTATCCAGCCTGGCTGGTCTCCCTCGGCCTCTGGACTGGTATGGGTGCTGTGGTTTTCTACTACTGGGCCAGGCACAGGGACGTCCTGACCGGAGAAGTCGAGAATGCCCCGGGGACAGTTAGAGGCAGTCCATCGCCTGGTAGTTAAGTTTTTAAATCGACCCCCCGAGATAGGGACGGGACTCGTGAGGTCTCCCCCTAAATGGCGGGTTCCCCGCCGGAGGAGGCCGAGGTTCGAAAGATTTAAAAAGCCGTCCTAGTCAATCGGACTAGACAAAAGTACGGAGGTGTTTGAAAATGGCAAAGGAGAAGCCACACGTTAATATAGTCTTTATCGGCCACGTCGACCACGGCAAGAGCACCACCATCGGAAGGCTGCTCTTCGACACCGCGAACATACCGGAGAACATCATCAAGAAGTTCGAGCAGATGGGTGAGAAGGGCAAGTCCTTCAAGTTCGCCTGGGTCATGGACAGACTCAAGGAGGAGCGCGAGAGGGGTATCACCATCGACGTCGCCCACACCAAGTTCGAGACCCCGCACAGGTACATCACCATCATCGACGCCCCGGGCCACAGGGACTTCGTTAAGAACATGATCACCGGTGCCAGCCAGGCCGATGCTGCTGTTCTCGTCGTCGCGGTCACCGACGGCGTCATGCCCCAGACCAAGGAGCACGCCTTCCTCGCGAGGACCCTCGGCATCGGCCACATAATCGTCGCCATCAACAAGATGGACATGGTGAACTACGACCAGAAGAAGTTCGAGCAGGTCGCGAACCAGGTCAAGAAGCTCCTTCAGATGCTCGGCTACAAGAACTTCCCGATAATACCCATCAGCGCCTGGGAGGGTGACAACGTCGTCAAGAAGAGCGACAAGACCCCCTGGTACAAGGGTCCAACCCTGATCGAGGCCCTCGACCAGATCCCGGAGCCGCCGAAGCCGACCGACAAGCCGCTCCGCATTCCGATCCAGGACGTCTACTCCATCAAGGGCGTCGGTACCGTTCCAGTCGGCCGTGTCGAGACCGGTGTCCTCAAGGTTGGCGACGTGGTCATCTTCGAGCCCGCCAGCACGATCTTCCACAAGCCGATCCAGGGCGAGGTCAAGTCCATCGAGATGCACCACGAGCCCATGCAGCAGGCCCTTCCGGGTGACAACATCGGCTTCAACGTCCGCGGTGTAGGCAAGAACGACATAAAGCGCGGTGACGTCGCCGGCCACACCAACACCCCGCCGACCGTGGTTAGACCGAAGGACACCTTCAAGGCCCAGATCATCGTCCTCAACCACCCGACTGCCATAACCGTCGGCTACACCCCAGTGCTCCACGCCCACACCACCCAGGTCGCGGTCAGGTTCGAGCAGCTCCTCGCTAAGCTCGACCCGAGGACTGGAAACATCGTCGAGGAGAACCCGCAGTTCATCAAGACCGGTGACTCAGCAATCGTCATCCTCAGGCCGACCAAGGCGATGGTAATCGAGCCGGTCAAGGAGATACCCCAGATGGGCCGCTTCGCCATCCGCGACATGGGGCAGACCGTCGCGGCCGGTATGGTCATCTCCATCCAGAAGGCCGAGTGAAGGCCTTTCTTTTTAATTCCTGACTTTTGGGAGGGAAGGGAATGCAGAAGGCAAGGATCAAACTTGCGAGCACGGACATTAAGGCCCTCAACGAGGTCACCGACCAGATCAAGCAGATCGCCGAGAGGACCGGCGTTAGGATGAGCGGGCCGATACCTCTTCCAACGAAGAGGATAAGGATAACCACGAGGAAGAGCCCGGACGGTGAAGGAACCGCAACCTTCGACAAGTTCGAGCTCCGCGTTCACAAGAGGCTCATGGACATCGAGGCCGACGAGAGGGCGATGCGCCAGATCATGCGCATCCGCGTTCCGGAAGACGTTACGATTGAGATCGAGCTCATATCCTGATTTCCTTTTATGCGCCGGGGTAGCCTAGCCTGGGAAGGCGCGGGCCTGGAGAGTCCGTGGGCGTTAGCCCGCCAGGGTTCAAATCCCTGCCCCGGCGCCAAAATCCTTCTGCCCTTCTACATTCGGCCAGGACCTTTACAAAAGTAAAGGTTGATGTGGCCGGGAGGAAAACTTTATAACTCCCGTCCCCAA
>NZ_JALXBJ010000054.1 GCF_026991495.1 Thermococcus sp. | reverse complement strand
CCCTCGTCTCCTTCATGATGTAGTCGAGGTTTTCGCTGAGAAGCTCGCGGTTCTCTTCGCTCGTCTCTATGGTGACCCTAATGCGGTCGTTGACGTCCAAATCAAGTCTCTTGCGCATCTCCTGTATCCTCCTGACGAACTCCCTGGCGAAGCCCTCAGCTAAAAGCTCCCTCGTGAGGGTCTTGTCCACAAAGACCCTTCCGCCCTCAAACTCTTCACCAACGAGGAAGTCCGGCAACTTCTCCTCTACAGCCAGGTGCTCCCTCGTGAGGTGGAAGGTCTTTCCTTCGATTTCAACCTCCATTTCGCCCTTATCGTAGAGCTCCTTCCCGTGCTCGCTTATCCAAGCTATGACGAGCTTTGCGTCGCCCCTGAACTCCGGCCCAACTTTCGCGAAGTTCGGCTTTATGACGAGCTCGCGCTCGACCCTGCCAACGGTCACTTCCTTGGCGTTGAGCTGGTCTCTCAGGAGCCTGTTCAGCCTCTCGACGGCCTTCTTTACCGTTTCGTCCTCGGTCTCGATGATTATCCTCCTCACAGGGTAGCGGAGCTTTATCTTGGCCCTCTGCCTAGCCGAAGAGCCTGCCTCGACGATTTTCCTTACAACGTCCATCTCGCGCTCAAGTTCCTCGTCTATGGCCCTCTCATCAGTCTCTGGCCAGCCGAGGGTGTGGACGCTCTCGACGCCGATGAAAGGCCTCAGGAGGTTCTGGTATATCTCCTCTGCTATGTAGGGCGTGAAGGGTGCCATGAGCCTCAGGAGAACGTCAAAGACCTTCCAGACGGTATAGTAGGCCGCTAACTTGTCCGGGTCGTTGCTTTCAACCCACATGCGCTTCCTGATGAGCCTGACATACCAGCGACTCAAATCCTCAACTACGAAGTTGTATATCGCCCTTGTAGCTTTGGTCAGCCTGAAGGTCTCTATGCCCTCGGTGACGTCACCTATGAGGCTGTTGACCCTGCTTAGAATCCAGCGGTCCTCTTCCCTGAAGGGAAGCTCCTCCGGGTTGAGTTTGGTTGGGTCAAAGTCGTCGAGGCTCATGTAAGTGGCGCTGAGAACGTAGACGTTCCAGAGTATGTTGAGCATCCTCTTAACCTGTGCAAGGCCCTTCCAGCTGAAGCGGAGGTTCTCCCACGGGTTGGTGGCCCAGAGCATATAGAAGCGGAACGGGTCTCTGCCCTCCTTCTGGACAACCTCCTCAGGGCGGATGATGTTGCCGAGGCTCTTGCTCATCTTGTCGCCCTTCTCATCGAGGACGTAGCCGTGCATGGCAACCGCTCTGTATGGAACGGTGTCGAAGGCTATAACCGAAGCGGCCTGCTGGGAGTAGAACCACTTGGTAACCTGGTCCTCGCCTTCAACGATGAAATCAGCGGGCCAGAGCTTCTCGAAGTTCTCCTCAGTCCTCGGGTAGTCCAGCGAAGCCCAGCTGGCTATTCCGCTGTCGAACCAGACGTCAACGACGTCCTTGACGCGGCGCATCTCCTTGCCGTTGACCTTTATGATGAAGGCATCAACGTAGGGCCTGTGCAGGTCTTCTGGCCCGAGCTTCTCCTCTATGACCTTCAGCTTCTCCTCGTAGCTCTCGGGGAGCTCTATTCTCTCGCCGTTGACCTCTATCGCCACGCTCTTCTCGACCAGCTCCTTAAAGCTCCCGACGACGTATATCTCGCCGTCTTCGCTCTGCCATATCGGGAGCGGTATTCCCCAGTAGCGCTGCCTGCTTATGACCCAGTCGCCGGAGTTGAGAACGCCGTTGTCGTAGCGAACCTTGACCCAGTCTGGATACCAGGTGACCTTCTCGTCGTTCTCGGCTATTATTTTATCCTTGACCTTGCTGACCTTGAGGAACCACTGGTCTGTTGCTCTGAAGATGAGCGGGGTCTTACAGCGCCAGCAGTGGGGGTACTTGTGCTCTATCGTTCCAGCCTTGACGAGGTAGCCCTTCTCACGAAGGTGCTCGATTATCTGCGGGTCTGCGTCCTTGACGTAGGTTCCCTTCCACTTTCCTTCTGTGTAGCGTCCCTCGTCGTCAACGGGGCTGTAAACCGGCAGGCCGTACTTCCTTCCGACATCAAAGTCCTCCTCACCGTGGCCGGGTGCGGTGTGAACTAAGCCGGTACCGTCTTCAAGCGTTACGTGCTCGCCGAGGATAACGCGATGAGCCCACTCGTACTTCTCGCGGAACTCCTTTTGGGCTGGGTACTCCTCCATGAGGACGTGGATGTAGCGAAGGCCTTCAAGCTCCTCGCCCTTGAAGGTCTCAACGATTTCGCCCTTGACGCCGATCTCGTTGAGAACCCTATCAGCGAGGGCCTTCGCTATTATCCAGTACTCCTCTCCAGAATCGGTCTCGACCCTAACCTTGGCGTACTCGTATTCTGGGTGAACTGCGACAGCTAAGTTGGCCGGCAGAGTCCAGGGCGTTGTAGTCCAGATGAGGAGGTACTCGTTCTCTTTTCCTTCAACCGGGAACTTGACGTAGACGCTCGGGTCCTTTCTGAGCCTGTACTCACCGCGAACCTCGTGCTCAGCTAAAGCCGTCTCACACCTCGGACACCAGTGGAGGACGCGCTTGTCCCTCTCCAAAAGCCCCTTCTCCCAGGCCCGCTTTAGGGTAAACCAGCCGGATTCGATGTACTCGTTCTTTATGGTCATGTAGGGATTGTCCCAGTCCATCCAGACGCCGAGCATCTTGAACTGCTCGGTCATGATTTTGAGGTTGTTGAGGGCGAACTCCTTGCACTTCTTTATGAAGTTGTCAACGCCTATCTTGGTCTCTATCTCCTTCTTAACTTTGAGACCAAGGGCCTGCTCGACCTTGACCTCTATTGGAAGGCCGTGCATGTCGAAGCCCGGCTGTCTCCTAACGTTGTATCCCTGCATCGTTCTGAAGCGGATTATCATGTCCTTGATTATCTTGTTCCATGCCGTTCCAAGGTGTATGGCACCGCTGACGTATGGTGGCCCGTCGAGGAAGTAGTATTTGGGCCCGTTGGCTCTGCTGGCCTTGACCTTCTCGTAGGTGTCGTTCTCCTTCCAAAAGCGCTCTATCTTCTCCTCAAGCTTTCCCGGGTTGTACTCCCTAAGCTCAGGCTCCTTAATCATGGCAGAACCCTCCAGAAGTGATAGTCAAGGCTAACCCAGAAAGGGGATTTAAGCCTCGAAACGGGCAAAGCGGAGGATAAAACACTCCCCCCTCATGGGTATCGGGGGGAATTGGGAGGGGACCTTATAAGGTTTTTGGAAGTCTTGAAATGGGGATGTCCATGAGAATCGCCGTCGGATCTACAAACCCAACGAAATTCTGGCAGTCAGGGAGATAATGGGACTGGTGTACCCAGACACCGAGGTTTTCGGTGCGGACATTGAAAGTGTGGTACCAGACCAGCCCGTTGGAATGGAGGAGACCATCAGAGGGGTGATAAACCGCGCTAAGCAAGCCCTGGAAAAGGGAAAAGCGGATATCGGGGTTGGAATAGGAGCGGGCGTTTATCCTGTCCCAGCCTCGCTCACGGGCTATTTCGACATCCAGTTCTGCGCTATCCTCGATAGAGAGAGGTGGATCACCATAGGTCACGGCCCGGGCTTTGAGTATCCCCCTACGTGATCAAGAGGATAGAGGAGGGGGTTGAAGCGAGAAAGGCCATGGACGAGCTCGTTGGGGAAAGGGACTTAAAGAGAAGAAAATTGGAGCCATAGATTACCTCACGCACGGTATCCTGCCGAGAAAGGGAGCTGAACAAGCTTGCCGTTCTAATGGCACTGGTTCCCAGGATGAACAGAGAGCTTTACAGGTAGGGATCAGCGCAGCTTGCTATAGCGTCGAGATAATGAAAAGCTTGAGTTAGAGATCAAGCGTTCTCCTCCGAGCGCTCCTCCTCGGGCTCGCCCCTCCTCCTGCTCTCGTTCTTTATGACCTGCCTCACGTAGTCGATGAACTTCCTGACCTCCTCAAGATCGTCCTCCGGGATGTCGGCTATCTTCCTGTTCTTGGTCTTGTAGGTGAGCAGCTTGAGCAGCGCGAGCCTGCCGAGGGCGGTCTTGGTGCTTATTTCGCCATCCTTCCAGTCCTTCCAGATGGCATTGGCTATTCCGTAGAACTCGGGTATGCTGTCCAGTCCGGGATCGCCGACGTCTATGACCTCCTTTCCAAGGTACTTGTAGCGCTTCTCCTTCTCCTCCCTCGTGAACTCCTTCGTCTTCTCCTTTATGTACGCCTGAACCATGGCCATCACCATTTACTATATAGGAGGGGTGCTTAATAACCTTTTATCCACTGTTGGCCTTAATTCCCCTCAAGGAGGGATTTTAGGAGAAGTTTTGAAAGCCTGTTGTCGGTCCTTTGAAGGGCCTCCCTGATCTCATTCCTGCTCACGAACTCCCTGGACGCGTAGATGTAGAGTGCGTACGCTGTCAGCTTTGGATTCCCCTCCCCGAGGACTTCAAACGCCCTTGAGACCACTGGGTCATCAAGCAGCCTCCCGGCCAGGGCCCGCACCCTATCCAAATCGTTGTTCTCTACGGCATCTCTTAGAGGGGCGTAGAACTCCCTGATAAGGGCCCTCGCGAGAACGTGCCTGTTCTCAACCGGCTCGCTCTCCTCCCTCTGAAAGAAGTAGTAGGCCAAGAAGATGGCTATCGCGACGGCCAGGATAACGTAAACGGCCATGGCCGAACTCGACAGAGAGAAAACGGAAGGGTAACGGGCCCTCATTAAGTAGAGGATCGCTAAGCCCCCAATGACCCACGCAA
>NZ_JALXBJ010000053.1 GCF_026991495.1 Thermococcus sp. | reverse complement strand
TAAGCAACGCCGTCGGGAGGGACTTCAGAAAGGAGCCGGCTTTACCGGAGTTCGGGGACATACTAAAGCGCGCCAAGCTCCTTGGAGAAGAGCTGAACAAGTCATCAATCAAGGAACTCGTGGTTGGAGAATCAACCCCCGGAGGAACGACCACAGCCCAGGCCGTTCTCTGGGCCCTCGGATACGATGCAAGGACGAGCTCGGCCTCGCCTGAAAACCCGCAGAGCCTCAAGGAGAGGGTCATAGCCGAGGCCTTTAGTAGGGTAGGCCTCGAAAAGGGGCAGCTGAGGGATAACCCGCTCGAAGCGCTGAGGCAGTTCGGAGACCCGATGATGGCTACCGTCATAGGCCTGTCCCTCGGCTTCAGGAAGGATATCGTCCTCGCCGGCGGAACCCAGATGTTAGCGGTTTCCGCCCTGCTAAAGGCCCTCGGAGAGGCCCTCGACCGCTTCATGATAGCCACAACGAAGTGGGTCATCAACGATAGGAGCGCCACCTTCATTGAGACGGCGAGGGAGATCGGGATAATAACCTATTCCGCCGACCTCGACTTCTCGAAGAGCGAGTTTAAGGGATTGAGGGACTACGAAAAAGGCTACGTCAAGGAAGGCGTTGGGGCTGGAGGGGCAACCTGGCTCGCTGTGAAGGCCGGCTTCTCGCCGGAAGAGGTCAGCGAAAAGGTGGAGGAGCTCTACCGGAGACTGATGAGCATGAAGGGATGACCGCTGAGTTCGGCCATTTCTTTATAATCTTCTCATACCCCCCGCTGAGCTCAACAGTGAACGCGATACTTCCAAAATGTTTATATAGTTTCAGATCAAGCATGAAGAAGGTGGATAAATATGCACAATGAGAAAAAGGCCCTCATCGGAATCGTTATCAGCCTGCTGCCCCTGGTAGCGATCTTACTCGGTGAACCCTCAGAGAGGTACGGGGACGTGGCGTTCCTGACATCTTTCTTCATCTACGTCCTTCTGCTCCCATGGGCAACCGGTGAACACGACGAGAAGACGCTCCTCACCTTAATTGGAGCGATGGCCCTAATGGCACCTGCCTTAGGCACACTGACCCATCAGCCTGGGGTACTCGTCTTGAACGGTAGCTCCAGTGGACTTAGATTCTCAACGGCGGAGTTCCTCCTCCTTTCCGCCTCTGGGATTCTGTACTACTACGGTCTATCGAGCATATCCCGGAAAACCGAGATTTCAGCGTTTAGGATTCAGGGGCTTTTATACCTCATCGCAACGGTGGGTTCGGTGACCCTGCTCGGAATAATCGGGTGGGTAGGGTGGTTGCTCGGTGTTCCGGCTTCCCACGTCATACACTACCGGGCAATTGGAAAGAGCTAACGATCCTCCCGATGTTTATTCCAACTCCTCTGTGTTTCTGGCTCCCCGGCTAACTTCTCTTTCATTTTTGAGACTATAGAGTTATCTCCCTGAGCAGTTCGGCCTTTATCCCTGCTTTTACTGCTTTCTCGTACATCTTTTTATCGTCGGTGATTAGCTTGGCGTTTGCCTTCTTTGCACAGGCCAGGAAAAGGACGTCGAAGCCACTCGCTTTCGTGGTGATCCCAATGTCAATGGCGGTTTCAAGGAGGTAAACGTCCGAGTACAGCAGGGAATGTTCCGTGATAAAACTGACTGCAAGCCTGGGAAGGGCGGGGCTACTGGAAAGGCGCGAAACGACAGAAGCCGTCTCTACAAGCATGACAACCGGCTCGTGGAGCAGTATTTCACCCATGGCCACCTCATTGAGGATGGACTTCGCTTTTCTGTGAAGCGCGAGCCGGGAGTAGTAAACTTCGTCCCTTTTCTTTCGCTTTGGTGGAACAAAGCCCTTTACAAAGACACTCGTGTCGAGGACGAGGTCAGTAGTCATAGTCCCTCTCCCTCATCTCCCGTATCATCTGGGTTATGTCCTTTACGTCTTCTGTATACTCAGTCTCCTCTTCCGCAAGTTGAATGAGGTCCTCTAAGGTAACCTTGCCCTTCCGAAGTTCCTTCAGCCGCAACTTCAACAGGAGATTCTGCGCATCAAGGAACAGCTTTTCGACCTGACTCTCAACGTCTTCCATTCTCCCACCAGCATTAGATAGGGAGCAAAGCTATTTAACCCTTCTCGTTTCCTCCCATTCTCAGGCTTTCTCTCAGTGCCTGCCTAACGACCCTTCCAATGTTTATTCTCCAACTCTTTTTTTGGGTTTCTGGCGTCTCCGGCTGACTTCTCTTTTATTTTGGGGCCATAGAGTTATTTCCTGAGCAGTTCGGTCTTTCTCCTAACCTCTAAAAATTCTTGATCTTCTTAGTCCAAGCACTATTTGGACTTGTTGATATAAGGCTAACTATAATCCACAGGATCCCCGAGGTAACGTATAAGAATATTGTCTTGTCTTCAGTTTCTTCACTCCATATCGCTGAAAACGTTAATGAAACTATGATCCACAAAACCCACCGCAGGTATTGATGTTTGGGACTCAAGCCCTTAAGGAACCTCCAAGGCACTAAAATCACCAGCACATAGGCAATGAGGCCATTAAACACGAAAGGTTTTAGATTCTTGTCTGAGTACCAAGCAAGGATGATCCCGCCTATAGTAAAGAAAAAATTAGTATAAGAACTCCAAACTTTTTCATGGCATGCCCCCCAAATCTACACCTGCAATCCATGTTCAGTACAGCACCCCTCCGCAATACCCGGACCGCATATTGCAACTTTCTGCGGTATGCATCAATTATAAACTGGTATTATTGGCTCGCATTTATGGCCTTCTCCTCCCACAGCATAACTCAGGACGCATCACCGGATGATGGCGTTTTCTCCCATCTTTTAAGTATGAAGGCAACTCCAATAAGAATACCAACCACAGCGGGCAAAACGTTTGTTTTTCCAAGGAGTATGTAACCCGACGCTACGTATCCCACGGCAAGGATAAAAAGTCCCAAGGAGTAAGCCAATAGCGTGTTCCTCCACCACCGCTGAAGGGCCAGAATGATGCCAACAACCACCAGAATGGGCACTGCCAGCACGAGAGAGACCTTCAGCTTTGTGCCATACCCTCCATTGCCAGTCCAGACCAATGAGAGAAGAAGAACCAGAAAAACAAAGACCATGGGAAGAGAGGCTTTTTCTTCGGGTTTCATACTATCCCCTCCTTAAGGACCAGGAACCCACCCCCCTTCACATTCGCTTCCCCACTGAAGACAGTTATCTTCCACACACCAAGGGCACACTGTTTCAATGCAGAGAACACAGGTTACAGGATTTGCGCATGCAAATACACATCCCCAACAGCAGTGAATTGCCTTAGTCCAATCCACATTACAACAGTACTCATTGCAATGGTAGGTTATAGGACAATCAGAATCAGAATTGCATTCATGTGGACAACTGTTGGTGGGGGTATAAACTCCGTTTGTTGTAATCGCTACTGTCTTTATAGTTTTATCCTTGGTGTTTGTCTCAGGCACTTCGAATAGATATCCCCTCACCTTCACTCCCTGTACGGGCTTTGAGAATTCGTAGAGAACTATGACATGCTTCTTATCCTTTAGCGGGATCCCCATGGCGAGCATGGTTATTTTTTCTCCATTGTAGTCAATCGTGTGCTTGACGACTTTAACGTGAGAGTAATCCACCTGCCAGGGTTTCGCCAGCTTCCAGAAGTCCCTGCTCGTTGCCAGCTTGAAGAACACGTGGACTTTTGACCAGTTCTCCTGGACCTTGCCCACGGGTCTTGTGACTGCAAACGGGTTCACGCAGCCCTTGACTTCCGGATACTTAGGGTAGCTGACTACATAGACACCATATGCTCCAATCACGAGCAAAGCCACAAGTATAGCCAGCAGTGCACGCCTCCTCATCGACCCCCCCAAACAGGGTTCTGCACTTAAATTGTGACAGTTTGTGGTATATAAGCATTATTTAAACCAAAGGTTAACAACCGAATGCACGGGAGAGTTAATGCTCAAACAAATGAAGTTCAACCAAAATTAACCCCCATCTAACGTATAACCCGGTTATGTCTCCCTCATATTGTTCGTGTAATTCCCATCTTCTATAAACAGGAGGAGATCCTTAAGGGCTATCGCTGGCCCTTCTCGTTTCCTCCCACTTCCTCAAACTCTCCTCCAAGGCCTGTCTTACTGCTCTCCCAATGTTTATTCCAAGCTCTGTAGCCGTTCCCGCCCACTCCTTTTCGCCTTTAAATGCGAAAACCCCGATCCCGTCGCTCGTCGTCCCGGTGGCGTTGTAGCCGAGTTTTAGAAGGGTGTAGGTTTTTGCCTCTGTTGCCGTCATTATCGCGTTGGCCATTGCGCCGACGGTTAGGCCATCCTCAATGACGAGGGCGATGTTTATCGTGCCCGGCCTCCAATGGGGTGGTTCTTCGCCCGCTGTGGCAGGATTGGTTATTCCCGCGGTGACGTAGGCCGTAACGCTCCCGCTTTTGGCGATTGAGAGAACCTTCTCTATGTCCGCGGCGGTCATGAAGCCGACGAAGTTTTCAAGTCCGTTCTCCCCTTCGAAGGCCTGGCAGTCCTCTCTGTAGTCGCCTGAGTAGTCCTTGGGAACCATCATGAAGAAGAATCCACTGGCTTTGGTTAGGCCTCCCCTATGGGGCGCGTTGCTGAGAGAGAGCATAGGACGCGGAAAGGGAAGCACGAAGTGGCTCACCTGAGAACCCTCCGGCGCCCCTCCCACCTGAGGAGAACGAAGAGGAGTATGAGGAAGAGGGTGATGTAATAGCTCACCTTGAAGGGGATGAAGCCGGCCACCCCGAGGGTGTAGAGGAAGAGCAGGAACAGCACGAGGACGAGAAGGGCCCTGTAAAGCGTCCTGCGCCTCATGGTATCACCTGCTGCCGCCCCTCCCGGCGCTCTCCTTTCTATAACCCCTGTAGAGCTCAAGCTTCCTCCTCGCCCTCGCGCGCGGAATGCCGTGTCCCATGAGCACGGTTATCTCATCGGCCTTAGCCACGCCGTGCGTGAGCATCTTCCCCCTCGTCTTTATCTTCTCGATCCTGAAGGTGTAGCCGCCAACTTCAACGACTTCTCCAACGGCGAACTCCTCATCCCTCGAGACCTTCACCCGGAAGGCCTGGGTGAGGCCCTTTGGAAGGTAGACGGACACCTTGATGACCTTTGGATAGGTAAGGCTCTCGCCCCAGAGGGTCTTGACTTCCCCGACCTTTGCCTGGTTAACGCGCCTGTTCTCTTCGAGTTCTATCCCAGTGATCCTGACCTCATCATCTTCGGTCTCGACTATGTCGCCGACCCCGATCTCCTCGCCCTCTGGAAGCTCCGCGAAGGTTTTGAAGCTGACCTCGTGCTTGCTGACTATGAGGGGAACCTTAACCAGCTTTGGAAGGGTAACGTGCCATACGTGACCGCACTCGTTACATCTCAGGGTCAGTTCCCTCCCGCGCTCCCGTATTACCTCGACGTTCTCGCTACCGCACTCCGGACAGACAAAGATCTCCTCCACTTTCCTCACCGGTGGGAGAAAAAGGAAAGGAGTTTATAAAGGTGCCCCAGAATCACACTGAACTCATCCTCCCAGGTTCCCAACCACAGGAGAGAGGAAAGGCGGTAAAAAAGAAAACTAAAGCTGGCTTCCCTCCTCGGGGTTCTTTATCTTGAGGAGCGGGCAGACCTCCATGCAGTCCATGCAGTGGGTGCAGAGCTCGGGGTTCACGACTATCTTTTTGCTCCTTTCGTCTATGCTTAGAGCGTTTTCAGGGCATTTTCCGACGCAGACGCCGCAGCCGACGCACTCGTAGGCGCGCTTGACGAGATAGTAAGCGTTCCACGCTTCCTCCTCGTTCGGCGCTCTAGCTTTCCTCGTTCCGGTCAGAAACTCCACCTCACCGGCCCTAACGACGTCTCCCTCAACGGTAACCTCGCCGAGAATTGGGGCGACCTCAAGGAGGCGCCTTTTGTTCAACAGCGTGTTGAACTCCAGCTCGTAACCCTCTGGTGTTTCCCCTATCTCAACCCTCACCGGCTCCCACGAGCGCTCCTCTGGAATTTCAACGCCGAGCTTACTCGCTATGACCTTCTCGCCTTTGCTCAGCCTCTTCCAGCGCCAGAAACCGGAGGTGATCCACTCCTCGGGAAGGTTAAAGCGTCTCCTCCAGTAGTCCAGTGCTCTAAACCACTTCTCCCATAGCTCGGGCTTCTCGCGCTTAAGTCGCTCGAACTCAGCTAAAGAAGCGCTTGGGCAGAGGAAACAGCCTATTCTGTCGAAACCCCTCTCGTAGAGCGGGTTGTATGGGAGCTTCCTGCTGAAGATGTAGAGCCAGACCTCTATCGCTCTCCAGTGGAATATCGGTGACGCCCCAATCTCGTTGGGCACCCACTCGTTCCTCCAAACCCGGGGCTGCTTGAAACGCTTTATGCTCTCGTACTTCCTCTGGCCGACGAACATGAGGACTCCTTCGGGATAGTTCTCCTTTATAGCTAAAGTTATCGGGCCGAGCTTCGTGACCTTACAGCACCAGCGGTAATCGCGACCGGGCGGAGAGAAAACGTAGAGAGCCCTCCAGAAGGCGTCGCCGGCATCTGCAACGATGAACTTTATCCCCTTCGGCTCAAGCTCCCCCCTAAGCTCCTCCACGTACTCAACCGTCTCCGGGAACTCTATTCCGGTGTTATTGAAGAAGACTGTGAAGCCCTTTCCAAACTCCTCCAGGGCCAGGCCGAGAACGGCTAAGCTGTCCTTCCCGCCGGAGAAGGCCACCGCGACCGGGAGGTTCGAATGCCTGTTCGCGGTCTTCCTCATAAAGTGCCTCGCTTCTTCCACCTTTCTCTCAAGCTCGATGCTGTTGGCCCTTAAAACGTCCTCCAGCGTTGCTTTCCTTCCCTCGTGGTACCTCACAGTCTTCTGCCGCTTCGGTTTTACCCCTGTTCCCCGCTCGCCCCGGATTAAGGCCTTATAATCCTTCTTCGCTATTCCGGTCGCGAAGACCTCCCCGTCCTCGGAAACGATGACTACCTCATCGCCCACCCTAATGCTCGGCTCTGCATCGAGAACGCCGACAGCTAAGAGGTTCGCCCCGTTCCTTATCGGCTCCACCGCACCCTTGTCCGCTATTACCCACTTCTTCATTTCCCTTCCGTAGAGCCTCCAGAGGGCTGTAGCGCCTTCAACCTTTAAGCCGGCGCGCCACCTCAGCTCAAGCGGGTCGAATTTGACGTAGCCGAAAACGTAGCCGTCCACGATGACCTCGTAGGCGTCGTCCTCGCTCGGGAGCTTGTTGAGGAGAACTATTTTGCCGTCAAAGATCTCGCCGACGTCCACCCCGTAGTGCTCCTCAAAGACGGAACGGATGAACTCGATGTCCCTCTCGAAGGCGAAGCGCAGGTCGCCGGGGGGCGTTATGTTCAGCCTGAAAACACCCTCCTTTCCGTGAACGGCGCAGCTATCGCCAATCAGAGGGACGTTGCACTTCTCGCACCAGTTTACGTAAGCTTTGCCGAGGAAAACGGGTCTCCCCATGCTCTCACCTGAGGGGGAATGGAGAGGGGGTTTATAAAGACTTGCGGAGTACTGTTCAGCGGCACTTTATAAACCCTTGCTGAGTACCATTCGGCAAGTCTCTATAAATCCCTGCGGAATACCAGCCCGCAACAAAAGCCAAGGCAAAAGCGGCAAACACGGCCATGAGGGCAGGGGATATAGTGGTACCATTCCTCCACGAGATGTTCAAAGATCTCCTGGACAGGAGGGCTCTGAACTGCGCGGAGAAACTCGGGGTTGATTCCGTTCTAAGCGCGATATGGAAGAGAGGCTTGCCTTCATAAAGTTCTACGTGAAAAAACTCAGGGAGAACCGGATGGGGTGTTTAAAGAGCAGGTTAAACTCGTCAACTCCCTTTTGCAATCTGCTGAAGACTTCTCCCTCAAGAGGGAAGAGTACCTCAGACTGAAGGGCGAGCTTAGGAATTAGGCCGAAAACCTCTTATTCCCCGATTACATAGTAAGGCGGGTGGTAACATGAGAAAAACAACAGAGCACAATATGCTCAAAAAGGAAAGGAAGAAGCGTTCGAGAAGGTTAAGAGCTCACAAATGGGAATTCCAGAGTATAAAGGTATCCTTCGGGAGAGACGAATTGAATTTCCACAACTCGGCACAGGTGGTGATCGAATGAAAGGCTTTTCCGTGATCTTGGTCATAATCCTGATCCTCGCGCCGTTGGCGATCCATTCGGTTAGCTCATGTTCTATATGCTGGGTAACTGCATCCAGTACCCCCACAGACCAGGCAAACGAATACGGCCTTCTGACGGTTGACAGCCTTCCAAGCGGTGCGGAGGTTTACATTGATGGGAGGCTGGTGGGGACAACTCCACTCAAGAACTACAGGATCCCAGTGGGCATCCATGAGGTTGTAGTGAAGAAGAACGCTTACGTTCCCGCGGCCTACGCCGTTCAAATCAAGGCCAACGAACTCAAGACCCTCAACGTGGTCTTAGTGCCCGCAACCGGGAAATTGACTGTTAACAGCAATCCGAGCGGTGCAGAGGTTTACATCGACGGAAAAAAGGTCGGAACGACACCGCTCAGGAATTACACCATCCCGGAAGGAATCCACGAGGTCGCCATCAGGAAGGCTGGATATGCCGAGAGGGCCTATGCCATCTCAATAAAGTACGGGGAGCTCAAGGTTCTCAACGTTACCCTCAGCCCGGAGATGGGGAAGCTGACAGTTAAGAGCAACCCGAGCGGCGCAGAAGTGTACGTTGATGGGAAAAAGGTCGGAACTACTCCCCTCGAAAACTACACCGTGACCGCGGGAACCCATGAGATCACGCTCATTAAGGACGGCTATCAGAACTTTACAAAAACGGTAACTGTAAACCCCGGGGAGGAGGCGAGCATTACGGCAGTACTAACACCGGCCAAGCCTTCTGCCCAGGCGACAGCGAGCAGCGGGATACCCAAAACCTACATCCTTGCCGGCCTATTAGTCCTCACGGTAGTGGGGGGAATCATCGTCAAATCAAGGGGCTCCAAAATGGAAACAGCCCAAGAGGAAAACAAGGCAACTTCCTCAGGCCCCGCCACAGGGGGCATTCCCTCCCCATCACAGCCAACCCCTAAATACGAAGCACTTGGGACCTATCTCTCAAAGATAAAGGACGATGCTGTTAAGCTGAGGTTTGAGGAGATAGAGAAGATAATCAACGCCGAGCTCCCGGAGTCCGCAAAGAAATACAGGGCATGGTGGGGAAACGACAGAACTCACTCTCATGCTGTAAGGGGCTGGATGAACGCTGGATGGAGAGTCAAGCGCGTGGACTTGAATAGTCAAATAGTCGAGTTTGAGAGAGTAGAGAAAACAAAGCTGGTTGCTGAGGAGAAGCCGAGACCAGCACCTCAAAAGCCCACGGAGGCTGGGAGTCCCAGAGGGGTAGAAAAACACGCCGTTTCAACTCCAGTTCCGGGCTTCCCCACTGCCCTCCTCTCCCGCTACGAGCCCCTTGAGTTCCTCGGCGAGGGCGGCTTCGCCAAGGTCTTCAAGGTCAAACGAAAGAAGGACGGAAAAATCATCGCCCTCAAGATCCCGCGCATAGACGAGAAAACCAGCAAAACCTTCATCCGCGAGGTCTCAACGTGGCTCCACCTCGACCATCCAAACATCGTTAAACTCTACGACGTTGACATTCTGCCCGTCCCATACCTCGAAATGGAATACGTCGAGGGAGTAAACCTCAACGGAAAGACCATCAGAACCCTTGACGGGTACCCAAAGCCGACGGACGAGGAAACCGCCTTAAACCTGATCCGGGGCATCGCCGAGGGATTAAAGCACGCACACTCGAAGGGAATCTACCACAGGGACTTAAAACCGCTCAACGTTCTCCTAAAGAGCAACTTGGCACCAAAGATAACCGACTGGGGCTTGGCAAAGCTCGGAACCATGAGCTCAAGCAGGAGCGTGATGGGCTACACACCGCTCTACGCGGCCCCAGAGCACTTGATGCCGAGCAAGTACGGGCACACCGATGCAAGAACCGACATCTGGCAGCTGGGTGTCACGTTTTACGAGCTTCTCACCGGCAAACTGCCCTTCGAGGGCTACACCTACGAGGAGGTCTTTGGAAAGATAGTTGACGAGAACTACCACTTCACGCCACCCTCAAAGCTCAAGCCAGAACTGGCAAAGTATGATGGGGTCTTCGAGAAGCTACTGGCTAAAAAGAAGGAGGAGCGCTATGGGAGCGTTAACGAGTTCCTGAAAGACCTGAAAAAAGTTGAGGAGTCGGAGAAAAGGAAGGCCGAACTGGAGAGGCAGGTTGTAGAGCTGAGGAGGAGTCTGAGTGAGAGCATGAGCGCCCTGAAGAGAAGCACGAGCGCGGAGGAGATAATGAAGAACCGCCGCTTGGTCGTTGAAGCCCTCGGAAAATTAGCGTTAGCTTACGCCGAGCTCAACAACCGGGCTGAACTGCTGAACACACTCAACGACCTCAAGTTCTACACCGTTCAGAACCTCGGCGACCTGAGCAACGCGATATCAGCGGTGGAGCTCCTCATCAAGGAGAACCTCCCCGTGGGCAGCGATTTCATAGAAAGGCTCGAAGTTTTAGTCCACGAGATAAAGAGGGAGAACGGGGCGTAGCCCCTTTATTCAGCTTTTTCAAGGAAACGTTTGTCAAACTGATAGTGAGGAAACTGGAGAGGTAAAGTTTTAACTCACATTTCCCACTTCCCCCGGTGATCGAATGCATCCCGGAGGGTTTCTTGAGGTAATCACCGGTCCAATGTTCGCGGGAAAAACGACCGAGCTCATAAAGAGGATCGAGAGGCAGGCCTTCGCCAAGAGGAAGGTCGCGCTCTTCAAGCCGGCCGTAGACACCCGCTATTCTGCAGAGGAGGTCGTCGCCCACAACGGGCTGAGCTATGGAGCCTACGTGGTGCCAACAACCGAGGACGGGGTTGAGCTCATAAGGGAGAGAACCCTCGGAGAGGGCCTTGAAGTCATAGGAGTGGACGAGGTTCAGTTCTTCCCCATTGGCATAGTGGATGTTCTAAACGGCCTGGCTGATGAGGGGGTTTACGTCATAGCGAGCGGGCTCAACCTCGATTTCAAGGGCGATCCCTTTCCAGTTACTAAAGAGCTCCTCGTCAGGGCCGACAACATAGTTTACCTCACGGCCGTCTGCACCGTCTGCGGAAGACCCGCAACAAGGAGCCAGAGGCTCATTGACGGAAAGCCCGCTCCAAAGAACTCACCCGTCATACAGGTAGGCGGGAGGGAGAGCTACGAGGCGAGGTGCAGGGAGCATCATGAGGTTCCGGACTGATGCGTCTCCTCAGCCTTCTCAAGCTCCTCCTTGCTCAGGACACCGAAGAGGGCCTTCCTCTCCTCCTCGGTTATGATCTCCTCAAAGTTGAACTCCGGAAACTCCCTGAGGAGGACAGAGTGCTGCCTCCTGTCGAGAACCCTTGGATCGAGGATAACTATGAGGAGGGAGTCATAAAGGAGAACGTGGTCTTTGAGGGAGGTGAGGAACTTGACGAGCCCCTTGAAATCGTTGTGAAGGAGGAGGTACTCGATGCCGTCCAAGACCACGAGGGATCCCCTCTTATTGGAGAGAAACTCTAAGATACGGCCCTGGATTACGTGGAGCTTGGAGGGGTCAACGCCGTTAGGGGCCTCGATGCGCGTGAGCCAGAGGGAGAGATCGAAGGCCTCACAACCCCTCGGCTTTCTGCTCCTTCCGACGTAAACCTTTCCGTTGAACCTGCTACAGATGGCGCTTAGATAACGTATTTGCTCGGGACTTATTGAGAAGCCGCCCTTGAGCAGGTTTTTGCTCTCCTCCACTTCCCCGGGCGGCTCCCCTCCCTTTTTATTAACAACGCTATGACGGTAGAGCATGTTGAGGTAGTAGAGAACCGCCCAGAGAACCAACAGGTAAGAGATGCTGTAAAAGGCAGCTATTATGGGCCAGATGTTCTCACCTGTGAGACCGCTGTAGATGACGGAGAGACTCCCAAACACCGCCATAAGGGCAGAAATCTCTGAGAGCCTCGCGAGCTTCTTAGCTTCAAGGCTTGAGAACATACGGTAGTAGGTGTAAGACCTGAACAGGACTACACCACTGATGATCAGGATTAAACCCCCGGCGGCAACCGCGGCCAGACTGTAGCCAGCACTCATTACAATCATCCCAGGTTAGTGGAAGGACTTCTTAAACTTTTTTGGCGTTTACGAGTACTATGTCTTCAAAAAAGAAATGGACCTTTGCGGCAACCCTCGCCTGGAACCCGAACTTCTTGAAGAGCCTTAAGGTCTCCTCGACTCCAGTTATAGAGCTCTGCACGAGCTGAACCATCCCACCTGCCCTGAGGTAGTCCCCAACCTCCCCGATGAAGCGGTCAACAACCTCTCTGCCCCCCTCACCGCCGACGAGGGCGAGGTCTATTGGCTCCTTGGCTTCACCGGGCAGGTAGGGGGCGTTGAAGGTCACCAAGTCGAACTCCCCCTCCACGTTTTCAAAGAGGTCGCTGACGATGAACTCCACGTTGCCTATGCCGTTTATTTTAGCGTTTTCCCTTGCGAGCTCCACCGCTATGGGATTTACGTCCACCCCAAGGACGAATTCAGCTTTTTTCGCCATGAAGAGGGCTATCAGGCCGCTGCCCGTGCCCATGTCAAGGGCCCTGTCCCCGGGTTTAACCGCGAGGTTCTCGGCGAGCAGGAAGGTGTCCTCTGCCGGCTCGTAGACCTGGGGGTGGAGCTTGAGCTTGAGGCCGTAGTAGGTTGGCATGGCAGCCATAGTAAGATAAAGGTTTTTGAACCTACCGGGTTCTTGATCGAGCCGTTTCCCCAACAGGTGTACCAAAATTTCAAAGGTTGCCAAAAGAAGAAAAGTCACTTCTTCCACTCGGTGTAGCCGCACCTTCCGCAGCTCCAGCGGTCGCCGTGGTCGGCCATGAAGACGCCCGGGCCGCAGCGCGGGCAGAACTTGTTCTTCCTGATGACCTTGCCGCCCTTGACCTGGTAGAGCTTCCACTTCTGGCTCGTCCTCTTCTTCTTGGCCATTCAAACCACCTCACTCTTCCTCCTTCTGGATGAAGCCCTCACGGAGGAGGACGTAGTCAGGCTCGATGTAGAGCATCCTCTCCCTCGTCTCGTAGGCTTTGGCGTAACCCTTGCTGACGTGGCTTCCGAAGTAGCTCTTTATGTACTGGATGACCATCGTGTTGGGATCGAGGTCGAGCATCGCCGCGAGCTTACCCTTCACCGCCTCCCTGCTCGGGGTCGCTTCTCCGGCATGCATGACCTCGAAGTGTATCTCCTTCCTCCCGAGGAGTTTGTTCTCCTTAACCTCTGTAACCCTAATCTCCATTGCGAACCACCTCCATCTTCGCGAGTATCCTTCCACACCTGCGCTTGCATTCGGGTGTTACCCTTATAAGCACTACCCCCTCGTCGGGCTGGCCGTAGAGCACGACCGAGCCGTTGGGAGCGTAGAGGACGGCAGGGATGGCCGCGAGATCCTCCTCACCGTTCACCTTTATGTGGACGCACCTGCCCCTCAGGGCGGTTTCAATCCCCCTTCTGACGGCCTCTAATAAAGCTTTCGTTACAGTCCCCGGGGGATTTTTGACCGTCATAAAAGCTGCCTTTGAGTAGATTGCCGGGTTGTAGTCCTTTCTTTTGGTTCTGTGGTCGTATATCGCCACTCCAGGGAGAATCCCGAGGGCAATAACGTTCTCAGTAACAACGTCCCCAACCGTTACAAGAAAAGGCGCACCCCTCAGGAGGGGGCTTAGCTTAACGTAGGGTTCCGGGATGGGCCCCTTAACCAGCTCACCGAGGGGTTCCTTGAGCTCTCTTCGAAGTTCGGGCGTTAAAAGAAAGTAGAAGTCCCCTCTCATGTTCATCTCACGCGTATTGCGTACTTACCGGGAACCGTGACCCCGAGCTTCTTGGCTATCCTGCTCCTCTCGGGATCGATTACTATAACGAGGTCAAACCACTCGTCGCTTAAATCCCTGCTCCCGCAGACGGGACAGCGGTCTTCGGTTGTTATGTAATGGCAGTGCCTGCACGCCCGCTCCTTCACCATGGATCAGGCCTCCTTGGCCTTCCTCTTCTCTTTCTCTATCCAGTCCCTCTTGCCGAGCCCGGGCTGCCTCATCGTTAGGCCGACTTTGTTCTCCCTGATAACGCGGCTCTTCACGCTAACTGCTATGATCCTTGCCCTGACCTCATCACCGAGCTTGAGTATTCTCTTCGTCTCCTTGCCGAGGAACTGCTTGTTCTTCTCATCGAAGACGACGTAGTCGTCCATGAGCTGGCTTATGTGGACGAGACCGTCCATTGGGCCTATCCTTATGAACGCGCCGTAGGGGGCAACGTCGATTACCTCCCCCTCAACTACCTCGTGCATCTCCGGCTTCCAGAGGAGCACTCTGAAGACCACTTCGTGGTAGGTGGCGCCGTCCCCGGGCACTATGACGCCCTGCCCGATCTCATCAACGTCCATAACCGCTAAGATAACGCCCTCCTCACGGTCGTAGATGCCCTCATAGGTTTCACGGAGGACTATCTTGGCGGCTTCCTTTGGATCCATCGTGAACATCTTAGGTGGTATCCTGACGACGTCCTTAACCTTCAGGAGCTTGTACATGCCTAAACCTCCCTTAAATTGGGGAAAGAGAAATATCACTCCTTCCTGCCGAACTTCTCCTTGTAGAGCTCTATGGCACGGAGGATCTCCTTCTTGGCCTCCTCGGCGTTGCCCCAGCCCTCAACCTTGGTGACCTTACCCTGGAGCTCCTTGTAGCGCTGGAAGAAGTGGGCTATCTCATCGAGGAAGGCCTTTGGAACGTCCTCTATGTCCTTCCAGTCCTTGAAGTAAGGGTCATCAACCGGAACCGCTAAGACTTTCCAGTCCTTGTCGCCGCTGTCGTTCATCTTCATTATCCCGATGGGCCTGCTCTCGATTATGGTGAGCGGGTAAACGGGCTCACGCATCACGACCATTATGTCAAAGGGATCGCCGTCGTCGTAGTAGGTCTGCGGGATTATCCCGTAGTCGACCGGGTAGAAGAACGGGCTGTATAGGACGCGGTCGAGCTTAATAAGACCGGTCTTCTTGTCGAGCTCGTACTTGTTCCTGCTCCCCTTCGGAATCTCTATGAGGGCGTAAACGACCTCCGGAACCTCCGGCCCGGGTTCTATGTCGTGGAACGGGTTCATCTCTAACCACCTCCTGGATTCAGAGAATTCACTACGTTAGGCTTAAGGGGAGGGCTTTTAAAGTTGTTGGTCGGGATGCAAAACAGATCATGCCCAAAAAGCAGAGAGCATTGCCTCCTCAGCCTCGATGGGCCCTTCTAAAACCCCGAACGTAACCTCCACCGCTTGTGCCATTGATACTCAATCGAAAAATTTATAAAAACTTATGCAGGTTGGTGATAGTGGTCACATCATGAGAGAACTTTGGTACAGAGTGGGGATAGTGGTATTCATATTAGTAGCGTTGGTTCTAAAAACAGCCCCAGTATTGGGAAACTACACCAACGCAGGTGCAGGCTTCAGCGTCGTTGGCACAAGGATAGGCTGGGAAGAGAACTACGCTGGAGACTTTGGGACAACTGTCTATTACTTTTTTCTTTTGAAAGCCTCGTCCTTTAGGGCGGGGATGTAGTAAACCACCAGACAACCATTAAACAGTCGAAACCCTTTTAAGTTTTTGCAACTTAATAAGGC
>NZ_JALXBJ010000052.1 GCF_026991495.1 Thermococcus sp. | reverse complement strand
GATTAACTTGTTACCCTCAATCTTGTACTGGTCGTTTCTGAGGATGATTAATGGTTTTCTCTTCCCATCGTCCTTCAAATAGTTTGGCGGTTTTGGTTTGAAGTCTTCTGGCAGTTCTCCGTTCCGCTTGTTCCTTAAGAGGGAGAAGAAACTCCTCCAAGCTTCAGCGTTCTTCCTACAAATTTGCTGAACCGTTGCCGAGCCGATTTTCCGCTTGAATTCCCCGTAAACTATCTTTTCAGTCTTGTTGAAGTCCACGATTTGCCCTTTGAAGAACTCCTGTCGTCTTAGATAATTAACCCTGTTCCAGGCCTTGGCTCCAGTGTCGGCTAACTCGAAGAGGGTTTTCTCTTGCTCTTTTGAGGGCTGGAGTCTTATGGTCACTGCTCGCTTCATTTCAAAGTATGGTATGGTTCTTAGGCTTTAAAATAGTTTGCTTTCCTGTTTAAGGACTGTTGGGTGGTAACTCCAGTTATGTTTTCGGTTATTTCCTCACGCTCACGAACCCGCTCTATGGCAACGTTAGTGTCTATGACAGCCATCTTAACCTCTCCTTGTCCTTCTCCCTAATCCGCTCGAGCTCCTTAGGAACGTCTATTTCCCCCCGACTTCTTTTATCCTGAGGAGCCTCCTAACCTCCTCGGCACTCATGCTCTCGGGTGAGCTCTCGATCAGCGCCCGTATGAACGCGTCTTTGAACTTCTTCTCGTCCACCCAGTCAGGAACCGAAATCGTCACGATTTTGCTCATCTCAAAACCCACCATAGAGTTCTGATTCCAGTTTGTTTTATTGAATTCCCCAGAAGGATCCAAAACACTCACTTCCCACATCAGTCCAGTCAACCCTTTTAAAGGGTTTTTCGATTGAGGCTCGGTGGTGGCATGGGCATCAAAATTAGCTGGGAGGAGTTCGCGAGGAGGATGGGAGTTGAGCCCCAGATCCTTGAGAACAGGGAGGCGAGGCTCCTGAAGAGGTTCGTGGGGGAGATAAGCTATCCGAGCCACTGCCGGTTCTGTCAGGGGCTTGATTTAACTAATCCCAATCCCGTTCACCACCCGAGCTACGAGCTGACTCCAGCGTGCAACCACGACTGCATATTCTGCTACTCCAACGTCGCCGTGAAGCTTGGAAGGGCCCCAAAGCCCGGCTACTACGGCTGGGATGACCCAAAGGCTATAACGGTCTCCCAGTACGGCGAGCCTTTGCTAAGCCCCCGCATCGTTGAGGTAAACAGGATGCTCCGCGAGCGCTTTCCCAACGCGAGGCTCGATTTACAGACCAACGGCTCGCTTTTGACCGAGGAGCTCTGGGAGAAGCTCGACTTCGACATCGCAATGATAAGCCTCGACGCCGCCTCGCGGGAAGGACACCTAAAAATAACGAACGCCGACACCTTCGAGGCGGTAGTTAATGCCCTCCGGATAGTTGGAAAAGACAAAAGCGTCCGCTCCGTGGTCAGGACGATATTCATGCCAGGGATAAACGACGGGGACATACCGAAGATAGCAGAACTGGCCTCTTCCCTCGGCGTTGACGAGATGCACCTCCAGCCACTCACGATACACGAGCTCAACGTCGAGCGCCTTAGGAAAGCGGGCCTCGACTTCGAGAAGGCCGAGAGCATTAGAGAGCTCCTCAAGGCTGCGATGAAGGCTGGAGAGTACATTGATGTCCGCATAAGCGGTTGCCTCCTCGCCCAGCTCAAGAGGATGGACGCGCTGACCCTCTTCAGCGTTAAAAGGGTCGCGAGGGAAGTTGCCCCGGTCGTCAAGAGGGAGAGGCAAAAGTGATAAATCTTTCCGTCTTATATTAAACGGTGAGGCCGTTGCTGTGGAAGTTGCTCTCGGCAGTCCTCCTCCTAACCTTCCTCGGAATTAACCTCTGGCTCTGGTTAATTAAGGCCGTTGGGAAGCTGGCGGGGATAACTGTCAAGAAGGTTCTGAGGGTCGAAATTCCGGGGAATGAGAAAAAGGGCCTTGAAAGGATTTTCACGCCAATCTGGATACTCATCGGGCTCTGGGCGAGCTTCAAGGTTCGTTGGGATATCTTAGCAATGCTCTTCGCCTTCCTCGCCTTCAGGAGCGGCGCCAACGTTGCAAGGGCCTTAGTTTACAGCGTCCACGACGGTAAGGTACTTGAGAGATACACCGGCGACAGCAGGGTTCTCTCCCTCATAGGGAAGGCCGCAAAGGCAAGCCTCCTTCTCGAGGGGGTTTTCGTCCTCGCCTTTGGACTGGCCTACAAGGCCATATCGGTAACCACCAGGCCCGGTGGGCTCTCCCGCGGGCCGTTTATAATCGAACTCTGGCTGGCCGGCCTCGGCTTCGGGGCCTTCTTCGGCTGGCTCATAGCGAGGAACAACCGGGGAATCCTTCTCGAAAACCAGGTAGCTGTGGTTTCTTTCTTCGCCGGGAAGAAGGGCAGGGAGAAGGCCGATGAGCTCGGGAGGAGAGTCAAGCTCAAAAGGTAACTTTTTAAAGGCCTCTCTTCCTTCAGGGGGCATGCTCAAATGCTCCCTCTGCGTCCATGATGAGAGAACGGCGAGGATAGACATAGTTGACGGAAAACCCCTCTGCAGGGAGTGTCAGATCTACCTGAGGCATCCGATAGATGGGATGGCCGTCAGGAGGGAGCTCGAAGAACTCATGGAGAAAGTCGACAGGGCAATCGTTGCCTACTCGGGCGGAAAGGACAGCGTCGTTGCCCTCTACCTAAGCAAAGAGGTCTACAAAGTTCCCGAGCTTGAGGCCGTTATGATAGACCACGGTCTGATGGCAAGGGAAGCTATAGAGAACGCCGAGAGGATAGCGGAACACCTCGGGGTTCCCTTTACGCTCTTACGCTACGACTACTCAGACATCTTCAGAAACGCCCTCTTAAAGGCCCAAAGTCCATGTAGGGCCTGCTCCAAGAGGACTATGGAGAAGCTGCGGAAGTACTCCCTCAAAAAAGGCTACCCCTACATCATAACTGGCCACGAGCTTCCCTTCGGGCACCACCCGTACAGGCTGATGAGCGGTGGGGTAGTTCAGGTAAGGCTCCTCTCCATGATGAGCGAGGAGGAGCGCTTTGAGATCCTCAAAAAGCTCCCCTTCGAGTTCCCGGAGTTGCCCGGCTACACGACCAACTGCCTCGTCCTCGGCCCTGCATTAGAGCTCTACTGGGAGAGGCACGGGCACAGCTTTGAGCACAGGAGGATAGCTGCGCTGGTAAGGTACGGCCTTATGAGCAGGGAGAGGGCAGAGAAGGAGCTTGAGAGACCTGAGGTTCCGGAGTGGCAGTGGAAGTTGGTCAGGGAAAAGCTCGGCTTAGACGCCCCCTGATTGCTTCCAAAGCAATCTCCAAAACCCTCTCAGGGTTTTCCTTAAAGCCCCCTCCGCGCGCCAGAACCTCGCTCCCTCCACCGCCTCCGCCGGTCTTAGAGAGAACCTCCCTCAGGACTTCCCTCATGTTGAGGTTTACCCCCCTGTTCTTCGCGAGGATTATGTAGTTCTTTCCCGCGAGAACCATAACCGTTCCGGGGTTCTTGTCAGCGAAGTTGACCGCGAAGGCCTGGGCGTCCTTCATGGGCGAGCTCTCGACGTGGGTAACGACCTTGATTCCGCCGATCTCCTGGGCGTCCTTGAGCAACGCCCTCCCCTTCCACTCCCAGAGTTCCCTCCTGAGGGAGTCCCTCTCAGCTTCAAGGCCCTCAAGTTCTTTCTTTAGCTCCCTCACCCTCTCAACGAGCGGGCGGTTCTTGTTGGGCATTTCGTTTAAGGCGCCCCAGTAATCCTCAAGAACTTCATCGAGGTATTTCAGGGCCCTTACTCCCGTCGCGAACTCTACGCGCAGGAGCTTTTTGCTCTTCCGGTAAACGCGCAGAACCTTGAGGAAGCCTATCTCACCGGTGCTCTTTACGTGGGTTCCGCCACAGGGGGTGACATCGACAGTTCCGATGCGGACTATCCTTATCGGGGGCCTGACCTTCGAGGAGACATCCTTTCTAAGGCGAGCCCTCAGTTCATCCGGGAGCTCAGCATAGACCTCGACCTCAACGGGTATGTCCCCCCATATGATCTCGTTCGTCTTCCTCTCGATCTCAAGGATGTCCTTCCACTTGAGCTCGCCGGAATGGTCTATCTCTATCTTATTGTATTCCGGGAATATCTGAAAGCCAGTGGTCTCAGCCCCGTAGAGGCCCTTGATAACCGCCGAGAGGATGTGCTGTCCGGTGTGGGCACGCATGTTCTCGTATCTCCATTCCCAGTCGAGTACAAGCCTCACTTCCTCGCCGACTTCCGGGATTCTGCCTTCAATAACGCCCTCGTGAACGATTTCGTCCTTTCCGGTTACCTTCTCAACGCGCACCTCAAAGCCGTTCCCTTCAATCCGACCCCTGTCGGATGGCTGCCCACCGCCTTCGGGGTAGAATATCGTCCTATCCAGAGTCAGCTTTACCAGCTTTCCCTTAACTTCGACACCGGTAATCTTGGCGTTCGCCTCTCTGAGGTAGGGATCCCGATAGAACAGCTTTTTCATCATACTACCACCGCTGAAGAATCGGCGGGGAGAATAAAAGGTTAAGCCCCCGCCCGGGAGCGGGCCTCGATTAACGCCTTAACCCTCTTCAGCCTGAAGAAGTTCTCGCGCTCTATCTCATCCAAGCGTTGCTTGATGAACTTGACCGTTGCCTCCATGCGCGGGATGATTATGTATTCAAGGGCGTTGACGCGCCTCTTGGTCGTCTCTATCTCCTTGGCGAGGCGCTTGAGCGTCTCCTCAACTTCGGCGAGGCGAACCGCGAGATCGAGGACTTCCTCGAACTTGTCGGCCGCGGCATCGACCTCGGGGGAGGTGGAAACGAAGGCATAGCCCCTTTCGGCCGCACCCCTCCTAAAGGACTCGGCCTCAATGAGGGGAACGGGGACGCCCATGATGTTTCTCTTCCTGATCTCCACTTCTCTGTTCGGCTTTACTGATAGGGCTGCCTCCTGAAGCCTGAGGTTCCCGGCGGAGAGCTGGGCCCTGAGAAGGGCCTCGAAGGCCACCTCCATCTTCTCGTTGAGCTCCCTCCTTAGGTTAAGGGCCTCGTCGTAGATGGTAAAGAACTCCATGATGAGGGCATCCTGCTTATCCTTGAGGAGCTTGTGGCCCTTCTTGGCCAGCTGGATGCGCCTCTTCAGGTTCAGGAGCTCCATTCGCGTTGGCTTCACGTTGAGCAGCTCTGCCATCTCGACCACCTAAAAATTTTGAGGGCTTAAGCCCTCTTCCTGTACTTCGGGTGGTACTTGAGGATGTACTCCTTCCTGACGCGCTTGAGCTCGCTCTCCGGCAGTTCCGCTAAGAGTTCCCAGCCGAGGTCCAGCGTTTCGAAGATGCTCCTGTCCTCGTCGTAGCGCTGGGCGACGAACTCCCTCTCAAAGCGGTCGGCGAACTTGAGGTACATCTTGTCGGTCTCGCTCAAAGCTTCCTCGCCGACGACTGCTACGAGATCCCTCAGCGACCTCCCCTCGGCGTAGGCGGCGTACAGCTGCTGGCTGAGCTGGGGGTGGTCTTCCCTCGTTCTCCCCTTACCAATGCCATCCTTCATCAGACGGCTTAGCGAAGGCAGAACGTCTATCGGCGGGTAGATACCCTTCCTGTGGAGCTCCCTGCTCAGGACGATCTGTCCTTCGGTGATGTAACCGGTAAGGTCAGGAATCGGGTGGGTTATGTCGTCGTCCGGCATGGTCAAGATGGGCATCTGGGTTATGCTCCCCTTCTTGCCCCTTACGCGACCGGCGCGCTCGTAGATAGTCGCTAAGTCGGTGTACATGTAGCCGGGGTAGCCACGCCTGCCCGGGACCTCCTCCCTCGCCGCCGAGATTTCACGCAAAGCTTCCGCGTAGTTGGTCATGTCTGTGAGGATAACCAAGACTTGCATGTCGTAGTCGAAGGCAAGGTATTCGGCAACCGTCAGCGCCATGCGCGGGGTAATGATTCTCTCGATGGCCGGATCGTCAGCTAAGTTGAGGAAGAGAACCGCCCTCTCTATTGCTCCGGTTTCTTCAAAGCTCTTCTTGAAGAAGTTGGCCTCCTCGTAGGTGATGCCCATCGCGGCGAAAACCACCGCGAACTGCTCCTCCTCACCTAAGACCTTCGCCTGCCTCGCTATCTGGGCCGCGAGCATGTTGTGCGGTAAACCTGAACCGCTGAATATCGGGAGCTTCTGACCGCGAACGAGGGTGTTCATGCCGTCCAGGGCCGAGATACCCGTCTGGATGAAGTCCCTCGGGTAAGCCCTGGCAACGGGGTTGAGCGGTGCCCCGTGCACGTCCCTCCTGTCCTCGGGGATGATCTCGGGTCCACCGTCTATGGGCTTTCCGATGCCGTTGAAGACCCTTCCGAGCATGTCCATTGAAACGGGAACCTTCAGCGTCTCCCCGGTGAAGCGGACGCGCGTAGTTTTGACGTCCAGATCGCGGGTTCCCTCGAAGACCTGAACGATCGCCATGTCCTGCCTGGCCTCAAGGACCTGCCCCTTCCTCTTCTCGCCACTCTCGGTCTCTATCTCCACGACCTCCCCGTAGGCGACCCCTCTGACTCCCTCGACGATCATGAGAGGGCCGTAGATCTTACTAACCGTTGAGTACTCCATCCCCGGCATTTTTCAACCCCCGTACTTCTTGAAGAGCTCCTCAAACTGGGCGTTGGTCTCCCCTATAAGCGCCCCAACCTTCTCCACATCCGGTTCGAACTTCATGCGCCCTATCTTTTCCCTCACCGGGAGCTTGGCTATCTCGTCAACGGGAACGCCCCTCTCGACTGCCGCCATGGTCTTTTCGTAGAAGTTGAGGATAACGCGCATCATCGTTACCTGCTTCTTCGGCGGGCAGTAGGTGTCGACCTCGTCGAAGGCGTCCTGCTGAAGGTAGTCCTCGCGGAGCATCCTCGTGACTATTAGAACGGCCTTCTCCTTGTCGGGCAAGGCGTCCGGCCCAACGATTCTAACGATCTCCTGCAGTTCCGCCTCCTTCTGGAGGAGGGCCATTGCCCTGTTGCGCATGCTCCTCCACTCCGGGTCAACGTTCCTGTGCCACCAGCCCTGTATCGCGTCCAGGTAGAGGGAGTAGCTCCTCAACCAGTTTATCGCCGGGAAGTGTCTCCTCCTCGCGAGGTCGGCATCGAGCGCCCAGAAGACCTTGACAACCCTCAACGTGTTCTGCACGACGGGCTCGCTGAAGTCACCGCCCGGCGGTGAAACGGCACCGATGACCGAAACGCTTCCAACTCTCTCGTCACTTCCCAAGGCGAGGACGCGACCGGCCCTCTCGTAGAACTCCGCTATCTTGCTCGCGAGGTAAGCCGGGTAGCCCTCCTCACCGGGCATCTCCTCGAGACGGCCCGAAATCTCACGGAGCGCTTCAGCCCACCTCGATGTCGAGTCAGCCATTAGAGCAACGTCGTAGCCCATGTCCCTGAAGTACTCGGCTATCGTAATTCCGGTGTAGATTGAGGCCTCACGGGCAGCAACGGGCATGTTGGAGGTGTTGGCTATGAGAACGGTTCTCTCCATGAGCGGCTTTCCAGTCTTCGGATCCTTCAGCTTGGGGAACTCCTCAAGGACATCGGTCATCTCGTTGCCGCGCTCTCCACAGCCGATGTAGACGACGACGTTGGCGTCACTCCACTTGGCCAGCTGGTGCTGGGTAACGGTCTTACCCGAACCGAAGGGGCCCGGAATTGCGGCCGTTCCGCCCTTCGCTATGGAGAAGAACGTGTCGATGGTCCTCTGGCCGGTTATGAGGGGGACCTCTGGCGGGAGCTTGTTCTTGTAGGGTCTCTTCACACGGACGGGCCAGCGCTGGTACATCTTGAGCTCCTCAACGCTCCCATCGGGCCTCTTGACCTTCGCTATGACCTCCTCGATCGTGTAGTCGCCTTCCTCCGCGATCTCAATTACCTCTCCCTCAATCCCGGGTGGGACGAGAACCCTGTGCTCGATGATGCTCGTTTCAGGAACAACACCCAATACGTCGCCGCCAACTACCCTGTCGCCGACCTTCACCATGGGGGTGAAGTGCCACCTCTTGTCCCTCGGCAGGGCCGGGGCCGTGAGGCCCCTCGCTATGAAGTCACCGCTCTTAGTCCTGAGTATCTCAAGCGGCCTCTGTATGCCGTCGTATATCGAAGTGAGCAGGCCCGGACCAAGCTCAACCGCGAGGGAAGTTCCAGTGCCCTCAACCGGTTCACCTGGCTTTACGCCTGCCGTCTCCTCGTAAACCTGTATAACTGCCCTATCGCCTTCAAGGCGGATTATCTCCCCTATAAGCCCCAGCTCGCCGACGCGGACAACCTCGTACATCTTGGAGCCCTTCATTCCGTCCGCGACGACGAGCGGCCCCGTAACGCGAATTATCCTTCCCATCTTCATTCACCTCTTCAACTCCACACCTATTGCCCTCCTAACTATCTCCCTTAGCTGGGCCTCTCCGAACCTGGAGCCGGATTTGTCCGGCACCTGAAGGATGATCGGAAACTTGACATCGGGCATCTCAATCTTCTGGGCGAGGGGCTCGGTTATGAGGATTATCCCAACGTCGCCTGCCTCGATGAGCTCCCCCAGCTTGTTCCTCAGCCTTTCTATCTCAAGGGGGCCGTCCCCAAAGGAATAAACCTCATGAGCCCCCGCAAGCTTAAAGCCGAGCGCGGTGTCCGGATCACCCAAAACGGCCACCTTCATGGGGCAAGCCCCCCTCCGATTATCGCCTTGATCCTCTCGGGGCTGAACCCGCTGGCCACGAGTCTGATAAGCGCCCTGAGTCTCCTCATCTCCCTCTCCTTCCTGAGGATATATGAAAGCGCCGTGGCAATGCTCAGGGGGTAGAACTTGGTGAGCTCCCCAACCCTCTGGAGCAGGTAGTCCTCAAGCGCGTCCCTAACCGCTGAGACGTCCTTCTCGGCCTCCTCCCTCACGGATCGTATAACCGGGCCGTACTTCGTTGAATCGAGCTCGGCCAGCGCCATTCCTAAGTCCTCCACGTTGAGCGCGGAGTCGAGTTTGAGCGTTCCCCCGGGCACTAGGCTCTTCCTTATCTCCTCGCCCGGAAGCCCGGCGGCCTTGCCCCTGAGGAGGGTTATGATGTTCGTAATGTCGATCTTCGTCCTCACAAACTCCCCGAGGATAAGCCTCTCCTCCTCATCCTTCCTTGACAGGGCGTAATCAAGGAGCTTGGAGTAGTAGATCCTGTAAAGCCAGGTTTCAAACTCAGTGAGGCTTATCTCGTCGAGTAGAAGCTTCTGGTAGGGCTCCTCGTACGGGGTGCCCTCGAGGATGACGAGGATCTCCTCCATGGTCTTCGCCTCCGCCATGGCCCTGACCCTCGGGACGATGGTGCCGATCTCGAGCACGTAGTCAACCGCAGGCTCTCCCCTCTTCTTTGCCTTGACGACGCTCGCTATGTTTCTGACGTCCCACTCCTCGAGGAGCAGCCTGAAAAAGCCGGAGACCCTGTCCGGAAGGATGTCCTCCATCAGTAAGTACGTGGAGGCAAGAGACCTCTCAAGAGCCCTCTCCAGCTCATCAACGGTCGTAGCACTGCCCATGAAGTTCTTGTAGTCGGTGTCCTCAAGGTTGACGATGAGGTTCTGGAGCGTCCTGGATTCGGCGAGCTCTCCAAGCCGCTGTTCGCTCAAAAGCTTGGCCTCCATCGCGTTTATCCTCGCGTTCGGATAGGAGTAGGGGGTGTACTTCCAGAGGATCTTGTAGGTCTTCCAGCCGAGCCACGTGAATACGACCCCGAGGGTCGTGTCGAGTATCGCGGTTAGCGTTGTGTCCGAGAGCATTGAGCCTCACCCGAAGAGAGCCCTAGCGATCTCCGCCCTGAGTTCGTTGCCGAGCCTCTCCATCCTCGCCTCGAAGGTGTTGTCAACCCGGACGACGCCCTCTACGTCGCTGACGACGACACCGCCAATGGTCTCGATGGGCTCTCCAAGGGCAATCTCGGCACCGACGGCCCTGCTGAACTCCTCCAGCCGCTTGGAGATGAGCTCAAGCCCCCTTCCATTCGACCTCACGACGACCCGCTGAACGCCGAGTTCGCCAACGGCCTCTTTTGTGAGGCCGAGGAGGGTCTCGAAGTAGTCCTCATCCGAAAGGCCCGAGAGCCGCTCCTTAACGGCCTTCATCACCTCACCTATGAGCTCCTCCTGAACGGCGAGCTTCTTCTTCCTGACCTCAAGTTTGGCGCTGGCTACTATGCGCTGCTTCTCTATCTCCGCCTGGGTCTTCGCCTTCCGGAGTATCCACTCGGCCCTCGACTGACCCCTCTTTCTGGCCTCCTCCTCAAGGCTTCGGGCGTTTTTCCTGGCCTCTTCGAGGAGGTACTGTATCTTCTGCTCCGCCTCCCTGTTTATCTCCTGGATTATGAGCTCCGCCCCTTCCATCTCTAACTCCCCCAGTGGCTGGGAAAAGCAAACGGGCTCAGAGCCCAACCCCAGTCGCTATCATGATGAGGGCGCCGACGAGACCGAAGATGGCCATGGTCTCGGCCATTGCCGCGAAGATGATGCCCTGGGTGAAGGTCTTCGGGTTCTTGGCGACCGCACCGATACCGGCACTGGCTATGATACCCTGCGGGATTGCGGAGAGACCGGTCAGGCCCACAGTTAGGCCGGCGCCGAAGAGGATGGCGCTCTTAACTATGTTGTCCGGCGTGTTGGCGGTAAACCTGAAGCCGCCGCCTATTATGCGGGCGCTGAGGAGTATAAGGAACAGTGTAATGAGGCCGTAGATGCTCTGGGTCATTGGCAGACCCTCAAGGATCAGAGCGTTCTTGAAGTTCTTCTCGTCCTCTGCAACCGCTCCTGCCGCCGCTGCACCCGCCACGCCCACACCGAAGGCCGAGGCCGCACCGGCCAGACCCGCGGCAAGGGCCGCACCGAGGGATACGTAAACTATCGGTTCCATTCCTCAAACACCTCCAGAGTCATTTTTTCTGCTGGACTCAACAACAACCTCCGACACTTCCCTCCGGGACATGAACGGGGTAAAGGGCCGGCCATCCCCGGAGTAGAAGGTGCCGAAGAACTCCACGTACTGAAGACGGAGAGAGTGAACGAACGCCCCGAGGGCGTTTATAGCGGTCGAGAAGAACTGACCGCCGAAGAACAAAATCACACCTGTTATCGGGCCTATGTAGAGGAACTTGATGCCCCATATCATCTGAACGAGGACGTTTACGACCATCGCTATCCCGCTGGTAGCGAGTGCGAGGGCCATAAGGCGGGCGTAGCTGAGCCACGTTCCAACGAAGCCGAAGAAGTCCGAGATAATGAGAAGCGCCGCGAGGCCCCCGTTGCTCACCACTTCGCCTATGGCGAAGAGCGTAAGCCCGATTCCGAAGAGCACCTCGGCAGACTCCACGAAGGCCGGGACGCCTTTTCCGGTGGCAAAGAGCACTATGCCGAGTATGACGAGCATCCAAGAAAGCTGATCAAAGAGAGCCCCTTTTCTTTCGCCGTTCTTCCATTTAACTATGAAGCCTATCGTATAGCCGACGAATAGGTGGGCGAGACCTATGGCGAGGGCGAGGATGAGGACGAACATCGGATCCCTGAGCGGGTCTGTTATGCGCCACATCCCGAAGTTGGGATTTCCGGTGAGGTACTGGCCCACGACGTCGAGGGCGTTTCCGAAATAGCTCCCGAAGAGGGCCCCCATTGTCATGGTAAAGAGGGAGCTCCAGAGGAGCGTGTAGGCGAAGCGGTACGTCCCGTCGTTGAACTTCTTGTGTCCTTTGACGAGCAAGGCCGCGACGATGCCCACTATCATGCCGTAGAAGAAGTCGGTGAGCATAAAGCCGAAGAAGAAGGAGTAGGTGAACGCTATTATAGGCGTCGGGTCGAACTCGTTGTACTTGGGAAAGCCGTACATTTCGGTGAGCATCTCAAAGGGCCTGGCCCATCCAGGGTTGTTGAGCTTTATTGGTATCTCGTCGAGCTCTTCCTCACTCGGCCGGCTGAACCTGAGGTAGACGATGCCGTCGGTAAGCTTCCTCACTCCCTCCTCCACTTTTTTCGCCTCGCCCTCCGGAAGCCAGCCGGTGAGGGCAAATGTCATGTTGGTCCTCGCGAGCATGTTTAAGGCGCTGGCCTTGTTCCTCTCGTTCTCAACGAGTTCAAGGTAGAACCTCAGGTCATCGTAGCGCTCACTGGCTATCTCAGCGGCCCTTCCGTAGGCGTCCTCAAGCTCCCGCTCCTTCCTTCCGAGGAGGTTCTGATAGGTGCGAACGAGCTCGTAGGGCCTTCCCTCGCCCTCGGGTATCTCTATCCTCTCAAAGGAATGCTTCGCGAGGACTGGGTTCGCCCTCTCGTAGTCCGAGGTGAGGAGAACAACCGCGAGTACAACAGTGTCCCCCCTCTCCTTCGGGACGAGGACCACCCTTCCCCCTAAGGCCTCAAGCAGCTCCCTCTCCAGGGAACCGTAGCGGATCTTCTCGACCTTCCCGACGAGAACCTGGGCAATGCCCGAGTGCCTCAGATAGGAGACGTCAACGTCGAACTCGGAGAGGAGCTCAAGGGCCGCTATCTCGGAGCGTATCCTCTCCATTTCCGTGTTGAGGGAGTTTATCTCGCCCTCCACCTCCCTTATCTCCGGCTCCACTTCGGAGAGGAACGCCTCAACGTCATCGATGAGCTTTTCTATACCCTGGTAAACGTACCGACGCTTCTTTCGCTCGGGCGGGAATATAAACTCCCTGATGCCCCCCTTCTTGGCGGGAAGGTGAAGCCTGAGGAAATCGGCCATCCTGGACATGATTATACTGTACGAAGCGGCCTTCCGGTAGAACTCGTTTGGCGCATCCCTCTGGGCCTCCTTCACCTGGACCTCCCTCACCTCAACCGCGCCCATCTCATGGAGGTAGGTGAGAACGCTGTCCCGGTAGCGTTCGAGGGTTATCATCTCAAGCTTCAGCATCGGCGTGGGCCGGAACATCTCAGCTCCCTCTCACGAGCTTTACGGCAACGGAGACGGCATCCTCAAAGTTCTGGGTCGCGCGGAGCTTCATCTCCTCAATCTCGCGGTCCCCCTCCTCGCGGATCTTCTCAGCTTCCTCCTCGCCCTCGGCCTTGGCCTTCTCAACGAGCTCCCCTGCTTCCTTCTCCGCCTTTGAAACTATGTCCTCCTCGATTTCCTTGGCTTTAGCCCTGGCCTCCTCTACTATCCTCTTGGCCTCTTTCTTCGCGTTTTCAATGCGCTCCTCTGCCGCCCTCTCGGCGTCAACAATGCGCTTGATGACCTCCTCCATTACAGGCCCCCCATGATATTAAAACAGCGGCTTCCGCTTTGGCTAACCTAATCCCCCTTAAATAATTTATGGTCTGGTGCTCGGGGCCGGAAAGGATAGGGTTATAAAAAGCCGCGGGTAATGAACTGGGGCGATGGGCATGTTCGACGTGGTGGGGATAGGAAACCTTAACTACGACATTATACTGACCGTTGATCACTTTCCAGAGTTCCATGAGAAGGTGAACGCTAAGGGAGCTTCCTTCGGGCTCGGAGGCGCTGCCGGCAACACGATAAGCTGGCTGGCCCACATGGGGCTGAGGACAGGCTTTATCGGGGCCGTTGGAAATGATGACATCGGAAAAGCCCACATCAGGTATTTCAGGGACATAGGCACCGATGTTTCAGGAATCAGGGTTGTAGAGGAGCCCTCGGGCCTGGCGGTCATAATGGTCAGGGGCGAGGACAAGAGGATAGTGAAGTACCCGGGTGCGAACTTGAGGAAGGAGCTCGACTTCGGGTACCTCTCCAGAACCAGGCACGTTCACCTCTCCTCAAACCCAGCGGAGATAATAGAAATGGTTGTGAAGTTCGCGGCTGAGAAGGACATTACCGTATCGGTTGACATAGGGGAGATGCCTATACCAAGGGATGTTGAGGGAAAGGTTGACTACCTGATGATGAACGAGGACGAGTACAGGCGGAAGTTTGGAAGCCTCGACCTGAGCCTTTCGGCGGCCAAAAACGTCGTTGTGACCCTGAACGGGGGTGGGGCGGTTCTGAGAGATGAGAATGGTGACACCTTTGAGGTCAGGGGCCTGAGCGCCGAGGTCATAGACTCCACGGGGGCGGGCGATTCCTTCGACGCGGGCTTCATATACGGCATCCTGAAGGGCTGGTCGCCGGTTGACGCGGCAAAGCTCGGGATGCTGCTCGCTTACCTGACGGTTCAGAAGGTCGGGGCGAGGAGCGCAATCCTCCCGATTGAGGGGATAGTGAAGGAGGCCGAGAGGCTGGGTATGGAACTGCCCTTCGGCAAAAACCCTTAAAAATTTAAGGAGGAAAGCGGATAGAGGGTTCGGTATCGAAGCGGGGGTGGCATCTGTGGAGATCATCGTTGACAACTTCAAGCCGAAGATCACGAGGCCTTTCAAGAGGAAAAACGAGTACTGGATCAAACTCATCCTCTCCGAGGGGGAGGAGTACATAATGAAGTTTAAAACCCCTTTGGAGGCTGAAGATGCCATTTACGGCATGCTCGATGACCTTCAGGTTTACGGGGGGAAGGTGAGGCTCAAGGTTCGAGAGGGGAACGTCATCGAAAAGATAGAGGTCATAGAGCTCTACAAACCCCCCGCAAAGGAACTCGTTCAGGAGTACTTCGGGGGCTGAGCCAGCAGGTCATGAGAGGGATTCTGCAGTTTTCTCCGCCCTCGAGAGCACCTTTTCCTCGTCGAGCGTCAGAACCTCCCGATCGAGCATAAGGATTTCACCGGCCACTATCGTGCTCTCAACGTCGTTTCCGTTTGCGGAGTAGACGAGGTGGCTCACCACGTTGTTCACAGGCCGCAGGTGGGGGCTGTTGAAGTCTATTATAGCAAGATCCGCTAAGTAACCCTCCTTTATCACTCCAGCTCTGAGGCGCAGCGCCTTAGCGCCGTTTACCGTGGCCATTCTGAAAACCGTCTCGGCGTCTGCTATAGTGGGGTCGAGGTTGTTGACCTTGTGGAGCAGGGCCGCTAACTTCATCTCCTCGAGCATGTCGAGGTTGTTGTTGCTCGCGGCCCCGTCGGTGCCGAGTCCAACGTTTATCCCGGCGTTGAGGAGCTTCCCGAGGGGCATGACCCCGCTGGCGAGCTTCATGTTGGAACCGGGGTTGTGGGCAACGCTAACGCCGTGCCTCGCGAGTATCTGAACGTCCCTGCTGTCGAGCCAGACGCCGTGGGCTATTATAACGTCTCTACCCCAGAAGTCTATCCCGTCCAGGAGCTCAACGGGGCTCTTTCCGTAGCGCTCGACTATCCTGCCGACCTCGCTCATCGTCTCGCTCACGTGGATGGTGATGAGCTTCCCGTGCTCGCTCGCAAGCTCCCTCACCCGCTCGAGAAGGGCCAGGGAGCAGGTGTAAGGGGCGTGGGGGGCAAAGACGAATTGAACCCTGTCAGAGCCGAGCCTTTCAATCGCCCCCATCTCCCGGAGCGCTTCCCGCACCTCCTTCTCCGTCTTCTCTGGGTCGCCGAGGTCTATCATACCGTAGCCGAGGTAGCCCCTGAGGCCAGCGTCGAGGACGGCTTCGGCAACGGCGTCCATGTGGAAGTACATGTCGAGGAAGGTGGTGGTGCCGCCCTTTATCATCTCAAGCGCTCCCAAGTAGGCACCTGCCTTTATGTCCTTCCGGGTTAGCTTGGCCTCCCTCGGCCAGATGTGCTTCTCAAGCCACTCCATTAGGGGCAGATCATCCGCCAAACCCCTGAAAAGGCCCATAGGCGAATGAGTGTGAAGGTTTACAAAGCCGGGCGAAACCACCCTTCCGGTCGCGTCTATAACGGTGTCGGCGCCCTCGGTTATGCCTTTAGCCACCTTGACTATCCTGTTCCCCTCTATGAGAACGTCCGCCCTCACGACCTCAAGCCCATCCCCGTAGATAACGTGACCGTTTTTGATGAGAATGCTCATCCCAACCACCCTTAAAGGGGTGTGTTTTCTCAGGAAGTTAAAAAGGTTGGGGAGAATCGGCTCAAACGAACATGCTCTTCAGCACGTCGGCGCAGCCACACTTCCTCTCCTCGGGAATCCTCGGGATGGCCTTCTTGAGCAGCTCCTGAACCTTGTAGTTGTTCTCTGCCATGACCTTGAGGACTTCCTGCGCATCGACGGGCTTCTCGGCCCAGACGTCGTAGTCGGTAACGGTGGCTATGTTAGCGTAACACATACCAAGCTCGCGCGCGAGGTTTATCTCCGGGACGAGCGTCATGCCGATGATGTGGGCGAACTGTCTGAACATGAAGCTCTCGGCCCTCGTTGAGAAGCGCGGGCCTTCAATGCAGACGTAGGTGCCCTTCTCATGAACCGGGAAGCCGAGCTCCTTGGCGGTCTCATAGAAGATCTTCCTCATCTCGGGACAGAAGGGATCGGCCATGCTCACGTGGGCCACCTTAGGCCCGTTGTAGAAGGTGTATTCCCTCTTCTTCGTGAAGTCGATGAACTGGTCGGTTATGACGATGTCGCCCGGCTTGTACTCCTCGCGCAGCGAGCCAACCGCCGTGACGCCTATAACCCTCTCGACGCCGAGCTCTTTGAGTGCCCAGATGTTCGCACGGTAGGGAACCTCGTGGGGAGGAAACTCGTGGTTCTTCCCGTGCCTTGGAATGAATGCAACCTCAACGCCCCCTATTTCGCCTATTTCCACCAGGGAAGAAGGTCTCCCGTAGGGCGTGTGAACCTTCACCGCCTCCTTCGGCTCGAAGACACCGTAGACACCGGAGCCGCCTATTATCCCTATCCTCGGCATGGTCATCACCCTGATAAAAATAGGGGCCGAGTTATTTAAGGGTTGCCTTTCCGGTGGAAACCAGACTCCGAAAGTTTAATAACGTTTTGGAAATAAAAATCCTAAGGGTGATGCAATGACGGTTGAAAAACCGGCGAGGATCGTCCTCCCCGAGATAAAGAACCCGGTACTCATAGAGGGCTATCCGGGAATAGGCCTTGTGGGCCATATAGCAGGAAACTTCCTGGCGAAGGAGCTCAACATGACGCTGATAGGCTACGTTGAGAGTCCTTTTCTGCCCCCGATGAGCACCGTTCTCGAAGGGGAGCCGAACCCGCCCCTGAGGTTCTATGGAAAGGACAACCTCATAGTGGCTGTCGCGGACATCTACGTTCCCCCCACGCTCGTCAACGAGATAGCCAAGGAGCTGGTAGGGTACCTTAAGGGGATGGGCGTGAGAAAGATAGTGTCGATGGGCGGCATAGGCATCGGCTTTTTCAAGGAAAAGATGGACGTGTGGGGGGTCGGAACGAGGGATGAGTTCAACAGAAAGCTCCAGGAAGCGGGGGCGAAGCTCCTCCAGTACGGCTCAATAATGGGCATGAGTGGAAAACTGCTGTGGGAAGCCAAGAAAGAGGGCTTAGAGGCCTACGCGCTTTTGGGGGAGACCTTCGGGGACAGGCCAGACCCGAGGGCAGCGGCCAACGTTATTGAAGTCCTAAAACGCCTGATAGGCATAGAAGTCTCGACGGAGCCCCTGCTGAAGGAGGCCGAGATGATAGAGGAGCAGCTCAGGAGAATGCACGAGCAGATGGAGAAGGCCCGCAAAAAGGCCCAGCAGCAGTACGAGACCCTCTACCTGTGAGGTGATAGTATGGAGGCCGTTGTTATCGCCGGAGTCGCGAGGAGGGTTCTCGATGAGCTCCTGAAGAACCCGTACCGCACGATAGAGCTCAGGAGTGCCAAGAACGTCATCGGGGTTGAAAAGGCCCTCAGCGAAGCCCTCAAGCTCTTCCTCACCTACGATCCCTTCGAGGACGTCAGGGTCGGAACGGAGGGACTCCTCGCGGAGCCTGTGGAAGTAAAGGAGATCGAGACAAGGATCCCCTGGCGTGAGAGCGATGAGAGGGAGGTCACAGTGTGCAGGGTGAAGGTAAGGCTCCTCGGCTTCGGGAGGATAAGTGGGATTGAGAGGGGCGAGATCATCAGGGCGGAAGTTAGGGAGTTCCGCCTCCACGAGGCAAACATGGGTTGATTAAAGGAGGGTTGCCTGCCGTCCCCTCCTCTTCTCACCTTTCTTAGGGGGCTCAAGCCGTCTGAACTCAAGCCCCTCCTCCTCAAGGAGCCGTTTAGCACCTGAAGTTAGTGAGGGTGCAACGAGTATCCCCCTCACGTCGCCGTGCTCCTCCCTGAGGGCCTCCACGTACCGCTTGAGCTGGCTCACCGCGTGAAGCTCGGCCCTCCTCCTCTTGAGTTCAAGAACAACGAGCCTGCCCGAGGAGTCAACTCCGAGGATGTCCACTATCCCGTGCTTTACGGGCTTCTCACGGTATAATGGCTTAAACCCGGGCTCTATAACCGATGGATCCCGAAAGATTAGCTCTGCCATCTCCGCCTCGCTCCCAGTAAGGGACAGCTCCTCGTAGTCCTCCGCCCTGTAAAGCACGGCGTGGTAAACCCGGTGAAGCTCCACGATGAGGGTTTCCCTAGGCTTCCTGCGGACCGAGACGAGCACCGGGACCTCCCTGAGCTCAAGCCTGACCATGCTCCCAGGGGGCTGCCAGTTCACGGGCTCCCTCTTTCTGCTCTGATGGATCAGGAACGAGCCGTCGGGCTTCACGAGTATAACCCTGTCTCCCAGCCCAAGCTCGCTCTTGGCCCGCCCCTCGTAGTGAACCTTACAGCGGGCAAAGACAACCAGCATCGAATCGCTTAGAAGCGCCCGGTCCACAAGTTTAAGGAGCTCATCCGGGCTGGGATTGGTGACGAAGTCGATCTTCTCCGGGGGCATCGCAGAGGGAAAAGGGGAAAGAGGTTAAAAAGTTTAGTCCTCGACGCCCTTCGAGGTTATCCTGAAGACGGCCTCGCCCTCGGGAAGGTGTGGGCTGTCTATAAGCCTGGCGACCCTTTTACCCGCCTTCCCCTTCCGGAGGTACACCCTCAGGGTGGCGCTGTGGGCGAGTATGTTGCCTCCAACGGGCCTTGTCGGGTCCCCGAAGAAAGCGTCGGGCTTGGACTGCACCTGGTTCGTGACGAAGACCGCTATATCGTAGAGGTCCGCCAAGCGGTGCAGGTCGGAGAGGTGCTTGGCGAGCTTCTGCTGTCTCTCTGCCAAGGTGCCCCTGCCAACGTACTCGCTCCTGAAGTGGGCCATGAGGGAGTCCACTATCAGGAGCTTTACCGGCCTGTCCGTGGAAGCGTGCTCCTTTATTATGTCCTCTGCCTTCTCGACGAGGAGCATCTGGTGGTTGCTGTTGAAGGCCCTCGCCACGTAGATGTTCTTGAGAACCTCATCGGGATCGAGGCCCCGCTCCTCGGCGATCTGCCTTATCCTCTCGGGCCTGAAGGTGTTCTCGGTGTCTATCCAGATAACGGAACCCCCGAGGCCTCCCTCCTCCGGTGGGAGCTGGGCCGTAACCGCTAAGGTGTGGGCGAGCTGAGTCTTTCCGCTCCCGAACTCTCCGAAGACTTCCGTTATCGCCTGGGTTTCTATGCCCCCACCGAGCAGTTTGTCAAGGGCCTTGCTTCCAGTGGAAACCTTTCCTATGCTCCTCCTCCGCTCCATGTACTCGTCCGCACGCATGAAAGTCCCTATGTTGGCGGCCTCCCTCGCAGCCTGGATTATCTTGAGCGCCGCACCCTCGCTTATGCCCGCGATCTCCTTTAGTTCAAGTGGGGAGGCAACCGCTATGGCCTCAAGGCTGTCGTAGCCTGCGTCCCTGAGTTTTTCGGCGGTCGCCGGCCCCACACCAGGGAGATCCTCAAGGGTGGCCACCTTCTTTTTGGGGGCGCTCTCTCCCACCTCAAGCTCCTCAAACTCCTCAAGCTCCTTAACAGCATCCTTCTTCTTTCGGGCCATGACCATTCACCACTCTTCTGCCCTAAAATCGGAAAGTAAAATAGGGTTAAATACTTTTCCATTATCTTTAGAGCCGATTTTCATGGCCCCAATTTCAAAAAAACCAAGAATTAAAGCTTTTTTAAGCCAATAGCGTCGGGATAAACCTTATACCCGACCCCCCACAACGGGAGAAGCCCAAAGTTCCACTATATTTGCACCACTATGAAAACGTTATGATAGATATCTAAGAACCCCCCCAGAGTTTCATTTCCACTGGAACGGGGTTTTGGAAAATGGAATCTTTCAGAGCCATTACAAAAATAAAGAGGATTTAGGAGTAGATTTTATGAATGTAACGGACTTAGGCGTTCAGAATTCAGAGGTGAATTTAGGGGATTCTCTTAAAAATTCGCATTGTATCCGGGGTAAAATGATCATTGTTCATAGAAATATATATTAAGGATAGGGCGACTAAAAAACGGGAGTATTTCATCAGTTTCACGATATTAGACTGGGTATCTTTCCAAAACCCCGTTCCAGTGGAAACAAAACCCCCTGGGGGTATATATCTGTTTTCATTTGCTAATTTTGAAAACAATTTTGTTTTATCAGAATGACCGTATTGGGGCGTTAATGCTCGTATGTGGCTGTGCAACAATGTTCATTTTTCTTTCAGTGGAAACCCCTTCCCCCTTCGACCTCGACTTTTCTTATGTAAAATCTGATGTACTTTAATGTGCATTTAATTTGACCGTTTCCACTGAAAACTCTCCGGCTTCCGGTGGAGGGCCTTACCCCGGCTTGTTCATGGTGGGTGGGTGGTCGCTTGGATTACACACGCCGATGCCCAACAAAAGATATAAGGGGTTGTTTGCTACTGGGGTTTGCTTCCACTGTACCCCGTGCTTCCCCTGGAACGGGGTATGACGCGTAAGAAAATCCCCCAATAACTATAAAAAATGTTTGAGAAATTACAAATAATTGGCGAATAGGGATGAAAAATTTACAAATATATTGCTAAATGTTAGATGGTGGGCTGTATTTCCAGTGGAACGGTGTGGGCGATGGCAGATTACATAAACTCGATATTCGAGCGCTATCTGCATGCGAAGAAGATCTTCAAGAACAAGGAGGTTCTTAGGCATAGCTATACGCCCAAGGAGCTTCCTCACAGAAAGGAACAGATAGAGGAGCTTGCCCACATTCTGGTTCCGGTTCTGCGCGGTGAAACGCCTTCCAACGTCTTCGTCTACGGGAAAACCGGTACCGGGAAGACCGTCACGATAAAGTTCGTCACCGAAGAGCTGAAGAGGATATCCGACAAATATAACGTCCCCGTTGAGGTGATCTACATCAACTGCGAGATAGTGGACACCCAGTACCGGGTTCTGGCAAACATAGTGAACCACTTTAAGAACGAGAGCGGGGTGGAGGTCCCCCTCGTTGGATGGCCAACCGATGAGGTCTACGCCAAGCTCAAGGACGTTATAGATGCTAAGGAGCGCTTCGTCATAATCGTCCTCGACGAGATAGACAAGCTGATAAAAAAGAGCGGGGATGACATCCTCTACTCTCTAACGAGGATAAACACCGAGTTGAAGCGTGCCAAGGTAAGCATCATCGGGATCTCGAACGACCTTAAGTTCAAGGAGTACCTCGATGCGAGGGTTCTGTCGAGTTTGAGCGAGGAGGAGGTGGTCTTCCCCCCGTACGATGCCACGCAGCTCAAGGATATCCTCCTGCAGCGTGCTGAAAATGCCTTCAACGAGGGTGTCCTCGATGACGCCGTCGTCCCACTCTGCGCCGCCTTGGCGGCGAGGGAGCACGGGGATGCGCGCCGTGCCCTCGACCTCCTTCGCGTCGCCGGGGAGATAGCCGAGCGCGAGGGCGCGGGCAAAGTCACCGAGAGGCACGTCTGGCTTGCCCAGGAGAAGATCGAGCAGGATACAATGGAGGAGGTCATAAAAACCCTTCCCCTGCATTCTAAGGTTCTCCTCTACTCGATAGTCCTGCTCGATGAAAACGGAGAGCTCCCAGCTAACACGGGGGACGTTTACTCGGTCTATACAACCCTCTGCGAGTACATAGACCTTGATTCCCTTACTCAGAGGCGCGTGAGCGACCTCATAAACGAGCTCGACATGCTCGGCATCATAAACGCGAAGGTCGTCAGCAAGGGACGCTACGGGCGCACCAAGGAGATAAGGCTTAACGTTATCCCCCACAAGGTTAAGAAGATCTTCGGCCAAGACGACCAGCTCCGGCCCCTCCTCACCGTTAACCTCTCCCGCCAGAGGAGGCTGATCTGATGCTCGTTGAAGACCTCCTGAAGAACAACTACCTGATAACCGCCCCCGCCTACCACCTCCTCCAGCCACACTATGGACGGGATTTCACCCTCTCCGAACTGATAAAGTTCGTTAAGGCAAAGGGAAAGTTCGTTATAGACCTTGAGATCGCCGAGGAGTTCTTGAGGGGTAAAGGGCTGCTCCCCGTTGAACGCCCCGAAGGTGGCGAGGAGAAACCTCCGGTGAGTGAAGGCAAAGGCGCGGTCGAGGGGTCCATTTCCACTGGAAATGCCCCTCTGTCAGCTGCTCTAAACGGCGTTGAAATGGGAGATACAACCCTCCCTGTTGAGGGGGAGAGTTCTATTTCCACTGGAGACGAGGCCCATCAAACTCCCGTGGAAGAGGCTTCCTATGAAAATGAAGCCGATGAAAACGGCCTTTCAGGAGGGGATGTTCCACTGGAAAACGGGGACGAGGTTGAAGTCCCGGTGGTCTACGGTGACTACGGCATCCCCATAACATACGTTGAGGAGGAGCTGCCCTCCGCTGAGAAGAGCTACGATGTCTACGATGACGTTAGGATCTCCCCCAAGGAGGGGTTCTCTTACCGGGCTGCCCAGATCCCCGATGACTACGCCATCGCCTTGGATCTCACTCACTTAAAGGTAAGTCCGCCTAAGGCCAAGAACGCCTCCGGAAAGGAGGGGGAGTTGCTCGTTGAGAGCTACCGCTCCCTCTTTCTATCCCGCGTGAGGAAGATGCGCAGGATACTCCGGGAGAACCCGGAGGTCGGCGGCGTGATCGACATCGGAAAGCTCGGCTACATCTCGGCCGGGGAGCAGGTTACCGTTATAGGCCTGGTGAACGATAAGAGGGAGAGCGCCAAAGGCTACATCTTGGAGATCGAGGACGCCACCGGCATCGTTAAGGCATTCATAAGCCGCGACAAGGAGGACGCGGGACTTGTCAAAGGCATAATGCACGACTCTGTTATAGGCGTTCAGGGGCAGTACTCCGGCAGGGGGATCATATTCGCGGACAGGATATACCTTCCCGACGTTCCGAAGTTCAGAAGGAAGAAGCCCCCCCTTGAGGAGAAGGTTTACGCGGTGCTCCTGAGCGATATCCACGTTGGAAGCAACAAGTTCTGTGAAAAGGCCTTTGAGAAGTTCCTTGAATGGCTGAACGGCAACGTTGAGAACGAAGCCCACGCCGAGCTCGTCAGCAGGATAAAGTACCTCATCCTCGCCGGGGACGTCGTGGACGGGATCGGGATCTACCCGGGCCAGTACAACGAGCTTGCGATTCCGGATATATTCGACCAGTATGAAGCTTTAGCAAACCTCCTGAGAAACGTGCCGGGGCATATAACGATGTTCATCGGCCCAGGAAATCACGATGCGGCGAGAGCCGCCCTGCCCCAGCCGGGCTTTTACGAGGAGTACGCCAGACCGCTCTTCAAGCTCAAAAACGCGGTTATAATCAGCAACCCCGCGGTGATACGGCTTCACGGGAGGGACTTTCTCATAGCCCACGGCCGGGGTATAGAGGACGTTGTCACGGAAGTGCCGGGCAGGGATCACCACCACCCTGCAGAAGCCATGATGGAGCTTCTCAAGCTGAGGCACCTCGCCCCCACGTTTGGGGAAAAAGTCCCGCTGGCCCCGGATCCCGAGGACTTCCTTGTCATAGAGTCCGTTCCCGATCTCTTCCAGGCCGGCCACGTCCACGTCCTTGAGTTCCTGACCTACAACGGTGTCTTCATCATAAACACCGGAACTTGGCAGGCGCAGACGGAGTTCCAGAAGATGGTTAACATCGTCCCTACGCCTGCGAAAGTCCCGATAATAGACGTCGAAACGGCCCGCCTGAGGGCGGTTGTCAACTTCGATCAGTTCTGCGAGGGGGTTTGAGAAATGAAATTTAGCACCAAGATGATGACAGATGGATTTAGAATTAAGGGTATAAAAGCCATTTCCAGTGATTCTAAGGAATTTATTAGGCAATTTTCCTCCGGAAAGTCCTTTAGGGCAGTTATTGGGGTTTCACTTTCTTTCTCTCGCCCGCATAATTTTCTTGATAGATATCTTACTTTTTTTGAAAAACTAAAATCCTCCTCAAGCTCACCCCATCACTTTGTTACTAACCCACGAATAATTTTTAAGTCATCAGATTTATCCCATTATTTTGGGGAGAATCAATTGTATTCTATTTTAGGGATGTTTATGGGGGAGGTCATTTCCCATGACGATATTATCGTGAACTTCGTGTACAGCTCTTTTAAAACTCCTTCGGGGAAATGTCAAAAGCCCATGGAAATCTCTAAATGTAGGTGGATACCTTTTAAGGGCAGTCTTTTGAATGTGTTTGAATTTTTAAATAAGTTGGCATCTTATTATTCCTACATCCCAACTTGGAAGGTAATATCTAGTGCGAATATCAAAGGCTCAACTTGCTTTATTGATGCGTTTTCTCCGGGTGCACCATATACCAATGCTTGGTTACAACTTATTAGATCCAATAATAATATTCGCGTTTACCCCTCGGGGGATTCGGTGAATCCCTTTATCTCTGCTGCAGATCTTGTTTTGAGGTATATTGAACTGCATATGCTTCGAAATAATGTCTTTTTTGATATAGTAAAAATTAAATCTTCGCTGAATACGCCAAATTTAAGAGTTTATCATGCTGGTACTAAGGATTTAATTGAATTAATCCCATACCCAATTAAAACTGGAAATCTGTCTTACAAGGACATACCAGCTTATGAATATTATAGCCGTCCGATTATACTTGTAGTTGCTGAAAACAGTATTAAAAAAGAATCTGTTATCCTTAGAAAGTCTCCCTACTATCAATATCTGCTTCATTATGCCTACCTAATGGATGCATCTCTGAAGATGGTTTCGTTTGATGGTGTCGGTGATAGGGCCTTAATTAGTGGTGATGGAAACAGAGATGTTTTTCTTGTTTCCACTGGCCCAGTAAGTAATAAAATTGTTCATCATTTGGTGTATGACTTAGGATTTGACTTTGACTATCTCTCGTTACAAGATCTTTCACATCGCTTAATGGAGGGTATTAAATGATCCCGAAACCTTTTTATAGATTGTTTGGCCAACCTTGTAATGAGGGCATGTCTCCGAAAGGAGGCATGCCCCTGATGAGATTGTTAGTTAGTATTCTTTTCTTTATCATTAATCTTGAGGGGGTTGCTTCTTATGTCTGAGATTAATCTTGAGGGGGTTGCTTCTTATGTCTGAGCTCTACTCACCCGAGATGAAGGCCTACTTCGAATCCCTTCAGCGCGAGATAGACAGGGCATACGAGATAGCGAGAAAAGCCCGCTCCGAGGGAAAAGACCCGAGCTTGGAGGTAGAGGTTCCTCAAGCGACTGACATGGCCGGCCGCGTTGAGAGCCTCGTGGGGCCCAAGGGCGTTGCCCCCCGCATTAGAAGCCTCGTCAAGGAGTACGGGAAAGAGCTTGCCGCCCTCAAGATAGTCGATGAGATCATAGACGGCAAGTTCGGCGACCTCGGTAGCAAGGAGCGCTATGCAGAACAGGCCGTCAGGACCGCTTTGGCGATCCTCACCGAGGGAATCGTTTCCGCCCCTTTGGAGGGAATAGCTGACGTTAAAATCAAGCGAAACACCTGGGCTGACAACAGCGAGTATCTCGCTCTCTACTACGCCGGGCCGATAAGGAGCTCCGGTGGAACGGCCCAGGCTTTGAGCGTTCTCGTCGGGGACTACGTTCGCAAAAAGCTCGACCTTGACCGCTTCAAGCCGAGTGATGAGCACATAGAGAGGATGGTCGAGGAGGTTGACCTCTATCACCGCGCGGTAACGAGGTTGCAGTACCATCCAGAGGTTGATGAAGTGAGACTCGCAGTGAGGAACATCCCGATAGAGATAACCGGGGAAGAAACCGATAAGGTCGAGGTTTCCCACAGGGACATCCCGGGCGTTGAGACCAACCACCTCCGTGGTGGTGCAATCCTCGTTTTGGCCGAGGGCGTCCTCCAGAAGGCGAAGAAGCTCGTCAAGTACATTGACAAGATGGGCGTTGAAGGTTGGGACTGGATAAAGGAGTTCGTGGAGGCCAAGGAAAAGGGCAAGGCCGAGGAAAAGCCCTCTAACGGCTCCAAAGCCGAGGAAGCTGGCAGGGATGAAGTTAAGGAGAAGGTCGAGACGGGCTTTTATTACGAGCTCTACGAGCGCTTTAAGGCCAACATTGCTCCCAACAAGAAGTACACCAAGGAGATAATAGGGGGGAGGCCCCTCTTTGCCGAGCCCTCAACCAACGGCGGCTTTAGACTTCGCTACGGCCGTTCCCGCGTCAGCGGTTTCGCCACATGGAGCGTCAACCCAGCGACCATGCTCATCCTTGACGAGTTCATAGCGATTGGGACGCAGATGAAGACGGAAAGGCCTGGCAAGGGCTGCATAGTTACCCCTGTGACGACGGTCGAGGGGCCAGTGGTCAAGCTCAAGAACGGCTCGGTTGTGAGGGTTGACGACTACGAGACGGCCCTAAAGGTCCGTAACGGGATAGCCGAGATACTGTACGTAGGCGACGCCTTAGTGAATTTCGGCGACTTCGTCGAGAACAACCAGACTCTTCTGCCAGCCAACTACGTGGAAGAATGGTGGATTCAGGAGCTTGTTGGGGCCGTGGCCGAGACATACGAGGTTGAGCTCAGGCCCTTTGAGGAGAACCCGCGTGAGGCCGTCGAGGAAGCCGCTGAGTACATCGAGATCGATCCCGATTTTCTTTGGAACCTCCTCCGCGATCCACTGCGCGTCAGGCCAAGCGTTGAAGAGGCCATCCACCTCTCTAAGGTTCTCGATGTTCCATTTCATCCCTACTATACCCTCTACTGGAACACCCTGGAGCCTGGCGAGGTGGAGGAGCTTCAGAGGGCTTTGGTGAACACCCAGATAGAGTGGGGCGAGTTCAGGAAGATAAAGTTCGCGAGGAAGGTAATACTCGACAACGATCCCAAAATCAAGCGCTACCTCGAACTGCTCGGTCTCCCGCACAGGCTTGAGCGCACTGAGGATCGGAGGAAGGTCATCGTAATCGACTACCCGTGGTCGGCTTCCCTCTTAACCCCCCTCGGCAACCTTGAGTGGGATTTCAAGGCGAAGCCATTCTTCAAGGTCATAGATATCATCAACGAGAACAACAGAATAAAGCTTCGCGATAGGGGGATAAGCTGGATAGGGGCGAGGATGGGCAGGCCGGAGAAGGCCAAGGAGCGGAAGATGAAGCCTCCCGTACAGGTTCTCTTCCCGATTGGCCTCGCTGGGGGGCCGAGCAGGGACATAAAGAAGGCAGCTGAGGAAGGCAAGATAGCGAGCGTCGAGATAGCCTTTTTCAAGTGTCCGGAATGCGGACATGTTGGCCCTGAGCACCTCTGCCCAGTCTGCGGGACGAGGAAGGAGCTCCTCTGGCACTGCCCCAAGTGCAACGCCGACTACACCGAGAGCGAGGCAAAGGAGTTTGACTTCCGCTGTCCGCGCTGTGGTGTTGAACTCAAACCCTACACGAGGAGAACGATAAAGCCCTCGGAACTGCTCCGCCAAGCTATGGAGAACGTCAAGGTCTACGGGGTAGACAGGCTCAAGGGCGTAAAGGGGATGACCTCCGGCTACAAGATGGCAGAACCGCTGGAGAAAGGCCTTCTCAGGGCTAAAAACGACGTCTACGTCTTCAAAGATGGTACAATACGCTTCGACGCCACAGATGCCCCGCTAACCCACTTCAAGCCAAGGGAGATAGGGACGAGCGTGGAAAAGCTCCGCGAGCTCGGCTACACCCACGACTTCGAGGGGAAGCCCCTTGAGCGGGACGACCAGATAGTAGAGCTGAAAGTTCAGGACGTAATCCTTCCCTACGAAGCTGGGAAATACCTCCTCAAGGTGGCCCGCTTCATAGATGACCTCCTTGAGAAGTTCTACGGTCTTCCGAGGTTCTACAACGCCGAGAAGATGGAGGACTTAGTTGGGCACCTGGTAATAGGCTTGGCACCCCACACTTCAGCGGGAATCATCGGCAGGATTATAGGCTTCTCCGACGTTTTAGTGGGTTATGCCCATCCGTATTACCATGCGGCAAAAAGACGCAACTGTGATGGCGATGAGGATAGTGTAATGTTACTTATGGACGCACTTCTGAACTTCTCCCGTTACTATCTGCCCGAGAAGCGCGGCGGAAAGATGGATGCGCCTTTGGTCGTCACGACCCGTTTGGACCCGAGGGAGGTGGACAGCGAGGTTCACAACATGGACGTCGTCCGCTACTACCCGATTGAATTCTACGAAGCGACCTACGAGCTGAAATCGCCGAAGGAGGTAAAGGTCATCGAGCGCGTAGAGGACAGACTCGGCAAACCCGAGATGTACGAGGGCATAAAGTTCACCCACGACACAGATGACATCGGTTTGGGACCAAAGATGAGCCTCTACAAACAGCTCGGCGATATGGTTGATAAGGTTGAGAGACAGCTCGCTTTAGCCGAGCGCATAAGGGCCGTTGACGAGCACCACGTCGCCGAAACGATACTCAACTCACACCTGATTCCCGATTTGAGGGGCAACCTCAGGAGCTTCACGAGGCAGGAGTTCCGCTGTGTAAAGTGCAATACAAAGTACAGGAGGCCACCTTTAACCGGCAAGTGCCCGAAGTGCGGCGGAAAGATTGTCCTGACGGTGAGCAAGGGCGCCGTTGAGAAGTACCTCCCGACTGCGAAGATGCTCGTTACAAAGTACAACGTTCTCGATTATACGAGACAGAGGATATGCCTGACCGAGAAGGACATAAAGACGCTCTTCGAGAACGTTTTCCCCGAGAGACAGAGGACGCTGATGGGCTTCTCCGCTGACGTCTGCGAAAAGATGGTGAAGGAGAGGACCGGCCACTCAAACGGCAGGAACGGCTACCTCGATGAGTTTAACGGAAAGTCCAAGGGAACTGGTAAAGAAAAGAAGAAATCCAAGGAACCCAAGGCTGGGGAATCTGGAGCAAAAACCCCCAAGAAGTCAAACAAGAAGAAAAAGAAGGGTATAAGGCTTGACGACTTCTTTGGCTCCTGAGTATCTCCCCGTTAACCATATATATGATAGCGCCGTTCTTATTCCGGTGAAGATGCAGGGCTTCAAGCTCCTTCCCAGCGTTGCCTACCTCAGGGTTCAGAGGCAGGTCTTCGTGGGCTATTCAATGCCGCTCGCCGGCTGGATTGGGGAGTACCTGATAAACTACAGGAGGCTTCCCAGGCCGGGCTTTCTCTCCAGGGCCATGGGTAAGTTGGGCTTCTCCCTCGCCGGGGAAGAAAGGGGTGGGCACTTCATAACCCAGTTCTTCACCAAGGGCGGGCTCTCGATAAGCGCGAGCTGGGATGTTGAAAGGGAGAGCCTCTTCCTCCAGCTCCTGCCGCTCCGGTCGCGGCTTTCCAAGGGTCTGACGATTAGGGTCGAGGGAATAGAGTTCTACGACCAGTACGTGGTTTCAATCGAGCCAACTGGAAAACTTCCGCCGGGAATACGGAGCATTGGGGTAAACGCGCTGGTTCTTGAGGACTTCTACCCAGTGGAGACCCCCTACTGGGGCATGCTCCACGAGGACTGGGAGAGTGAGCTCAACCTCTTGGTTATGCGCGATGAAATCTACGATAGGCTGAAGCGCGAGGACTACCGCTGTCCCGTCTGCTTCTCACCTCTTAGCGAAGAGAACGGTGTTTTGAAGTGCCACAACTGCGGCTTTACCTACGTTCCGGAGCACGACTTTGAGAGGGTTATGGAGACCTTCACCGTGGAGGAGTTCTCCTTTTAATGGCGCTATGTTTTCTTAAACTTTATAAGCCCCTCTCCAGCTCTTTCTACAGGGCAGCCCCGTGGTGTAGCGGCCAAGCATGCGGGACTTTGGATCCCGCGACCCGGGTTCGAATCCCGGCGGGGCTACCATAGGCGCTTTTGCGGGCGAAAAAAAGGGAAGGCCTTAACACCAGTCGGGAATCCGCCCTAAGAGTCTTGATTTTGGTCTTTTCTAACGCATCTCGTTCCACTCGGGGTTTCCGTACTTCTCCTCAACCAGTTTTTCGGCCAGCTCAAGCTCGTAGTCCGTCAGTTCCCCTTCCTCCATCGGGAACGCGTTGAAGAAGCTGTCTTTGAGAAGTCCGTAGGCCTCCCAGCGGCTGAGCTTTATCCCCTCGCGCTCCAGCGTTGTGACGCGCTCCCATATTGAGGAGACGCCCTTGTCCCTCAGCTTCTCCTTCGAGGCTTTCAGAACCTTTCCAAGAACCTCAACGCGCGTGGAGCACATGAAGGTTCCGTGCTGTAAAATCACGCCCTTCCTCCTCGTCTGGGCCGAGCCGCTGATCTTCTTTCCGTTTGCTGTGATGTCGTTCAGGCCCGAAAAGGCAGCGTCGAGTCCGAGTTCCTTTAAAGCATCTACGATTGGGCCGGCTAAGTAGCGGTAGCTCGTCTCAACCTTCCTCAGGGCTGGATGGAAGTCCTCGCCGATGACTACGGAGTAGGTTATCTCTCCGAACTCGTCGTGGAAGACGCTCCCGCCCCCCGTAATCCTCCTCACCACAGGGATGCGAAGTTTTTTCGCCTCCTCCAAGTTCACGTCGTGAAAAACGCTCTGGAAGCGGCCTATAGTTACGGAGCTTGGTGAGAAGGCGTATAAGCGGACAGTGTCAGGGACTTTCCCCTCGATCCTCGCCCGCATTACCGCCTCGTCTATTGCCATCTGAACCTCCGGCCTTGCAACTATTAGGGGGACGAACCTCATGCCGCCACCTCACATGCGTTCCCTGATCCAGAGGGGTATCAGTCCGACCTTCGGGAAGACCATAACCGCCTTGGCGTCAACGGCGTAAGCCGGCACGCATGGGACACCTCCGTATGGGGTTGGGTAGAGGCGGTACTCGCTCCAGTCTGGGACTGGGTTGTTGTCGCCCCACGTCACGAAGCATTTCTCCATCTTTCCCCCGAGGTCAACGGTCTCGACGGCGTGGACCCTGTGGATTATCGGGTATGGGTACATGGGGGCGTTGTAGACTATGACGTCCCCAACGTGTATCTCATCGGGGCTAACCCCCTTGAGCAGCACCACGTCCCCCCTGTAAAAGACCGGCTCCATGGAGCCGCTTATGACTATGACGAGGGGGGAGCTGGTGTTCATCGCCCACTTGAGCCCGTACTCAAAGCCGAAGACGATGAGTAGGGATATCAGAAGCCACGCAACTTCCTTCTTCCACCCACCCATTTCAGCACCTCCATCAGCGTGCGTATCCTCGCCCCTATGGCACCGATCGCAGTGCAGGTTTCGAGGCTCACTCCCCTTCCTGTGATGTCCATATGGTGGGCGGCAGCCTTAAACGTTTCCTTCGGGAGACCGTGCCGGCCCAGGCCAACGAGGAGGATGAAGCTCTCCCCAGCAAGGGCCCTTTTTGCAAGCTCGGCCGGGGTTATGGCCTTTTCATCGGCGGGCTTTCTCGTCGTCGCTACAACCGTGCCGAACTGGGGAGGAAAGCCCCGGGACGGGAACGGGAGGATGTGGAGGCGGCCGGCCTCTGCCAGCTCCCTCAGGTACCTGCCGCCCTCCCCTATCGTCGTACGCTCCCCGACCTCTAATGCAACCTCCTCTGGCTTCCCCTCGACAGGAAAGCCAACGAGGGCTAAGTGGAAGCCGAATGCATAGGCCACCGGGCCGGCCCGCGCTATGGCCCTCAGGTGGGCCTCGTGCAACCTTTTGGGGTCGTATGTGTTGTAGAGGGCCAGGGTAAGCATTCTAAAACCTCCTCCCCGGGAACCTTATAAGGACTTCGGTGTATATGGAGACCGGCGAAGGAGATGGCGGCGGTTGATGATGTCAGGGTTCTCGCCGCGAGGGGGCTCTTTGAAGACGCCATAGACCTCGCGGCCCAGATAGAAGAACCCTCAGACAGGGTAGACGCGCTCATAGAGGTCGCCCTCCGTGCCGCGGGGAACAGGGACGACCTCATGCAGAGGATAATGGGGCTAATCGACAAGAGCCTGAAGAAAATAAAGGAGCCCTATGAAAGGGCATATGTTCTTTCAAGGCTTGGCCACCTCCATAGTAGGATAGGCAACGTTGAAGAGGCCTCAGAGCTCTTCGATGAGGCCGCAGACAGCATAGCTAAGATAAAGGACGTAAGGGAGAAGACGCTCGCCCTGGCCCTAATGGCCTATCACCTCACCACAGCCGGCTTTATCGAGGACGGCCTCGCGGCCTTTGAGGAGGCCTTCAACCTCGCGGTCTCCGCCAACATGGACTACCGGCGGAAGCTCGACCTGATAATAGAGGTCGCCAACTTCATAGAGGCCGCAGGGGACGCGCTGAGCGCGGGGGACGCGCTGAGGTTCTACGAGATGGCCTACGACATTTTCGACAAGCTCTACGTGAGCCAGAAGGCGGCGGAGGTCGAGAAGAAGATGGATGTGGCAAGGACGGTCTCTGACTTCGGCTCCCCAGAGGTGAGGAAGGCACTGCTGGAGGGAAGGTACATGTATGCCCTCAAGAGCCTCCAGAAGAGGCTCAAAGACCCCCAGGATAGGTTCATCGCCATGCTCGAACTCGCCCACTGGCTCAAGAAGGTTGGCGCACCGGAGTACTTCGACGTGATGGATGAGGCCTTCAAACTGCTCGAGGGCATCGGCCTGTCCCAGGCCAACGTCCAAAAGGCCGCGGCCATACTGACGGAGATGGGCTCCCCGGAGAGGGCCTTAAGCTTCGCGCTTGAAATCAAGGATCCGGAGAAAAGGGACGAAGCGCTCGCCGCGGTCGCCCTCAAGCTGGCGGAGGGCAGGGACTTCATCTACGCGAGGGAGGTGGCCGGGAAAGTCGGGGATTCAATGCTCAGGGCAAGGCTCCTGCAGGAGATAGGGAGGATCGAGGAGAGGGAGAGGTGGGAAGCATGATGGGGGTTTTCGACGCCCACTCCGATCTTCCGACGCTGATATGGAAGAGGAAGGGTTCCCTAAGGGAGGGGGCCGGCAAGTTCTTCGGAGACTGGGTCTCGGCCAGGGTGATGGCGGTCTGGACGCCGCCGGATAAGAGATCGAGGGCGTTAGGGTACGGCATAGAGGTCGTTAACCGCTTGAGGAAGGAGGTCAGCAGGACTGAGGGCTTTGAGATAGTCACGAGTGTTGGGGGGATGGACGAGGTTCTGAGAAACGGTGGAAAGGCCCTCTGGATAGGTATGGAAGGAGGTGAGCCCCTGGAAAGCTTGGATGTCTTGGAGGTCTTTTACTCTCTCGGCCTGAGGGTCTTAACTCTGACGTGGAGCCTGAGGAACATGATCGGGGACGGCGTCTTTGAGAGGACCAACGGGGGGCTGACCAACTTCGGGGTCGAGGTTGTCGGGAAGGCCGAGGAGCTTGGGATACTGCTCGACCTGAGCCACATAAACGAGGCCGGCTTCTGGGACACCCTTGAGGTAACTGCGTTTCCGGTTATAGCCTCACATTCAAACGCAAGGGCCCTCTGCGACCATCCAAGGAACCTGACGGATGAGCAGATAAAGGCGATAGCCGAGAGGGGCGGCGTTATAGGGGCGGTCGCGATACCGAGCTTCGTGGACAGGGAAAGGCCGACCCTCGACAGGTACGTCGAGCACATAGAGCACATGATAGACACCGCTGGCTACAGGCACGTTGGCTTCGGCTTCGACTTCATCTACTACCTCCCCGGCTGGAACGGAAAGTCCATCGAGGGGTTCGAGAACGAGTCCAGGATACCGGTCTTGCTCGAAAAGCTCGGCGAAAGGCTCAGCGAAAGGGAGATTAGGGCCGTGGCATTTGAAAACTTCAGGCGGGTCTTTGAACGGGTCATTGGGTAGGTTCTCCACCTCAGAAGACCCCTGAGAACCCTTCAGATCGGAAGGCTTTCCCCCTTTACAAGGAGCCCTCGGTGGGTGAATTCAAGGGGAAAAACGGCGGTGTCGTGTTTGGTGCGCCTCATCTTCAGGATCTGCACCCCGCGAACCATTCTACCGTTTCTCAGGAAGTAGTGGAGCATTATGACGCCGCTCACGAGGTAGTGCTCCTCGGTGTACCTGCTCATGTCGGTGAGCTCGGCTATGAGGTAGGACGTGACCCCGAGGTCCTCAAGTCCCCTTATGAAGCGGGCAAGCTCGGCCCTCTTCTCCGCTGGATTGCCCATGGGGAACTCTATCGCTGTTAGCGGATCTATAACAAGTCTCGACAGCCCTTCTTCCGCTATCTCCCTCAGCCTGAAAAGAACACTCTTCCAGGTGGGAACGTGGCTGGATTCCCTCCACAGGATTGGGCCGAGGTCGAAGAGGCGGAGCTTTTTGGAGCCCACGTAGACCTGAACTGATGGGTCAAAACGGAGCATGTCCTTGACGACCTCGTTCGGATCCACTACGAGGGAGGCGTAGGCGACGGTCTCCCCTCTCCTCGCCCCCTGAAGGAGGAAGTGAAAGCCAAAGGTGGTCTTGCCGCTCCCCGGCGGTCCAACTATCAGGTAGGTCTTGCCGGGGATGAGGCCGCCTTCTATTATCTCATCGAGCCCCGGCACCCCTGTGGACACCCTCTCAAGGTCGCCGGCTTTCATTCCCACCACCGCGTACAACCCTAATTTTGAACAGCCCCGGTTTTAACATTTTTCCCGCGGAAAGCGTTTTATACGGGGTGCCGGAGGTGGGATCATGGAGGGGATCTACTTCATACTCCCTGGAGACGCCCTGAGGCTGCTGCTCTCAAGGGAAGGCGCCAGGCTAAACCTTGACCTAAGGAAGACCAACAGGACGTTCGAGGTGCTCCGCCGGGGGGAGGCCTTTCTGTTCCCGGACGGGACGAGGGTGGAGAGGGCGGTTATCGAGAGGATAGCCAAGGATGAGTCTACGCTCTACTTCGTAAGGGGAGGGGCCGTTTACAAGGCCGCCATCGCCGGGAGGCACTACTACAAGCTCGTTCCCACCGTGCCCCCGACGATAGAGATAGACGGGATAAGGATGCACAGGACGAAGGGAACGAACCCCCTCAGGGACGCGAGGAGAAAGGTTGAAGCGGTAAAGCCCGGGGAAGGCGAGACCGTTCTCGATACCTGCATGGGCTTAGGCTACACTGCCATAGAGGCCTCAAAACGTGGAGCCTACGTCATAACCGTGGAGAAGGACTCGAACGTCCTCGAGCTGGCTAAGATCAACCCATGGAGCCGGGAGCTCTTCACTGGCGGAAAGGTTCAGGTGGTCCGGGGGGACGTCTTCGAGGTCGTTAAAAAGTTCAGGGAGGGGAGCTTTGACGCAGTGATCCACGACCCACCGAGGTTCTCACTTGCCGGTGAGCTCTACTCGGAGGAGTTTTACCGCGAGCTTTACAGGGTCTTAAGGCCCGGCGGGAGGCTTTTCCACTACGTGGGGAACCCCGGGGGTAGGTACAGGGGAAAGGACCTGCAGAAGGGCGTCATGGAGAGGCTTAGGAAAGCAGGCTTCGTCGGGGTAAAAAGGGTTAGGGAGGCCCTTGGGGTGGTGGCGAGAAAGCCCGAGAAAGGGAAATGATCAGATTCCCCCGACTTCCTCCATCTCCTCGAAGGCCTCAAGGTTCGTGTAGTAGTCCATCAGGCGGCTAACCTCCCTCCTCAGCTGGAAGCTCTTGATCACTGCGATGGCGAAGCCTATCAGGGAAGGCCAGATGAGGAGGAGCAGGAGCTCAACGTCGCCCACGGGGATTGGCCTCGGCTGGGTGAAGCGGTTGAAGTTCCATATCATCAGCGCTATCATCAGCCAGGCCGTGGAGAAGTTGGTTAAGCCGCTGCCGCTCTCACCGAGCTTGAATCCCGGGATGACATCCTTTGTCAGCGGGGGGAAGAGGTTGCTGCCCATGAAGCCGAGCTGATCCTCGAAGACGTGGAGCCACTGGCCTATCATCGAGGCGAGGGCGAGGTCAAGGGCGTGGGAATAGCCTATCAACTTGAAGAAGGCGAAGACCACCGCCGCTATTATCAGGCCCATTGTCATTGAGTGGCTGAAGCCGTGGTGCCACGGGAGGAACCTGTCCTTGACGACCTTCCTTCCCCTGAACTCGGACCTTCTGAAGGCTATCTCTGGACCTGAGAAAGAATCCACCCTCGTGGGTTTTGGATAGGTCTTGATGAAGGGGACGCCGACCTTCGCCACCCCGTACCTCCTGTACTCCGGAACCTCGCCCCCTATGGAGACGCCGCCCGGGGTAACTATCGGCCCCATCTCAACGCGGACTTCCCTCTTTGGAGGGTCGAGGTGAACCCAGAAGCGCCTGTAAACGTCCCCTGGAAGGCGGACGTTGTGTATCTTAACTATCCTCTCGCCCTCCCTGTAGGCTTCCTCTATGGCCCTCGCTATGGTGTCGGCTATGCCCTGCGGGTGGGGTGCGTCGCTGACCACGAGCTCCAGCTTCCCCTCGTCGTCCACGTCTATGTAGCCGAAGACCAGCATCTCCTTTCCTTCCTCTATTTTGCCGAACTCCTCCTCAAAGAACCTGTAGTCGTCCCCGAAGGCCTCAACTGTTATTCTGCCCGTTCCGTCGTCGAGGGTGAATACCACGCTCTTGTACTCCTCGCTGACCGTCTCGACGGTGCCGTCTTCCTTCACAACGCTGTAGCTCAGCACTCCCGAGCCCTTTGTGAGCACCTCCCTTACGATCCCCCTGAGGGCGAAGAACTGGTACCTGTTGGCCTCGCTGAGCTCACCGATCTTCACGATCTTGGGCGCGTAGTGCTTCTTCTCGTCCCATGGGGCCGGGTCTATCTCGTAGTCCCTCCTGGAGAGGAACTTGCCGAACTTGAAGTCCATGAAGTCCGGGAAGTAGGCTGCTGCAGCCGCTATGACCGGGATCAGGATACCCATTCTGAGGTCGGCCACTAAGGAGGGGAAGAAGGTAACCGCGGCGAGGCCCGAGATGTAGTGCGTGAAACCCCTCATCTTCATCACCCCAGTCCGAGCAGGTGCATGAAGGTTCCCGTGTGCCCGGTCATGCTGATGAGCACCGGGAGTATCAGTCCGCCGAGGCAGTAGCTCCTCCTCGTGTTGAAGGCCGCTGCCATGAGGCCTATGGCCGCTGAGACGAAGAGAACAAGAACCCCCATCGGCCCCGTCAGGACGTAGGATATCCCGACCAGGAGAACCGCCACGATGTAGGAGAGCCTCTTGATGTGCACCACCCTGAAGGTTTTGGCGATGCCCTTGGAGAGGTAGTAGGCGAAGAGGAAGCTTATGCCAGCGCTGAGGAGTATGACCCCAACCGCGGCGAGGTACTCGGAGTAGCTCTTCGGGGTGTAGACCGAGCTTACGAGCCAGGCTGCCGCTCCCCTCGTGAGGCGCAGGTCGGGCAGGAAGAGCAGAGTAAAAGCCCCGACGTAGTAGATGACCCTGTTGACGCCCTGGCTTATTATGAAGGCGTCGTCGCCCCTCTGGCTCGTCATGTGGCCCGCTATTAATGCCCCCATTCCACCGGTGATTATGGGGTAGATCGCCGCTATCGTTCCCCCGAGGGCCCCGCCGAAGCTCGCCTTCGCTATGTTGTAGTGGCTGCTCTCGACCCTGTCATCGACCACCTGCTCGAGCATCGGGGGGTTCGAGAGTATGTTGAGCAGAACCCACGACATCCCAAAGAAGCCTATGAACATCGGCGTGAGCCTCGTGTAGGCGCTTGTGGAGGGGAGGAGGTTGGTGTTCATAACTGCGAAGCCCAGGATTCCGGCGAGGAAGAAAACCGCTATTCCGCCGAGTATCTGCCTCCATGCCAGCCACAGCCTTTCTCCGGCCCCTCTGCCCCTGTCGCCCTCCTTGGGCCACTCGCTCATGAACATGAAGACCACTATTGCCGTGAGGAAGTAGGTGATGTAGGGGCTCGTCGCCTGGTATATCGGCGGCAGCACCTTTGGGAAGATGAAGACCGCGCTGAGGACGAGTATCAAAGTTCCGGTGACAGCGCCTATTAGGTAGAGCATGACGGCCTCATGACCCCTGCCGAGCAGGAGATACCTCTGGGTTGGGAAGAGGAGGAAAACCGCGCTCTCGTCTGCAACGCTGAAGTAAACGCTCGAAATGGCACTGACGTAGGCGTAGGCCACTATACTTCCGATGGCAAAGAAGGGGAAGGCGCTCACCGGCATCAGCGAGCCGACCCCAAACACGGCCACCAAGAGGGCCATTATGTTGAATATGTGGAACCCCGGTATCCAGGATATCAGCGAGCCGAAGACGACACCGATTAATGACCAGAGGATGAGCTGGGACACCGGGAGCATCTTCATCCCTCCAGGATTATACCGTCCCCGCGGTAGGGAACCACCTCGACGCTCCCGCGGTATTCGGTTACGTAGCCGCCGACCTTCACTGTCTGCCCCTCGCTGAAGGTCTTGTCGCCGGCAACGCTCTTCGGTATGAATACGGTCAGCTCGCCGCTCCCGTCGTCGATGGTCAGCTTCACGAAGGTCGAGCCCTGGTAGACGCCCCTGACAACCCCCTCCACAACCACCGTCTTTCCGAGGTAGCCCGTGCTCACCTCTCCAGTTTGGAGCTTCGGCGAGGCGACGCCCGATACCACCTCAACGCCGGTTACCTCCTTTGCGTCCGCGTCGTAGGTTACCTCGAGTTCGCTGCCCGTTCCCGCCTTGAGGGGGTTGGGGATGAGGCTCCTTTTTATGCTTAGGTTCGCGGTTCCGCTCCCGTCGCTCACCTCGATCAGGTAGTTCGGCTTTGAGTAGTAAACGCCGAGCCACTTCACCCGCAGCTTTACGGTTCCTGAGGCGCTTGAGAGCTCCGAGAGCTTGGTGTAGGTTGCGGTGTGGGCTGCGCTTCCCCCGCTTCCGCCGACGGGCTCCCCGTAGGTCACTACCCCAGCCCCGGTGTAGGGGACTATCTCAAGGCTTCCCCTGTACTCGGTGAGGTAGCCGGCCACCCTCAGCCCGAGCCCTGGTTTGATCTTTGAAACCTCATCGCCCAGCTCTGAAACGACCGGGGATGGGATGAAGACCGCTATCTTCCCGCTACCATCGCTCAGGGTCAGCTTGAGGTTCGAGCCTATTGAAGTCACGTCCACCACGTTGCCCTCTACGACCACTATCTTCCCGAGCTCAGAGGACGTGAGCTCCGAGACCTTTGAGATGCGCGGCGGGACGGGCTTCACGACCTCGAACTTCGTGGCCTTTATCTTACCGCCGACCACCTTCCCAACTGCCCTGACCTCGCTTCCCGTTCCGGCCTTGAGGGGGTCTATCCCGGAGAGAACCTCCCTGCTTGCGACCGCCGTAACGTTGGAACCGTCTGTGAGGGCAACGAGGTACTCCTTTGTGCCTGGGTCGTAGCTTATCCTCCCGAGCCTCCCGGTCGTTTCTATGACCTCGCCCTCGTGCGAGGCGACCTCACTCAGGGGAACCTCCCTGGCCTCCAGCCTTTTGACCCTCACCTCGGAGAGGTTCCTAACAACGAGCTCTGGGCTGCTGCCCCTGTAGAGGTAGACAATCCCCGCGACGCTGACCGAGTCACCTGCAGTTACGTTTGGCTTCCCCGAGAGAACGTAGAGAACCTTCGGGAGGAGAACCGTGACCTTTCCCCCGCCTGTATCGACGTCGAAGAGGAGGCCCCTTGAGACCTCCCTTGAGTCCTCAACCATGCCCTCGACCATTACGTAGCGGTGGGAGAGGGACTTATCGAGGGAGCTCACCCTCTCTGGGTTCGGGGAGTAGGCCTTTCCTATGAACTTGAGGCCGCCGAGGTAGTTGAGGATGCCGTAGGTGTAGGTCTCCCTGACCCTGAGCTGAACCTCCGCCTCGACCCTGTCGCCCGGCATCGGGATCTTTCCCTCTCTTATCATCCTCTCAGCCACCGGTGAGTAGACCCTTACGTCCAGGCTCCCGGTTCCGTCGTTCACGCTGAAGATGATGGAGAGCTTGCCGCCGCTTTCTGAGACCGAGGGCACCTCGCTGACGTTGCCCTCAACCCTAACAACTGCGTAGTTCATGAGGTAGTTGCCGTAGACGTCCCCCACCTTTGCGAGCGGGGCCTGGGCGCTCTGGGCCGCTATGAGTATGACGGCGAGCCCAGCGACGGCTAAGATGATGGAGAGAACCTTAAGCTTTGAGATGTCTATCCTCTTCTGCTCGATTAATCCGTGATAATAAAGCTTTTTTTCGCCCTTTACAGAGTCTTCCCGTCGATTTGAATCGCTTGACCCCATCTCACAACACCTCCTCGCGGCGAGATTTGAAGCGTAGCAAGGGAGTTCGAGGGGATGCTTTTAACATTTTCGTGTATATAATTGGACGGTGAAAAAGAAAGGGTCAGCGGGAGAGCTTCAGGCCCTCCGGGGAGTACGGGATTATCTCGATCGTCCCCTTGTACTCGGTAACGTAGCCGGCCACCGTGACCTTGGCGCCATCGCCGAGCCCTTCCCTGAGGTCGGAAGGAAGCTTCCCGGCCACTGATGATGGCACGAAAACCGTGACGTTGCCGGTTCCGTCAACCACCGTGAACTTAAGGTTGGCCCCTATTGTCTTGAAGCCCGAGATCTCCCCCTCGACCACAACGGTCCTGCCCATCAGCTCGGGGGTGATGTTAGCTGTGCTGAGGAGGGGCGATGGGTTCGGGTTCAGCACGGAGAGGTTCTTGATGATCATTGAGGGCGCGTCCACAACGAGCTCCAGCAGGCTCCCTGTTCCATCCTCCGCAGGGTTCGGAAGGAGATCCCTTGAAACCGTGAGGTTGGCCTTCCCGCTTTCGTCTGAGACCTCCATGAGGTAGTTGTGGTTGGAGTAGTAGAGCTTCACCCAGGTGGCGTTTAGGTAGACCTCGCCGGAGGCGTTTGAAAGGCCAGCAACGGTGACCCACTTGACCCCTCCGCCGGTTTCAGCGGTTGAGGTTGTCGAGGTCGCGGGGGAGCTCGTCGTTACGCCCAGTGGCTTTCCGAGGGGTCTGATTCCCGAGGCCGTGTAGGGTATGATCTCAAGGGTTCCCTTGTACTCATCGAGGTAGCCGCCGACCTCAACGCCGAGGCCCTCCTTCAGCTTGGAGCGCGTGTCGTTTGAGAGCTCCCTGACGACTGAGCCGGGTATGAAAACGGCTATCTCCCCGGTCCCGTCGTCTAAAACGAGCTTGAGGTTTGAGCCTATCTCCTTCAGCTCCTTCACGTTGCCCTCAACGACGACTATCTCGCCGAGCATGTCCTCCTTTACGTTCCCTATCGGGAGAAGCTTGGGCGACTGAAGCGGCTCTAAGAGCACGATCTCCTTAGCCATCATCTCATCGGCGTCTTTGACCTCTCCCGTGACTTTAACGGTTGTCCCGACTCCGACGGTGATGGGGTTGAGGACGGAGAGCAGGCTGCGCTTCGCTATGATCCTGACCTTCCTTCCATCGCCCTCTATCGTGAGGACGTACGTGTGGCTCGTTGAGTTGTAGCCAATGCCCACGAACTTCCCCTTCACCGTGACGTTTTTTCCTATGAACTTCCCGAGGTTGAAGATCGAGACCTCTGGGATCCATGGGCTGGACGTCGTTGAGGACGTACTGCCAGTTGGGACGCTTGAAGAGCTGCTCGACTTTGAGCTGACAGCACTACTCCCGCTTGAGCCCGTGGTCTTTCCCCCTCCACCGAGGCAACCCGCTGAGAGGAGGACGAGACCCACCACTAACAGGGCCATTAGAGCCTTTACCTTCACAGGAACCACCCACCGAAAATCGGTGGAGGCCATTAAAGCTCTTTCTCAGGTGTGGGTCTGAAAGAGTAGATGAAGAGAAAGGGATCAGCTCTTCAAAAGGCCCTTCACCTCAAAGCCCTCCTCATACTTCTTCAGCTTCCTCTCGAAGAACTCAGCAAAGAGCTTGTAGCGCTTTGAACGGTGCTTAGGGCTCCCTCTGATGCTGTGGCCGTGCGGCCCCTTCTTGAAGACCGCTAAGTAGGCTTCCCTGCCGAGGTCTTTGAGAACGTTGTAGAACATCAAACTCTGGTCGAGGGGACAGCGGTAGTCCTCAAGAGAGTGGATAATCAGGATAGGTGCCTTAACGTTCTTCGCGTAGAATAGGGGGCTCAGCTTTCTGAAGTTCTCGTTTTCGAGCGGGTTTTGCCCGATTACCTCGACGTCGAACCAGAGGCCTATGTCCGAGAAGGCGTAGCTGGTGAGCCAGTAGCTTATACCGTTCTCGCTTATTCCCGCTTTAAAGAGGTCGCTCTGTGTTAACGCCCAGTTGGTCATGTAGCCGCCGTAGCTTATGCCCGTTATTCCAACCCTCTCGCGGTCTGCCTGAGGTTCAAGCTTGAAGAACTCCTCTATGCCGTTGAGAATGTCCTGGAAGTCCTCAAGGCCCGTTCTCTCAAGAACTCTCAGCGCGAAGTCTTCGGTGTAGCCGTCGCTTCCGCGCGGGTTAACGAAGACTACGTAGTAGCCTTTGCTCGCCATGAGCTGCATCTCGTAGACGAAGCGGTGCCCGTACATGCCCTTGGGCCCGCCGTGGACGAAAACGATGACGGGTGCCTTTTCGTTCTCCTTAAGCTCGGGTTTAAGGTACCAGCCGTCTATCTCAAGGTCAAGGCTCTTGAACCTGAAGTGCCTCGGCTCGAAGGTCTTCAGCTTGGCAAACATCGGCCCGTTGTAGTCTGTAATATGCTTAAGCTCGCCGTCGTAGAGGTAGAGCTCGCCAATTCTCGTTGCAGTCATTATGAGGAGAATCGCCCTGCCGTCGTCCACGTCGAGGCCGTAAATCCAGTGGTCGCCGACAACAGCCGGTTCGGCCTTCCCGTCCCAGAGGTAGAGGTTCACCCTTCCAGAGTCCGGAACGAGGAAGTAAACCCTCCCACCGTCGAGCTTGGCAGAGTAAACATCCAGCGGTCCCTCGTAGACCGCTTTTAGCTCGCCGTCCCAGAGGTAGAGCCAGTCGTGCTCACTCAGGTACTTCTTCTCCCTCTTCCCCCGGAGGAGCAGTCCCTTCCCGTCGGAATCTATCGCCTCGAAGGAGACCCTCTCGAAGAGCTTCTCCTCGTCTCCGTCCTTCCAGAGGTAGATGTCCCAGAACTTGAAGAGCTCCGGCTTTGAAGCCTCGCGGTGGGGGACGTTGATGACAACTCCATCGCCGTGCCAGATTCCGCTCGAAAAGCGGGGCTTCTCGAACTCCTCGACGATTTCCTCGCCCTCGGTATCGAGTATCCAGAAGGTCGTCTTCTCCCCGTCGAGGAAGCCCATGTTGTCGAACCAGTAGGGGACATCGCTATCAAAGACGAAGTCCTCGTCATCGTTCCTCTTGAAGCCCACAACGAGGAGCCTCCTCGAATCATCGTTCCACTCGATGGAGCGGACGTTTTTGGCGGTGAGAACTTTCTTCGAGCTCAGGTTTTCCAGCTCAGCCACCCATATCTCGGTTGCCTTCTTGTCATCGTTAAAGCGCGTGAAGGCGAGCTTTTTGCCATCGGGAGAAATCCTCGGCATCGAGGCGTTCTCGACGAAGCGCCTCGAACCTTTCTCAAGGTTCTCGACGACGACCGTGCTCTCGTACTTGTTGTCCTCCATGTTCACCTTCGTCAGGGTGTAGGCTACGAAGTCGCCACTTATCCTCGGGTCGCCGAGGTAGGCGAACCTCGAAAAGGTCTTCTCGTTCCATTCGATATTGCTCATAACGGTATCACCCAGGTATCAGAGAGCCTTAAAAGTATTTAAGGGTAACCCCGCGGGGTGAGAGCATGAGGGAGACCACGGCTGTTGCAGTGATATTCACCTTGGGAATGGTCGTTTCAATAGCCCTCAAAACCTACTACGGGGTCCTCATAGCGGCCCTCGGCATACCGGCCTACCTCGCCTACATCGCGAGACACCAGAACATACTCGCGAGCTCGCGGCTCTACGACAGGGATCTGTTCATCATGATAGTCATAGCGGTTCTCGTCATCATAGCCTTCAACTACCTCTGGGATCCGAGGCTGGGCCTGATAACGCTGGCGATAGTGGTGCCCATATTGGCCCTCTACGCGGACAGGCTAAAGAGTGGAAAGGAGGCCCAGAAGGCCTGAGATGCCCTTCCCCCTCTTGTAGTTCAGAAGCTCCCTCCTGAGCTCCTCAAGAAAGGCCCCGTCCACACCGAACCTTTCCCTGATTCTCAACGAGACGGCGTTCTTCCCGAGGAAGAGCATTGACATGGCCGAGGTCAGGTTCTTCGGCTTCCTCCAGTTGGCCTTCTCGAAGTCTATTACCCAGGTCCCCCTGCCGATTATCACGTGCTTTCCCCCCTGTATTTGGCCGTGATCAAGGCGGAGCCGGTCGAGGGCGGCGGTCTTGAGGGCTATCTCAAATACGTGCCTTCTCCTCACCCTCGCGGTTAGGATAGGCTCCCCCTCAACGAAGTCCCTGACTAAGTACTCAAGGCCCCGGAAAGTGCCCGCGCAGATTGGAGGGGGCGTTATCCCGAAGGGCTCTATCGCCCGGGTGAGCGCGGCCTCCTTGAAGAGGTTCCTCCTCGGGGAGTCAGGCCTCTGCAGTTTTACGACCACCTTCCTCCCCGGGAGTCTCCCCAAGAGAACCACGCTGCTCGTTCCCTTTGAGAGGGGTTCAATGTTTCGGATTCCGATTCTCCCCATCTCATCCTTAAACTCTTCGAGAAGCTCCCCCAAAATCCCTGACCAGGTTCTCATCTCGATAAGCTTAAATACCACAGCCAATAAAATACTTTTGGTGATAGCCATGGTGACGGCTTTTATTTTGATGGTCACGGCCGCTGGAAAGGAAAGGGAAGTCATGGAGAAGCTCCTCGCAATGCCCGAGGTTAAGGAGGCGTACGTCGTTTACGGCGAGTACGATCTCGTCGTCAAGGTCGAGACTGAAACGCTCAAGGACCTCGACCAGTTCATAACGGAGAAGATAAGGCGCATGCCCGAGATCCAGATGACATCAACGATGATAGCCATCTGAACCCCTTCCCTTCCTTCTCATTCTACGGGAGCTCATCTGTTCATCATGAGCCTTATCCTCTCCGCGGAGTCCTTCGCCTTGTCCGAGATGTTGCTCAGCGTTCTCGCTATGTTGAGGATGTAGAGGCCCGTTCCCCAGTCCAGCCGGTTGGCGAGCTCAAATACCCTCCTCATGAGCCTCGTGTCGAGCTCGTCTATCTCTTTTTCGACCCCCTCGATCTCGTGTATTATCTCGTATTCCTTGCCTATCTCCTCCTCCGAAAAACCGCTCTCTATGACCCTGTCCATCTGCACTATGGCGTCGTAAACGAGCTTGGCGGCCCTTATGCTCTTCACGCCCATCTCAAGGATCAGATCCTTCAGTTCGGGGGGTAGCTCCCCAGGCCTGCCAACGAGCAGCCACTTAGCTGTGTCCTCGGCGGCATCGGCCACCTTGTCCTGCATGTGCAGGTACACCAGGACGTCCCCCCGAGAAACGGCCATCATGAGTCTTGAGCTCAGGGAGTCCCTTATCTCCTCTTTTATCCTGTCTGCGACGTCCTCAAGCCGGTCTACTTCGACGGCAAGCTTTTCCATGTCTTCATAGTTCCCCTCATGCCAGGCCCTGAGGGCCTCCTCAAGGGTCTCAACAGTCTCAAGGACCACTTCTGCGTGCTTTATCAGGGGCTTGAAGGGGCTCTTGGCGAAGAGCTTCGTCCAGACCTGCATCCTATCACCCCACCAGAATTAGGAGCTTGAATATCACGGCGCTTATGGCTGCCGCCACAGGTACCGTCACGAACCACGAGATTATTATATCGTAGACGACGGCCTTGTTTATTGCCTTTATCCCCCTGGCGAGGCCCACCCCTATGACAGCACCGACAACCGTGTGGGTCGTTGAGATCGGCATGCCGAGCCAGCTCGCTATTAATATAACGGTCGCAGCCGAGAAATCTATGGAAAAACCGCGCGTGTTGGTAAGCTCAGTTATCCTCTTCCCAACTGTCTCCATGACACGGTAGCCGTACATAAATATGCCAACTGCTATCCCAAGACCTCCCATGGCGAGTATCCATCTTGCAACGGGGGCCTTCATCCCGACCATGCCCATCGTTGCCACGGTGTATACAGCAGCCACAGGCCCTATCGCGTTGGCAACATCGTTTGAGCCATGGGCAAGTGCAACGTAGGCTGATGTGACAACCTGAACCTTCTTGAATATGCTCTCAACCCCTATGTATGGATCATTGGAAACAAAGTGCGCCCTGATTAGAACATAGCTGAGAACAAGCACGGCCACACCAGTTGGAATCCCGTAGTACAGAATCCCAAGCAGGAGGTTCTTACCGTGAACCACCTTCATATAAAACATGGTCCCGATAACAACAAAGGCCAATCCAATCCAAACTGGAGCCCAGTGCCGGGCGCTTTTTAGAGGGTCATCCCTCATCAGTATTGTGCTCTTGATGGCCTTGAAAATCAGAAACGCCATTACAGCTCCAAATATCGGGGAGAGAATCCAGCTTGAAACAACTTGACCAAGCTTACCCCAGGAGACTATGGAGGTACCAGCATAAACTAAGCCATAACCGACCACGCCGCCGATTATGGAGTGTGTCGTTGACACGGGCAGGCCGTTGTAAGTTGCAAATATGAGCCACGTACTAGCCGCCAGAAGGGCTGCCAAGGAGCCGTAGACTATTACCCAGGGGTCGTGTATCATGTTCACGTGGAGTATGCCCTTTCGTATTGTCTCCGTGACGCTCTTACCGAAAAAATAAGCGCCGGTAAAGTTCATAATACCCGCTATCACTGCCGCCTGCTTCGGTGTTATGGCCTTAGCGCCCACAGCCGCTCCCATTGAGTTAGCCACATCATTGGCGCCGATGTTCCATGCCATCCAGAAACCGAGGATTAACGTCACCACCAGCCATGAGTCCATCAACCCCACCGAAGGCCATTGGAGGGGCCCTATAAATGCCTTGCCGCAGTAGAATATATTCAACAAAATAGGGCATATAGAGGTATATAGATCAGAGGGGGAGAATCTGGGTTCCGGTTTTCCCCTCAAGGGCCTCAACTGCCCGGTCGAGCGAGGCTATAACGGCCCTCTCACCGCCCCATTCGATGAAGCGGATTGCGGCGAGAACCTTGGGCCCCATGCTGCCCTTCCTGAAGTGGCCCTCCAGGTAGTATTTCTTCAGCTCCCCCACGGTAACTCTTCCGAGCCACCTCTCGTCAGGCTTCCCATAGTTTATCGCGGCACCGTTCACATCCGTCAGGATCATGAAGATATCAGCGCTGACCTCTTCTGCAAGCTTCTCACCGGCCAAATCCTTGTCTATGACTGCCTCAACGCCTTTAAGCTGGCCGTTTTCTTCCACAACTGGGACGCCACCGCCTCCGCTCGCTATGACTATGAAGCCCTTCTCAACGAGATCCTGAATGACCGGCGCCTCGACGTGGCCCTTTGGGTCCGGGCTTGGAACAACGCGCCTCCAGCCCCTCCCGGCGTCCTCTACAACAGTCCAGCCCTTCTCCTCCGCAAGTCTTTTTGCGGTCTCCTCGTCATAAAACGGCCCAACCGGCTTGCTCGGGTTCTGAAATGCTGGATCGTCCTCCTCAACGACCGTCTGGGTCACAACCGTTGCAACGGGCTTTTCAACTCCCTTCTTTCGCAGCTCGTTCATGAGGGCCTGGCCTATCATGTAGCCAATCTGCCCCTGGGTCATCGCCCCCGCAACGTCCATCGGCTGGGCCGGGATGCCGTAAACCTGCTGGCCGGCATCCATGTGGAGGAGCAAAGCCCCAACCTGGGGCCCGTTGCCGTGGGTTATAACAACCTCGTAGTCGTTGTGGAGGATTATCTCGGCTATCTGCCTCGCCGTCTTCCTCACGTTCTCCATCTGCTCTTCATAAGTACCTCTCTGGCCCCTCTGGAGAATCGCGTTGCCCCCGAGCGCTATGACGACCCTCTTCCTCATGCCCTCACCTCCCGGATGAGAGAGTTGGCCCATCAGAATAAAAACGTTCGTTAGGTGCCGGTGATCCCCATGGAAAAAAAGTTCGGGAAAGGCAGTAAAAGCTTGGCAAAAGTAAAGCGGCTCAGGGGTACCAGCCCTTGAAACTCCCAATGCCCAGCCTTTCGAGGGTTTTCATGACCCCCAAAGCTATCCCCTCGACCTCTATCCCACCGGCGGGTCTGTACGCATCGCCCACCACATAGACGTTTCTAACCGGGAAGTCTTCTACCGTTTGCCCGCCCGCGACCCTGTTGACCGGGTTCCCGTCGAGGTACGTCTGAATTAGCAGGATCTCCCCTTCCTCATCGAGGTTTGGAAATATGTGGTGGATGTCCTCGATGCCCTTCCTCTGCTCTGCTTTGAGGTTTCTGCTCTGGAGGGCATGGTGAAGCATCACCAGCGTGTAACCTTCAGGTGCAAGCTCGGGACTCAGCGATGAAGGCTCGTTGTAGCCGTTTATCCTCTCGGTGTCGAGGGTGAAGACGACGGTGTTCCCAATCCTCGGCTCCCCTCTAAGGGCAACGTTGTACTTTATCCCCTCGCTTGGCTTAAGGGAATCAACGCGCCTTAGATAATCGCGGTCGAAGTGTTCCCGCCCGATGAGCTCGACGGTCTCCTTTATGCCGATGTTGGAAATCAAGATATCGTAGGGGAACTCCTCGTTATCAGCTGTGAAAACCTTCTTCCCATCGGGATCAACCTCTACTGCCCTCTTCCTCGTGAGTATTCTCCCGCCGTTTTTCTCGGTAAGCCTTGCCAGCTCATCCGTTACAGCTTTACAGCCTCCCCTGATGAGACCGGGGCCGCCCCACTTCAGGGCCGCTTTTATCTCCCTCGCCAGCTCTCCCGCCGGAACGTCTAAGACACTGTCGGCCCAGCCGAGGAAGCTTTTAATGAAGAGGTCAACGAACTCGTTGTCTCCGATTTTCTCCCTTATCCACTCCCGTCCGCTCATCTCGGCCTCTTCGCCGGTCGGCAACTTGTTCCTCTTGATATCTGCTAGGAGCTTTACCGCCCTCGCCTTCTCCCTCCAGCCGAGATACTTCCAGCCCTCGCGGTAGTGGAAGATCCCTCCTCCGTAGAAAATCATACCCTTCGGATTTGAGTTCACTATCGTAACGTCCGCGCCGAGGAGTTTTAGCAGGTAAGCCAAAGGCCCGTCCTCGCCGTGCGGGAGCATGTGGAAGGCACCGGTGGAGAGACCGAAGCCTTTGTAATTCAGATTTGTGAAACGACCGCCGAGGTAGGGAGCCTTCTCGAGGACCGTAACCTCGTAGCCGTTTTTCGCTAGGAATGATGACGTCAAAAGCCCCCCGATTCCAGAGCCTATGACGACTGCCCTCATTCTACCACCTGAACAACAATCGAATACCCGATTATAAGAGTTGCTGGGATAAAGTTTATCAGATCGCTCGAGTGAACTCGAGTAGGTGAGAAAATGGAGACCACAATTTCCAGCAGGGTGAAGAGCTTAGGCCAGGTACTAACTCCGCCAACCATAGCCGAGTTCATGGCTCGATGGGCGATTAAAACACCCAAGGACAAAATATTAGAACCAAGTTGTGGAGATGGAGTCTTTCTGAAGGCCTCGATACAGGAGCTTCTATCATTAGGAGCCCAACCGGATGATATTCCACATCAAGTGTATGGAATCGAACTTGATAGGGATATGATTGAGGAAACCCGGAGGAGGCTATTGTCAGAGTTTGGAGTTGTTCCAACCCTTATTAACTCCAACTTCTTCGACATACAACTCCCATCTCTCCATACATAAGGTATCAGCTCTTCAAGGGTAATATCAGGAAGAAGGCAATAAAACTCTCAAGCGAGGAGGGCGTGGATTTACCAGAACTTACGGCATCATGGGTTCCATTCGTTATACACGCAGGGAAATTCCTGAAAAAAAAGAGGAAGAATGACGATGGTCCTTCCCTCCAAGTTGTTACACGTTAACTACGCCAAACCTCTAAGGAAATGGCTTTTGAAAAACTTTGAGAGCATTGTCATAATCTCCTTCGAAAAAAGAGCGTTTTCTGTGTTAGAGGACACGATTATCTTAATGGGAGTGAAAGGCAATGCAAAAACTCCTAAGGTTTGGTTTGTAACGGTTAACCCAGAAGAAGACCTTCTTAGCATTGACGTTCAGGGTGAATTTGAAAACTACACTTCTTTTAGTCCAAAGGCAGATGAGAAGTGGACTAAGTACATTATACCTCCCCGCATTCTTAAAGCATACCTGAAGATTATGGAGAAGACAAGGGACAAAATAACGACCCTAGACGAACTTGGAAAGGTAACCATTGGCGTCGTTACAGGGGACAACAGATTTTTTACGCTCACCGCTCAAGAAGCTGAGAGGTGGAACATTGAGAAAAAGTACCTGGTCCCACTTATCTCGCGTGCAGAGCACATTCAAGGTACTAAAACCACAAACAACGATTGGAGACTTTTATGCAAACTTGGCCAAAAATGCCATTTGCTTTACATAACCGAGCCTTGGGAAAGGCTGTCGCAATCCGTTAGGGATTACCTTAAAGTCAGAGGGGAGGAACTAAAAGTAAAGGAGAGATACAAAGTTAGGATAAGGAAAAGATGGTATGAAGTTCCAGGTGTTCGTTTTCCAGATGTGTTTATGAGCTACATGATTCACGATGTCCCCAAAGCATCAGCCAACGAAATCAAGATAGACAACAAGAAAGCTACGAGTACGAACACAGTTCACCAAGTGTTCCTAAGAGAAAACGTTGAGCCTACTGTTGTTGTAACGTCATTCTATAATTCACTAACCCTGGCTTCTTTTGAGCTGAACGGGAGGTTCTACGGTGGTGGAGTACTTAAGATTGAACCGAGGGAGGCCGAGAGAGTAGTACTTCCATGTGTCAAAGACAATCAGGATATTATTAACGTCAGCGGGAAAGTTGACTCACTTATCAGGAAGAGGAGGGTCACTGATGCCGTTGAAATTCTCAATGAAATTTTGCTTGAAGGAGAACTAGGGCTCCACAGAGATGAGATTGAAACGATTACAGAAGTCTGGGAACACTTAAGGAAAAATAGACTTGAAAAATCAAGGAGATGAATCCACGTGGAAGTCAAGAAAGCTAATTAAGTCATCAATTGCCTTATCTATCATCAGATTTAGCTTTTTTTATATTCTCTACCTCAACTGGGACGTATCTGTCGTTCTCCTCTTTGAACATAAAGACACCAACGGCGTTATTGTACTTCCGTAGCCTATCAAACTTCTCAAGGAGCAGATCAGGATTGTCCGCGTTTACAACTTTACCGTTCTTGAGCTGTCCGGACGCCAGTCTCGATGCCCAAAATGAATAAAAACCTGGAATTGAGGCTTTAACCCACTCGTCCCACCATAGAGGTAGAGTTGCGGATAAAAGATCCCCGTCGCTGGATAAGATTTTAACTATAACCTCGTTAGGAGTGTGATAAAGCTTCAGGTCAACGGCGGTAAATTTTACTTCCTTTAATCTCTTGTCAAGGTCACTCTGAGTCTTCCTTTCCTTCTGGACGTAACTTCTCCTAAGGTAGGGAGGACTGCCCGTCATTTTCACTTCTCCCGCAACAAGAACTGTGCCCCCAGCAACGTAAGCTAAATCCACGTCATGATTGCGCTCTGTATAGCCCCGAACTTTTTTTGTCAAGTAGTCTATATGTACCTCCGGACCTAACAAAGATTAGCTCACTTATGAAATCACGAAAAGCGTTTCCCTTCTGCCTGTACTCTCCTTCCGGGAGTGTCCCCTGATCCTCGGAGTCTCAACGAGTTTGTAATACTCGTCCAAAAACTCCTGAGCAATCGGCTCAAAGTAGCCACCTGATTCCCTCGCCAATGTAATAATCCTACGGCAGAAGTTCTTGATTGTTAAGCTCCTAAGTTCATCGCAGATTGCCGTCATCGATAACCCCCGGGCCTATTGTTACTATAGAATTTAAACTCTTTCCCTTGCAATGTAGCAAGAAGAAAAGAACAGAGGACAAGACGTCAGAGCCCCCACCCGGCCCGAACTCCTCGCTTCCTGTTGAGGCGGGGCCTATGATCCATAGTTCACATA